>NZ_SOEM01000011.1:0-190906 GCF_004368875.1 Neorhizobium sp. R1-B
GGTCCGTATTCTTGGTGACGCGGGGTGGAGCAGCCCGGTAGCTCGTCAGGCTCATAACCTGAAGGCCGCAGGTTCAAATCCTGCCCCCGCAACCAAAAATCCCTGCGATCCACAAAAGCCCCTAGCAAGAGGCTTTTTGCGTTTCAGGCGCCGGAAACGCAATGCCACGGAAACACATCACCTCTCAGAAAAACAATTGCGCGTAATCTTCATAGCGCGGAGCCAGTATCTGATATTCTAAGGCAAAACGGGCTTGTTAGGACTGGCGATTTTGGCGGGGCAGCTTGTCAAGATGAGTAAACACAATAAGAATACTCATATTATATCGGATATTCGGATAGAAGATGGGTCTCCGGACAGACGCTTCGGGGCTATCCGGAGAAGTCATTGCGTGAGAGGTTTTTCGGGATGTTTCGTCCGCAGGCGGCAATATTCATGCCGAGCAAGAGTGGATTTGAAAATTGAGTTATTGGCATTCCATGATTTGGCGCACCGAGGGCATTCGGGTGGTGACGCCGGCTAAATGGCGCCAGTTCGACGGGCTGGTGAGCGTCTTTTGGGAGGCTGAGAGCCAGTCGGGCGCCACGGGCTACTATCTGTCCGACGACCCGCGCATCATGATATTCTTCGACGACGTGTCGTCCCGAATTCGAATCTCGAATCACGACGGAGAGTTCGCGCAGCATCATCGGCCCATGACGCGAGCGATCTATGTTCCCGCCGGTGTCCCGATGTGGACAAACAGCAAGTCCATACGCCGCTTCTCGCATCTCAATCTGCACATGCACAGGGATCGGCTGCTGAGATTTCTGTCGCCATCGGTGGGAACTTCGGCGGCGTTGACGGCCTTGCGCCGGCCCGTCGAAATTCAGGATATCGGCGCGATAGAAACGCTGGCGGATTTGCTGGTCGACGAGATATCAAGTCCCTCGAAGCATGCAGTCTATGCCGAGAGCCTCGTCGGCAGTATTGTCGCGGGTCTTCTGGATATCCCCGAAAACGACGGCAAGGCCGCCAATGGCAGGCTGACGCAAGCACAAATGAACAAGCTCCTTTCGCGCATCGAGGCCCGTGGCGATTGCCGCCTGACCATTACCGAGATGGCGGCGACGGTAGGCTTGTCCGAAAGCTGGTTCGCCACGGTCTTCAAGCAGACAACGGGCAAAACGCCACTGCAGTGGCAGCTTGGAAAACGCATCGGCCTTGCGCAGAAACTGCTGGCGGAAAGCGAGATGACGGTGGCCGACATTGCGGCCCGGCTCGGTTTTTCCGATCAGGCCCATTTCACGAAGGCCTTTCGGCAGCTGGCCGGCGACACGCCAGCGGCGTGGCGCAGGGTAAGGCAACCCCGGTGAATTCGGGATATGTCCCGCCGGCGGTATTGCCGATGGGACCAGCTTGATCACCAGGTTTGGCGCAGCGTCGCATAGATTGCGCGGCCGGGATTGTAGTAATACGCCCCGCCGTCATCGTTGGCGACATGCTTCTCGTCGAACAGGTTGCTGACATTCAGCTGGAAGGTCGTGTTCTCCTGGATCTTGTAGGTGAAGGCCGCATCAAAGACCACGGCGTCTTCCGATTTTCGCGTATTTGCGTTGTCGAAATAGTACGAACCCGTATAGCGAGCGCCAAGGCCAAGGGTGATGTCGCCGCGGCGTCCGTTTCCTTCCATCGTATATGTGCCCCACACTGAAGCGAGGTGCTCGGGAACCTGTGCGAAGCGTTTGCCGTCGTAGGCGCCGCCCTCCTCGACGATTTCGGAATCGATATAGGAATAGGCGGCTATCAGGTTGATATTGTTAGTTATCTCCGCTTTCGCCTCAAGATCGATGCCACGGTGCCGGATCTTCTCAACTGTTGCCGGAAGGTATACGGGAGCTTCGTATGTCGTGATGTTCTCCATCGTCAGGTCGTAGACGGAGGCGGTGAACAAAGCAGGGAATGCGTCCGGCCGGTATTTGAGCCCGACTTCATACTGCGTGCCGGTCGTCGGCTCCGTCCCTGCGCTCGGCGGCGCGACAGACTCGGCATAACTCGTATAGACCGCGAGCTCCTCGGTGATCTTGTAACTCAGGCCGAAGCGCTTGGTGAATTCGCTGAGATCGGATTCGCCGCCATATGGGCCGGTATAGGCATTCACGCCGTCCTCACGTAGGTCAAGCCAGTCATTGCGCAGGCCGACGCTTGCGGTCAGCTTGTCGAAGAAGGTCAGATCCTGCTGGAGATAGATAGCCGTCGTTTTCTGGTCATTTTTCACAGTGGTATAGAGCGGAACCGAACCCGGCACACCTGAATAGACCGGGTTCTCCCAATCTATGCCCGGGGCGGCACCATAGTAGGTATCGCCATTCGAGTTGAACGCATTGTATTCGACCCCTGCAAGGGTGCGGCTGTCCACGTCGTTGACATGCGTCTCGTAGATCAGATGCGCGTCGACGATGAACTGCTTAGTGGATCTGTCGCTGCCGAAGAACGAGCGGTCCACCATGGTGTCGGAGGGGTCAGCGGCACCCAACGCGTCATAAATGTAGGCGTAGCCGAAGCCCGTATCGGATTTGCTGTAGCGCGCGCTGGAATTGAAGGTCAGGCCATCCCCGAAATCGTGGTCGAACATGACACTGTAGGTGTTCCTGTTCGTGGTGTCGTAGTTATAATCGGGCTCGCCGAAGAAACGGTCCCTGTCGAAATCAGTGCCCCTCGGATGACCGCCGCCACTGGGAGTGCCGTCCCTGTCGAGGTGATCGAACACGAATGTCAGGCTCGTCGCATCGGTGGGACGCCAGGTCAGGCCGCCCATGATGAAGTTTTCGTCGTCCTGCGAATAATCGTATTCGGCGTCCGACCGCTGCAACTTGCCGGTCAGGCGGTAGGAGAGGGTGTCGTCCTCGGTGATGTTATCCCCGAAGTCAAAACCCGCCTCCTTCTGCTCGAACGAGCCACCCGTGACATAGGCCTCGCCGAAACGCTCGCTCTTCGGCGTCTTGGTAACATAATTCACAGACCCACCGGGATCGGAAACCCCAAAGCCTGTAGAATTGGCTCCTTTCAGAACCTCGACGCGTTCGAAGGCATAGGGCTCCTCACGAATCCCGCTCCAGGTTCTGCCGATGACCAAACCGTCGCGGTAGGTAAACGGGGTGAAACCGCGGATCTTGAAATAATCGAAACGATCATCCGAACCGTAATAGTCCGTAATCACGCCGGATGTATATTGCACGACCTGCTCGATACTGTCAGCGGCGCGCTCCCTGACTTCCTTTGAGGTAATGACGGAGACCGAGGCGGGCGTTTCAAGGATATCCGTCGGCATCTTGCCGACGCCTGTCGTCTCCGTTGCGACGATTGACTTGGAGTCGTTTTCGACGTCGAGCACGGCGGCATTGCTGCTGCCCTGAAGGACAATCGGCTTGAGCGTCGTATCGGAACCGGAACTCTCCGTGTCCTGGGCAAGCAAGAGCGTCGGCACGAAGGCTGCAAGAGCTGTGCAACCCAAAAGGACCGCATTCCGGTAGCGGATAAGGGCCTGGCTTGAGCGGCTGCCTGTTCTTTCGATGTCCATGTTTCAGTTCCAACTGTGACCAATGACGGGTGAGTACCGATGTTGAGTTCTGGGAATCGTCTCGCAAATCATCCTTGGCCACCCAGCCAAGCAAGAGCTCTTTCCGGGCCGGACAACGGAGATGGCTGGTCTGATAGTCCCCAAGCTACAGCTATTAACTGGAGCGAATTTATCCAGTATTGTAGATTTCTCCGTTTTTGTACAAACCTACGGAAACTTCGCTGCTGTTTGATACGCCCTCAGTATCTGACTTGACGCCGCTCAATGAACCTGAGAATTGAAGTCCACTTAACAATACGAGGCAGAGTTTGCGCGATGCTGCGGTTCTTTCTTCCTGCCGTGCAGGTGGCGGCGGCGTGCGTTTGGGTTATAGCGTTCAGCGGCGCTGCTGCTGGCGAGAACACCTCCTACCCGATCACCATCAGGCACGCTCTCGGCACGACCACCATCACCAAGAAGCCCGAGCGGGTAGCGACGGTTGCCTGGGCGAACCATGAAGTGCCATTGGCGCTGGGAATCGTACCCGTCGGCTTTGCTGCAGCCAATTTCGGTGATGATGACGGTGATGGGATCCTGCCTTGGGTGGCAGAAAAACTGGCCGAGCTCGATGCGGACAAACCGGTGCTTTTCGATGAGGGTGACGGAATTGATTTCGAGGCAGTCGCTGCCACCAATCCCGATGTGATCCTTGCCTCTTATTCCGGCCTGAGCCAATCGGATTACGACACTCTGAGTCAGATTGCTCCGGTTGTCGCCTATCCCGAAGCTCCGTGGTCGACCGACTGGCGCGAGATGATC
Source organism: Neorhizobium sp. R1-B (assembly GCF_004368875.1). Classification (NCBI taxonomy): domain Bacteria; kingdom Pseudomonadati; phylum Pseudomonadota; class Alphaproteobacteria; order Hyphomicrobiales; family Rhizobiaceae; genus Neorhizobium; species Neorhizobium sp. R1-B. The sequence goes on from NZ_SOEM01000011.1 coordinate 4,358, forward strand.
CGCCTCAACAGCGCTGGGATTGGCATGGCCGCCGAGGGCGAGGCTTTGATCGCGACGATCGAGGCCGAGATCGCCCGGACGGTTGCCGAATATCCCCAGCTTCAGGGGAAATCGGCGATGTTCATCACCCATCTCGATGCAACGGATCTGAGTATCGTCAATTTCTACACAACAAACGACACCAGGGTTAAGTTTTTTGCGGATCTAGGGCTGAAATCACCCAGGAGCGTCATTGCGGCCTCTGCTCCGGGAAAGTTTTCAGGCTCCATCAGCGCGGAGCGCATCGACGCGTTCGACGATGTCGATCTTGTCGTAACCTATGGCAACCAGAAACTGCTCGATGCGCTGGCGGCGAACCCGCTGATGGCCAGAATGCAGGCTGTCGAAAAGGGAGCGCTTGTCATGTTGGGCAGGAATCCACTCGGCACGGCGGCAAATCCGACACCGCTTTCGATCTCTTGGGTATTGAGGGATTATCTGGCCCTGCTGGCCGAAGCTGCCAGAACGTCGAAATGACAGCCGCAGGTCTAAAATCATCCCGCCGGTGGTCGGCCTCCAGGCGTTCGAACCATAGCCGGAGCCTCTGGATGGCGGGTCTGCTTGCGCTTCTTGCCGCGCTCCTGGCGCTCTCGTGCACGGTCGGAACGCGCGACGTCGGCTGGGCAGACATCATCGCGGCTCTAGGCGGACGGATTGACAGCATCGGTCAGGCGGCGGTCAACGTCCGTATTCCTCGGACGCTGCTTGGCCTGCTTGCCGGAGCCGCACTCGGGCTTGCCGGTGCCGTGATGCAGGGCGTGACGCGCAATCCTCTCGCCGATCCGGGTATTCTCGGCGTCAATATGGGAGCTTCGCTTGCCGTCGTCGTGGGCGTTGCATGGTTCAACATCGCCTCCGCCGCTGCCTATATCTGGACAGCGGTTTTCGGAGCCGCGTGTGCGGCGATCTTTGTTTACGTTATAGGATCGCTCGGGCGCGGCGGAGCGACTCCCCTCAAATTGGCGCTAGCCGGGGCGGCGACATCGGTCGCTTTCTCCTCCATGGTCCTTGCGGTGGTGCTGCCCCAAAACGATATCGCCGGCGGCATCCGTTCATGGCAGATAGGCGGCGTCGGCGGAGCGACCTTCGAGCGGGTTTTGCCCGTTCTGCCGTTTCTTGCGGCCGGTTTTGCGGTTAGCCTTCTGTCGGCACGAAAGCTGAACTCACTGGCTTTGGGGGACGAAACAGCGGCCGGGCTTGGCGAGCGGGTCGCAGCCGCCCGTGCCGTTGCAGCGCTCGGGGCGATCCTATTGTGTGGCGCAACCACAGCGATTTGCGGGCCCATCGGCTTCATCGGATTGATCGTGCCCCATCTCTGCCGGGTGTTGGTCGGGGTCGATCACCGGTGGCTGCTGCCCTTTTCCGCATTGAGCGGAGCCTGCCTGTTGCTGACTGCTGATGTCGTCGGGCGCATCATCGCCAGGCCGGCCGAACTGGACGTCGGCATTGTCACGGCCCTCGTGGGTGCGCCGTTTTTCATCTGGATAGTCCGGCGGCAGCGGGTGCGCGAGTTGTGACGATGCTCTCCCCCACCCTCGATCGCATCATTGGAAGCCGCCGCCGTCGTGCGCGCAGGCACGTTCTTGTGGTCGCAATCCTACTGGTCCTCGTGGTCGTGATTTTTGCGCTTACCCTGTCGCTCGGACAATCCTTCACCCGGCCCGGGGATGTCGTCCGCGTGCTCCTTGGCGAAAACGTCCCGGGAGCGAGCTTCGCCGTCGGGCAATTGAGGCTGCCGCGGGCTATGCTTGCGATGCTGGCGGGTTTGAGCTTCGGGCTCGGCGGTGCGGCCTTTCAGATCATGCTGCGTAATCCGCTTGCGAGCCCCGATATCATCGGCATCAGCTGGGGTGCGAGCGCAGCCGCCGCGTTCGCGATCGTCGTTCTGTCGCTGAAGGGGCCGATCGTGTCGATCTTTGCCGTCGGCGGCGGCATGGGCATCGCGCTGCTGGTTTACGCTCTCTCTTCCAGAAACGGTGCCGCAGGAACCCGGCTCATACTGGTCGGAATCGGCGTTTCGGCGATGCTGGAAAGTTTTATCGCCTACATTCTCTCCCAGGCTCCGGCTTGGACCCTGCAAGAGGCGGTCCGCTGGCTGACAGGGAGCGTCAACGGAGCACAGCTTGGTCAGGCGCTGCCGCTTCTGATGGCGTTCACTGTCTTCGGCGCGCTTCTCTTAAGCCGCACCCGAGATCTGGAGGCGCTGCGGCTGGGGGACGATACCGCCGCCGCCCTGGGGGTGGATGTCGCGAGGACCCGTATCATGATCATCGTGGCGGCGGTCGGCATGATTGCGACTGCGACAGCGGTGACAGGCCCCATCGCCTTTGTGGCCTTTCTGTCCGGGCCGATCGCTGCCCGCATCGTGGGGAACCGCGGATCGCTGCTGATTCCTTCGGCTCTGATTGGTGCCATGCTGGTGTTGTCAGGGGACTACGTCGGCCAGTTCCTTTTGCCAAGCCGCTATCCGGTGGGCGTAGTGACTGGCGCCCTGGGTGCTCCTTACCTGATGTTTCTGATCGTACGCGCCAACCGGACCGGGAGTTCGCTTTGACCGTCCATTCTCTAACCGCCAGCCAACTTTCGGTCGGCTACGGCGACACCGAGATTTTGCATGAACTCGATCTTGCCGTACCGCCCGGCAAGGTGACTGTAATTGTCGGCGCCAATGCTTGCGGCAAGTCCACGCTTCTGCGTGCAATGTCGCGCCTGTTATCGCCGCATCGGGGGCACGTCCTGCTGGACGGCAAGTCGATCCACCGGACGCCGCCGCGGGAACTCGCCAGGACATTGGGGTTGCTTCCCCAATCGCCGATCGCTCCAGAAGGCATCACCGTTGCCGATCTCGTCAGCCGTGGCCGGCATCCGCATCAGAGCCTGTTTTCACGCTGGACACGTAAGGACGACGAGGCGGTGGACGACGCACTTGCCGCAACCAAAACCTCTGATCTTGCCGAAAGGCCGGTGGACGAGCTTTCCGGCGGGCAACGTCAGCGAGTGTGGATCGCCATGGCGTTGGCACAGCAGACGGAAATCCTGCTGTTGGACGAGCCGACGACATTTCTCGATATCAGCCATCAAGTCGAAGTGCTGGATCTATTGACCGATCTCAACCATTCCCGCGGAACCACCGTCGTCATGGTTTTGCACGATCTCAATCTTGCGGCTCGTTACGCGGATCATCTCGTCGCGATGGCGGACGGCCGCATACATGTCTCCGGCACTGCGGAGAATGTGCTGACGGAAGAGAATGTGCGACGGGTTTTCGGTCTCGAAAGCCGCATCATCGCCGATCCCACTTCGGGCCGGCCGATCATGCTCCCGATCAGCCGCCACAGGATGGTAATGAAGCAGGATCTTAAGGAGAGCCGGCCATGAACGCGGTTCAGCAATTCAAACTTTCTGGCACAGCGCTTCCGACGGACGCCGGAAGCATGCTCGACGAAATTTGCGAGCATTTCGTTGAGCATGCAGAGGTGCAGCGGACCGGGAACCTCGCATTGCTTTCGAGCAAGACCGGGACTGCGAGCATTCGCGTGCAAGACCACAAGCTTCTGATTGAGCTGGCCTGCCCGTCGGAATCGGAGCTTCAGATGAGCCGCACCATTATCGCGGAGCACCTGTTCTATTTTGCCGGGGACGATCCGCTCGAGTTGATTTGGTCCGAACCGGCATCATTGTCGATACTGCCGAATATCCACGAGGTCACCGTCGTTTCTGCCGAAGATGTGACTCCCCGCATGCGTCGGGTGAAGTTCGCATGTTCCGATGTCGCACCCTTCGTCGGCGGGGATATGCATGTCCGACTCCTCGCCCCGCCTAAGGGGAGACATCCGGTGTGGCCGGGACTTCGCGAGGATGGCCGCGTGGCATGGCCGGAGGGAGAGGACGAACTTCTGGTCCGCGTCTATACGATCCGCGCCGTCGACATCGAACGCCGAGAGCTCTGGATCGACTTCCTGCAGCACCCCGCGCCGGGCGTCGAAACTCCCGGAGCCGATTTTGCCCGGGATGTGCAGCCCGGGGAAAAAATCGCACTGCTCGGGCCAGGGGGTGGCGGCCTTCCGGAGGCAAAGTCCATTCTTATGGCCGGGGACGAAAGTGCACTTCCCGCCATTGCGCGCATTGCCGCCGAGGTGCCGCCGGATACGCGTATCCAGGCGATCATAGAAGTGTTGGATGAGGCTGAAGAACAGCCTCTTCCGTCGGCAGGTATGATCGAAGTCCGTTGGCTGCATCGGAAGAGCTATCCGCCCGGAGCAAAAGGCGTTCTTGCCGAGGAGACCAAAAAAGCGATCACTTCCATCGATGACCAAACGTTTGTCTGGGTTGCCTGCGAAAAGGAAGATGTCCGGTCTATCCGCGCCTTCCTGAAAAGCCGCAGGCATGATCGGAAAAACATGTATGTAGCCTGGTATTGGGAGCGCAATCCCGCCTGAATCCATAGCATCCGGCGTCAGTGCGTTAGGACCGTTTTTGGTTTCCTGTCGGTCCATTCAGGCGGAAGACCGAATCTGGCCGATACGGCACCCTGGACACCGGGAGCGCGACCGAACGCTTCACACGCTGCGTATTTCGGCTTCCCACCGAACCAGGACTGCACTCGATGTCTTGAAGGAACCGAAATGTCGAGCATCTTCGGTTCCTTGCCAGTGATCAGCATTCGCGAAAAATCGCTCGCGAACTTCGTGGCTTGGCTATAGGCGTCGCCCACATCGGAATAACGGGGTTTGTCCTGTATGAAATTCGCTCCACGCCCCCACATCATCGCCGCGCGCTGGACATTGAAGTTATCGACCGCTTCTGCCTCGACGGCGAGGCCACCGAGACCGTACGGTATACGAGGAATGCCGATAAGAGGTATATTGTCGGGAAGCGCAAAGCCGCCGCCAACGCTAACGACGGTCGCAGCGGCCGCCACACCCTTATTCGTCGGAACAATCTCGGTGACGACGGAGCGCACCGTCAAATCCGCCGGTTGGTCGGAAGGGACCATTTGATATTTGTCGCTGAGCGCAACGCATAAGGCTCGGTCCAGCGCGTTCGTGATGAGAGATCGGTCAGTTTCCGATTTGATCCTCGATGCAGCGATGAAGGTAAAACTTGTCGGGACGATCCGGACCGTCTTCACCTTGGCTAGCTGCCCGCCATCGACATAAAGCCGTTGCTTCTTGCCCAGCTTTCCTTTTGGAGCGCCAAGATTGCTGTATGATGTAAGGGTGCCGCTTTCTTTTATTGGAATCGACGTACATCCGGTGACGGCCATGGAGATGAGTAGCGCCAGACATGCGAACAATGATGGCATTGGCGGATAGTCGAGAAATCGGCGAAAGGGTTGGGGATTTCTGTGCATTCTTTGGTCTCCGTCGCGGTATTCGGGCGACAGTGCGAGCGGAGGGTTGCCGCAACATTACAGATCGTTTTCGAGCCAAGGATATCGCCGTGCCCATCGGCCATTTCCAATCGAAGAGCTGTCGCCGGCAGGCGGCGGCGCTGCGCCACGTACGGTTCCAGTTACTTCTAACGCCGATCAGAGCTGGATCGTCACCTGGGTTCCGGTCATGCCGCTTTTGAGGCTGACTTGGCCCCTGTGGTTTGCGACAATCTGTTTCACCAGGCTCAGCCCCAGGCCAGCGCCTCTGTTTTTGGGCGTAACACGATAGAAGGGTTCAAAAACCAGCTCTTGATGTTCTACCGGTATGCCCGGGCCTTCATCGGACACGTTAATCCGCACGTCGGCCGAGACCGAGACGGTGATCATCCCGCGGTTGCCGCCATGATCGATAGCATTGCGAACGAGATTGCTAATCGCCCTCGATAAAGCGGAGGGACTGCCGAGCCGTTCGAGACTCTCCACCTCATTTTGAAACGAGATCTGGTAGCCGGCAGCGATCGCCTGGGGTGCCAAGTCGGCAACCACCATTCGTGCGATTTCGACAAGGTCGATCGTCTCGTAAGAAGCAATCGCCTGGTCGTTGCGCTCGAAGTCGAGAAGCTGCTCCGCCGTTTCAGCCAAGCGAGCCACGTCGCTCAACAACCGCTTACGTTCCTGTCCGTCGTGCATTCCGTCGATCCGCGTCTGCATGATTGCAATCGGCGTCCGGAGCTCATGCGACGCATCAATCAGGAAGCGCTGACGTTTCTTCAGCTCACTCTCAAGCCGCTCGAGCGTTCCGTTAAATGCAATCACCAGCGGAGCGACTTCTTTGGGAATTCCCTCCACCGGCAGGCGTGCCCCATGCTGGCGGGGTCCGATCTGCGATGCTTTGTCAGCGGCATCGCTTACTCTTGCGAGGGCACGGCCAACGATCCGCGGAACGGCGAGAAAAATCGCGGGCAGAGAGAGCCCGAGCAGAGGGACATAAATCGGGTAAGCCCTGACCAAAAGGGCGAAGACTGGCGAGCCTTTGTCCGCAACGCCGCCAAACAGAATCCGAACCTCGCCGACTGCTGTTTCGGCATCGTCAATCGTGGCAACCTCTCTTGTCGCAGCGGACCCGCGTATGTCGGCGTCGTAGAACCAATGAACCAGATGCGCGAGCTCGTTATAGGGTGTGGGGATGGTGCCATAAGACACGAACGCTCCGTCTATCGTGGCCACCACATACCAGAGTGAAGTGTTCTGCTTCTTGAGCGCCCTTAGCTCCAGCGTTTCTTGCAACCGCAAACGTCCCTGGCTGTCGCGTGTCGTGGCCGCCGCTATCGCTGAACTGATCTTCTCCTCCATGGCAATATTCGGCGACATGATTGTAGCAGCCCATACGCAAAGCCCGAGGATCACCGCAGCGTTAACTGCGATGATGACCAGACTGAGTTGCCAACTCAGTTTCCACCAAAGCGAAGGGTTCGAGTTCAGCGCCTCGCGCATCATCCCTCCTTCAGGAGATACCCGACGCCGCGGATGTTGTGGATCGCGATGCCCGCGCCGGCATCGAGCAGCCGCTTGCGCAGCCTGGAAATATGCGCATCGAGTGCGTTCGACTGGATTTCTTCTTCGTAATTGTAGACCGCCGCCTCAAGCGTCGATCGAAGGACGACCTTGTCCTTTCGCTTCGCCAGCGCCGTCAGAACCAGAAGTTCGCGTCGGGGCAGATCGAGCGGGATCGCGTCTACGGTCACGCCTAAATGCAAGGGGTCAATCACTATTCGTCCCACTGTGATTTGGAGTTCCGCCAGACTTGCCGGCCGTCGCAGCACGGCTCGCAAGCGAGCCATCAATTCTTCGACGAGAAACGGCTTGCCCAGATAATCGTCAGCGCCGATATCCAACCCCTCGACACGCTCCATCGGCTCATTGCGCGCCGTCAGCACGATAATCGGGGTGTCCGTTCTCGTTCGTCTCAAATGGGGAATAAAGGTCAGTCCCTCGCCATCGGGCAAGCGGCGATCCAGAAGGATTGCATCGTAGACATTCTGACACGTCAATTCGATCGCGTCGGCGAGATGCATCGTGTGGTCGGTGAGGATGCCGTATTTGCTCAACGCCCTGGACAGCGCATCCGCCAGCTCTTTCTCGTCCTCTATCAATAAAAGCCTCATCCTCGCCTTGTCCGCCCAAGAGATTGCGACAGCATTACGGGACCGGTTTGTGGCGAAATAGCGCGACAGTGGCTTGTATTCGTGATACCCAAGATTATCATCGCTGGGGCTTTCCTCGGCTAATCCGGAGGCAGGCCTTTGGGTCAGATCATTCCGATCAACTTTGCCGCGCATTGGAATCTTCCGGTTTTTATCGAGCAGGGCGGCTATCCGAACATAGGGATAGAGGGACCTGCTCAAGCTATCCGGTATATGCAGTTGCGCTTCAGGTGCAGGTCAGGGCCACTTTACTGGAAAGCACTCCTCACGTGTTATTCGGCTGTCCGGCGGGAAGTGGACCCCGAGGAAGTGCGTCGCCATTTCCTTGCAGCGTGTGCCGAGGCCGAATGGAAATCGCCTTGATCTAAACTCAAGGCGCGAACGGTATCAAAACGACAAGGGCAGAAAGGGGCGTATTTGCGTCCCTTCTCACCGGTACCGGGCCATTATAGCCTATGCTGGCCAAACTCAGTTCTTGCTGCCGGCCCTACGACCCTTGTCCGTCTTGGTCCTGCTGGCCGAAGACGTCTTGGCATCATAACCTTGGCCATGGTTCGTGCCGCCGAGATGGCCGCCACCGCTGGTATTTGCAACCTGGCGATGGGCCTTCCTCAGGAGTTGCTCCGCATTGGTTTTTTTCATGAAAAATTCTTTCGTTAAACAAAAATAAAGGCCGGGCGAAAGCCCGACCTTGTCGACCGCTTCGGCAACCTCGCCAGTACATCCGTGGCCAAGGATTTGAAGCGATGCTGTTTTAGGCGACCTGCAGGTTTTCCGCCGCGCTCTTGCCCGACCGCTTATCCTCGATCAGCTCGTAGCTGACCTTCTGGCCTTCTGCGAGATATGTCATGCCAGAGCGCTCAACCGCAGAGATGTGAACAAACACATCCTTGGAGCCGTCCGACGGCTGGATAAAGCCGAAGCCTTTGGAGGTATTGAAAAATTTTACGATGCCGTTGTTCATGACGATCAATCCTTTCAATCGCATAGGTCAGCCGTCCGGCGACATGCCAGCGGCAGAAGATCGATTTTGAAAGGAAAGATAAGCTCGTGCGGGAAAGCACAAAAACGAAGCTCGACAAGCAATTTCGATATGCCGTCTATAAATCCCAACTGTGTTGACACAAAGGCGGGGGCACGCCGAGCGGCATCAGATCGGTCACCGTTGTTATGAGGCTCAGCTATCTTCATCTCCTTCGCCATTGCTCGGCCATTGCCTTTGTCGAGACAAGAGCGCATGCTGAAAGCGTCAGTCGCCGTTCAAGAGCGCTGTGGCTTCAAGGTTTTATACTCCAGCCCCCATGAAAGGAGGACGTTATGTCTTCCACCCTTCACCCCGAAAGCATCTCTCGCAATCTGGTCCGGATCAGCGGTCCAGGATACCGGGAAAATATCGAACTCGGGGAAGCTGATGAGCGTGCTCGAGATGCAGACTTGGATGTCAGTCATTTTGAAGCCGGCGTTACCCCGGCAGTGATCGCGTTCTCCCGGTTCAGCCACCGACCTGAAACGCAGTTTCACACTGCCGTGTCGAGGGGTATGCAATCAGTCGACATCGCGTCCTACCTGAGCGGGCGCCGGGATACCCTCCTGCCTCTATCAAAGAATCACGTCGATCCCACTTCTTAGCGACGTGAGGCCTCAGGCCCGTGGTTGCAAACAGAAGCGGCCTCGCAATCGGAACACTCCAGGAGACTAAAATGGCCAAGGGACAGATACGCAGCAATCGAGAAACGCGAAAACCTAAAAAGGATAAGAGTGTAGCTCCGACGGCTTCGGTCCAGGGAGCTCAGGTCAAACTTGCGGGGAGCAGCCTTAGCCTCGGAAAAAAGCCGAAATGAACTGACCGGTGCGCTGGATTTCGACGCTCCGGTGTGCCGCTCACTCCATGGTGCAGACGCCGCTGCGGAGTTGATAAGACCCATCGCAACCCCAGCTGTTCCCCTTTGAGGTGTGCGGTTGCAGAAGCGTGATCTCCTCTCGGGTTGAACGCCGGCAAACAGCAGGTAGCCTTGGTATCGTCAAGGCTACTGCTTCGTAGAATTATATGGCGGTCGTCTCCGAGCGATTGCCGGTGATCTCGAGCCGGCTTGAAAGAGATGTCTTTCATCGCTATATACAGGGTCTGCGTTTTCAGCCTTTTCGGCTATCTGATCCTCCCGGCTCAGCCGGTTGCTTGGCTAACCCTGATTTTGCGAACGTTTCTAATTCCGTCTACCGGCGGGAGATGCTTGCGGCTGACATTGTTTCGGTCTCGCATGCCATAACAAGGATGCCATTATGATCAATACCGCCAGCCATGCTGCCGCAGGCCTGTTCAAGCGCCCGGACGCTGAAGAAGGATCCAACGCGGCGAAGCTGCAAGACTTGCGCAGTAGACAAATTCTACGAAAACGTGAGACAAAGCTTGCGGAGATGCAACAGCGTCTCGAAAAACGTGTTGTAGGCGCCGTTAGGCTGCCTTCCTTCTTCCGTTGAAATTTCCTGGGGTGTCAAGCCATTGACCTCCCGACAACTTCTCCGATTGCAAGGGATAAAACATGGCAGTTTTCGACTACAATGCCAGCGCCGGGCTGTACCCATGCAAAACCGTCAAGAGGCGGAGTAGTCTCCGCTATAAAAGATTCGAGTCTGCCGCTGAAGCTCTTCGCTTCGCAATCGAGGACATGCCGGCTGCCCTTCTCCGTGGCTCCGTTCTTGAGGTCGAGGAAGCCCGTTTCGACGGTGTGCAGATGCGAAAGCTCTACGACGCCGAGGGATATCCGCTTACAAGACGAGCGTGAGGTTAGCGCGCCGACATGATGCCGGATTTGCCGGGCTGACTGCCATGTTGGCACGGTTCGCCAAGCTAGCCAATTCCGCCTCGTGGGCGGTTCCAACAGCTTACTCTACTCAATTCAAGGACTGAACATTGAACACAATTACGCTTACGCCTGCCCAGATCCGAGGGCTAAAGCTCGCCAAGGAGGGAGATCTGTTTCCGCAGGAGGCCAATAAGTGGACACATCTGAATGCCGCCGTGACCTATGCAAGGAACGACCGGTTTCGGGAACGGCCGCAGAAGATCAAATTTCTGACGACGGCGACATTGGATACATTGCGGGAACTCGGGCTTATGCGCAGTCTCAATCCGGACGTGAAGACAGAGGAGGCCGCCCACGGGATCACCATGGTCGGCAAGATATGGCTTCTGAAGAACAAATAAATCCCGGCAGGCGCTCCCATACTACGGACGCTCAAGCGCGACCGTAATTGGATGTTCCGGCCCCACGGGGGCCGCTGTTGATACCCAGCCGGCTTCGGCATCTTGTTATTTGGGAAAATCGTATCGTTCGGTAATGCTCCAAAGCATATGATTGATCTCGATGAGGGAATTGATGCTCGACTGAATTCGGCCGATTTCCCGGACATCAAGTTCTTCGATTTTCCCGTATTTGATCTCGTCTCTGCTTTCGAAGATGCGCATGGATTGGGTAAGGTTACGACCGCTGTCGGGATCGAACGAATAGATGCAATGGTTGTATTTGTTGCGAAGCTTCGCTTCGTCCGACAGGCGCTGCGTTGTTTCCAGGACTTCGCGCCGACAGACGGCGGAAGTCTTTTTCATCTTGGCCAGCCTTTCGACAAGATCAATGCGTGCCCGGGTCGTGTTCAATGTAAGGAAGACGACGATTGCCGTCTCCTTATCAACCTTGGCAAGCCCTGCAATCATATGGATCAGCAGGCTTTCGGTATTGGTCCAGGTATAGTTCAGCTGCCCGATCAGGAGCAGTATGGCCTGAAGCCTAGAGTTTATCGCCGGGGAGCGAGCCGCCGTCCTGGCGGTGGATCGATTCGGATGCATTGTCAGCACTATCCTTGCGCCTATGCTCGAAATAGAGAGCCACGACCTCAGTTCTATTGTGCACGCCCAGTTTGGTGATGATGTTGTGGATGTGGATCTTCACCGTATGTTCCGACAGGCCCAGTGCCGCTGCTATGATCTTGTTCTGATTGCCCATCGCGATCCGGGCAAGGATTTCGGTCTCACGTTTTGTCAGCTTGTCGATCATTCGGGCGGAGGACCTGCCAAGCGAAGGTTGGGTGCGTTCCGGTTCGGCCCGATCCTCAATTCCTTCCCACGATAAGCTCTTATGCTGCTGGTGGTGATTTGACGGAAAATATGTGCCGCCCTTGAGGATGATGCGCAGAGCCGACAGGAAGACATCGAGATTCACATTGAACGGCACGACACCCTGGACGAACCCCAGATCCTCAATCCTGTTTATTGCGGGTACCTCATCATCGCTGCCGATGAAAGCGAGCGTAGCGCCGACATGAAGTCGGACGAGCTTCTGCCAATGCTCTTTTATGACATGGATCAGTGCAACATCTGCCAGGACAAGCTGCACTGGATTGTCGAACTCCGTCAAAGCCGACGGCAGATTGGGCACTGTTTTGACCGACAGCCATGGAAATTCGCTCTCTATGGCAGCCGTCATTGCAGTAGATATCGTTCCTGGCGAGCAAATGAAAAGTATTGTCCTGACAGCTTTCATTCTGTTCAAGGCTTTTGTAGCCAGATCCACATCAAGATGTTGCGAAACGCTATGCGGAACTTGCATGATTGGGCCCTCTCCCCTCGTTGAAGCTATACGCAACAGACGCTCCGGATTCTTCTTTTAGGAAACGGTAAACCAAGACTCCTGAGGTGGGAATAGACCGAAGGAGCTATCGATTAGATCAAACTAGCAAGGAATTTAGCTCGTTGAGGTTCGTTTTTAGGAACGAAGCATGATCGAAGGCTAATTTCTCAGGAGGGCAAGCAATCTATCACCCTCCGTAAGACGAAAACGTCAGGAATACATCTACCTCTTCTTATTTATATCCTTACACCTATGGTGTTAGCATCAACAGTCAGTTGATCCACTGCGCTAGCTCGAAATAGCACCTTATTTCTTCTCCTCAATCGGGACACAGTGTGCGCCATCCCGAAAGGCACTGGAGAGCCAACGCTCAGAGTGGGTGGCGTGTGTAGCAAGTAGCCACCTCATTGTTGCGCCCTTTCAAGCCTTCCGAGAAGACAGGGGAGGACCTGAAAAATCAGAGATTGGAACCCGGAAACCGGCGAACGGTCGCGTAGATGCGCGCCCATAGCCTCAAGCAGTTAGCCATTCCAACAGCGGCGACCAAAGATCCCAAAAAAGATGAATGGCGGTCAAGGCGTCGCAATATCAAGAGGATACCGTCATGGCAGACAAACGCAGCCTCAACACGCTGTTTGATGACGACAGCCAGGAACAGCAGCAGCAGCAGCGCCAGCAGGAACAGCAGCAACAGCAGCAGTCGGAGCATCAGGGCCAAGGTCAGGGACAGGGCCAGCACCAGAGCAGTGAGTCCTACAATCTCAACGGCAATGGCAACCTGAACGGCAACGGTAACGGCAACCTGAATCTCAATGGCAACGGCAATGCCAACCTGAACGGCAACGCCAATTTCAATGCGAATGTCAATGAGACCACAGTCGACGTGACCGTCGATGTCGGAATGAGCCTCGAAGACTATCTGCCTGAAGACAATGACTTTGCCGATATCGATATGGAAGGCAGCCAGATCGACGGGATGTTCAACATCCGGATCGACGATGTCATGAACGATGCCCTTACGGGTGCTGGAAACGACGTTGGCAACGTCATTTCGCAGGTTGCCAATATCCAGGATAACGACCATCTCGAAAATGCCGAGGTCAACAACAGCGGCGAGTTCACCCTCGATGCCAATCCCCATGGCGGGTTTGCAATCGCATCCGAAGGGATCGGTGCCGGAGGCGGCGGCGGCGGTGGTGGCGGTGAGGCCGACGCCGATGGCGGCGACGGCGGAGACGGCGGTGCAGCCCTGGGTGGCTTCGCGCTCGGCGGTATCGGTCTTGGCGGCATTGCTGCAAGTGCGGCGGTCGGTGGTGAAGGCGACGGCGGCGACGCGGACGGCGGCGACGGTGACAGCGGCGATGCCGATACTGGCGACGCTACAGGCGGCGATGGCACCGGTGGCAACGGTGGCCGCGGCGGCGACGGTCTGGGCCTTGGCCTTGGTCTTGGCCTCGGACTTGGAGCTGGCCTCGCTTTTGCCGGTAATGGCGACGACGGTGGCGACAGCGAAGGCGGAAACGGTGGAAGCGGCGGCGACGCTGGTAATGCCAACGGGGGCGACGCTTCCGATGCTGGCAATGCCAATGGAGGCGCCGGCGGTGCTGCGACCAACCTGATGGGCAGCCTCGGCTTCATCAATCCGATCTTCTCCGACGGCGATGCCGGATCCGGCGGCACCGGAGGTGCAGGCGGTGCCAACGATGCGGGCGACGGCGGCGACCCGGCCGGCGGGGCCGGTGGTAACGGCGGTGCCGGCGGTGCTGGCGGCGCTGGTGGTGCCGGCGGCGATGCTCTCGGAGCAGGCCTTGGCGCTGGCTTCGGTGCTGGTGCTGGTAGCGGTTCCGGCGGTGCCGGCGGAGCAGGCGGTGCAGGCGTAGGCGGCGGAGCCATCAGTGGCGACGCGACGAGCGGCGATGCCACCGGCGGTGACGCCTGGGCTACCGGAGGCGCAGGCGGCGATGCACTCAGTGGTGCATGGGCCGACGGCACCGGCGGTGATGCCATGGGCGGCTGGGCTATCGGCGGTGCTGGTGCTGCAGGCGGCATGGGCGGCATTGCAAGCACCGGCTACGGTGGAGCAGGCGGTGCCGGCGGGACCTGGGGCTCCAACAACGGTGACGACGGATACGTTACCGGCACGAGCAGCGCTTCGTCCGATGCCTTTGTCGAAACATCTGCGTTCAACCAGGAAATCGTTCTTGGCGCGAACCTGCAGCAGAACGCGATCGATATGACGATTGTTGGCGGCGACCTCACCAGCACGTCGATCGGTGACGACGACACCTCCGCTTAACGCGAACGGCAATCTCTTGCACGTCAAGAGGGACATCAACGGACTGCGCGGTCTCTGCGCAGTCCACTCCATCTAAATGCTTAGCAGGCAATAAGGGGTCCGTGTCATGACGGCTATGGACAAGATCACCGAGGAAATTGCGCATTTCATCGGCCTATTCCATACGACGGTCGAAGAGGCGCGACAGCGCGATGCCTACCTGGATTTCAGTTACTACACGCAAAAAGATCACCTTCATACCGAGCCTTTCATTTCATCGACTTTCGACGCGCCGTATGAGTTTCTGGGTTTTGACCCTGACGTTTTCTATAAGGCGCCGGCTTATCTCAGGCCCTTGGAGCACCCTTCGTTTGCTTCGTGGCAACATCATCCGCCGATTCTGGTGGTGAGAGACGATTCGCCATATTTCCCTCCCGAACAGACAGAGGAAATCCTTCCAGGCGCGCGCATTGGACAAGCGTTCACCGTGCCGCCGATCGAGCCTCCAGGGTCTGTCGTCAATTACATCATTCAGGCAGCGTCGCTGTCGGACGACGACACTTTCAACGTCGGGGGAAGCAATCTGGAATTCCACCCCGATCCAGTGAATGACGCCGCTCTGCTGAAAGCTGCTGACGATGTGCTTTCCCACGCGCCAATCGGCCATCCGGAAATGCCCGGTTCCAGTGCGGAACTCATTGATGTCATCAATGACATTGCCTTCCAGCTGAAAGCGTTGGTCGCGGCGCCCGGCAGTCCGATGGAAACATTCATCGAGCACTCTCCTGTCATCGAGGGCGTCTATGTCAACGGAGAGCTCGTCGAGGATGCTCCAAAGCTTGAAGACTACTTCTCCTTCGACGATGAGGAGAATGCGGAAGAGAATGACGCGGAGAGCCCAGCCGACGAGGATGCCGATAACGACGACGCCGTAGGGGCCGATGCCGACGAAGATGATGGACCGCCGCCCAATGTGGTGATTTCCGAAGACGGCTCGATCACCATCGACAATTCCGTCGAACTCATTGCCGGGGACAACACCGTCGTCAACCAGGCCGTGGTGAAGAACCTCTGGACCGGAGCAACCGTAACGGCGGTCGTCGGCGATCATGTGGAAATCAACGCGATCGTCCAGACCAATGCAATTTGGGACACCGACTCCATCACGTCCGCAATCGACGGGTGGAATAGCGAAGACAGCCCGAACGAGCTTTTCAACATTGCGACTTTCGAGCGTACGGATCCGCTCGAGGAAGGCTCTGGAGATCAGGCCGCCGCAGGAGGTTTCCCGAGCGCTTGGGCGATCACCGAGATCCAAGGGGATCTGTTGATCACCAATTGGCTGGAACAATACGTGTTCATGACCGACAACGATGTCGGGATATTGTCTTCGTCGGGTGTCACGACAAGCGTCATCGCGGGGGACAATACAAGCGTAAACCAGACTTCGATCTTCGAGCTGGGCTTCTCCTTCGACCTCATCATTGTCGGTGGTTCGCTCTATGACGCCAATATCATCCACCAGACGAATGTACTGTTTGACAACGACGTGGTCGGGGCAGTGTCGGGTTTCGAGACGACAGGTCAGGGCAGCATTGGCAGTTCGGGAAACCTGCTCTGGAATCAGGCGCATATCTACAACGTCGGTGGCGCGGACCGCTTCGGAGAATTGCCTTCCGCCTACCTCGATGCCGCCAACGATATGGCCGCGGGAGGCAGAGATCTATCGAAGGGAGTGTTGACCGATCCGGCTTTCGCAGGCCTTGGCGGCCTTCGTGTCCTTTATATCAGCGGCGATTTCCTGAACATTCAATACATCAGTCAGACGAACATCGTCGGAGACAGCGACCAGATCGCGCTCGCAATGAATGCGCTCGATCCGCAAACCGACGCTGCGTGGACGGTTTCAACAGGCGCAAATGCGTTGATCAACAACGCTGCCATCCTCGATTTCGATTCCTTCGGGCACACCTATGTCGGAGGGCAGCAATATTCCGAAGAAACGCTTTTCCAGGCGGAATTGATTTCCCATCAGCCGGACCTGCTCACGGGGGACCCCGATACGCTCGTCAACGAGGCGGTGGTCTTCCTGGATGACAGCATGCTGGATGGCGAGTTTGAAGAAATGGGCGTCACGCCCGCAGAACAAGACAACGGGCACTATCAGAATGATGGATTGCAACATGTGCTCGGATGAAGGGGGGAAGCATGCCGGATACCCAAACACGGGTTGAGCGACCGCAGCCAACCGACAACCAAAACCCGCAACTCAATGATGAGGATATCTATGTCAAGCTGGAGCACGCCGTGGAAGAGTGTCTGAAGCTATCGAACGATAACGCCGCCACCTCGGCAACCGTGTCCCGACTTGAAACCAAGAAAATTCTCCAGAACCCGCCACGCGACGCTCAGAATCCTGAAGGAGCGGACATCGTTGCTCTGCCGGTGACGGACAAAGTCATTGAGCCCCAAATCGAGGTCAAACCGAAACCCGCAGTGCGGGAAGCCACCGAAGCCAAGGCGCCCGAGGGAATGATCACCATCGACGGTGACACCGGCCCTCTTCGCACCGAGAGCGGCAAATTTGCGAAATCACCCTCTACCGGCGGTGGCGCCGGCTCGGGCGGTGGCGGGACCTCCTTCCACAAGCGTCTGGCGCCGATAGACTTCTCGGCGAGCCTGCGCGCGGGTATCAAGGCTGTCCGGATCAATCTGGCGATCGTGATGCTGTTTACGATCGCAAGTAATATCCTTGTGCTGGCGATCCCCATATACCTGTTCCAGATATCGGATCGGGTGCTGACCAGCCGGTCTCTCGACACGCTGATCATGCTGACGGTCGTGATCGTGGGTGCGGTCATCCTGCAGGCCGCTTTTGATGCACTTCGCCGTTTCATCCTCATGCGGACCGCCGTCGAAGTGGCCGCGCAGCTCGGCGCTCCGATCCTCAGTGCTGCGGCAAGGGCTTCGCTTCAAAGCAACGGTCGGGAATATCAGGTGCTCGGCGACCTTCAGCAGGTTCGGTCCTTCCTCGTATCCCGCACCCTTCTTTCATTCCTGGATGCGCCGATCGCTCCGCTGTTCGTCCTTGCCGTCTTCCTGATCCACCCGCATCTCGGTGCTATCGTGATCCTGACGGCAGTCCTGCTGCTCGCCTTTACGATGGTCAACCAGCGTATGACAGCGGATCCGTTCGCGGAGGCCAATACCGCCCAGATAAAGGCCAATCTTCACCTGGAATCCATGTCCCGCAATTCGCAGATCATCAATGCGCTCGCTATGATCCCCGAGACTGTCCAGATGTGGGGCAAAGACACGGCCTCCTCCTTGCGAGCGCAGGTTATTGCCCAGGACCGGAACATCACCATCGCCGCCGTTTCCAAAGCCTGCCGACTGTTGACCCAGATCGCCATGCTTGGTTGGGGAGCATTCCTGTCGATCGAGGGCCAACTCACCGGCGGTATGGTTATTGCGGCCTCCATCATCGCCGGACGTGCGCTGGCGCCGATCGAAGGCGCGATCGAAGGATGGAATCAATACAGCCAGTCGAAATCCGCCTATGGCCGGATCACCGCCCTGCTGAAATCGTCGCCTCTCAACTTCGATCGGCTGAATCTTCCGAAGCCGGAGGGTCGGCTGGATGTGGAGAGGTTGCTCTATGTCCCGCAGGGCACCAAGCGGGTTGTTCTGAATGGCATCGCGTTCTCCCTTCAGCCGGGCGATTCTCTCGCCATCATCGGCAATTCGGGAGCCGGAAAAACAACGCTTGGCAAGATGCTGGTCGGGTCGATTCTTCCGACCTCAGGCAGCGTTCGGCTGGATCTCATGGATCTTCGCAACTGGGATCAAAGGCAGTTCGGGGAAAATATCGGCTACCTGCCGCAGGACGTTCAGCTCTTCCCCGGAACCATCAAGTCGAATATCGCGCGGATGAGGCAGGACGTCGATGACGAACAGATCTACCGCGCAGCCATGCTTGCCGATGTCCACGAAATGATCGCCAGTTTGCCGCATGGCTACGAAACCGTGGTCGCCGCCGATGGTTCGCCGCTTTCGGGCGGTCAAAAGCAGCGCATCGCTCTCGCCAGAGCGTTTTTCGGGGATCCTCGCCTCGTCGTGCTGGATGAACCGAATTCGAACCTCGACAATGCCGGCGATGCCGCTCTGCTGCGGGCTCTCCAGCATGCCAAGGAAAGCGGGATTACCGTGGCGACGATCACCCAACGGCCTGCACTTCTGAACAGCGTCGACAAGATCCTGCTGCTCGTCAACGGCACAGTGGCGTTGTTCGGCATGCGAATGGACGTGCTGAACGCGATAGAGGCTCGCGGGATCAACATCAATTCCGGCTCTTTTGGCCACCAGTTACAATAGGAGCAAGAGATGTCGGCCGTTGTAAAGGTTCATGATCTAGAGTGGTATTCCGAAGTCCCTCGCTCGGTCTGGAAGCAGACAGTGGCGGGATTGGTGCTGACCGCGGTGGCGTTTGGAGGGTTCGGAACCTGGGCTGCGACGGCGCCGCTGGCCGCTGCGGTCATTTCCCAGGGAAGTTTCGTGGCTACCGGCCGTAACAAGGTCGTGCAGCATTTCGAGGGCGGCATCATCAAGGAGCTGCTGGTGAAGGAAGGCGACCAGGTGGTCGAAAACCAGCCCCTGGTCCTGCTTGACGAGACGGCGGCGCTCTCCAAGAAACGTGAGCTGTTCCTCCGCCGTATCAGGCTGGAGGCCACAGCAGCCCGCCTCGCAGCTCAGGCGCAGGGCGCCGAGAATATGGAAATTTCGGGCATCCTGGAGCAATTCAAGGATGATCCGGACGTCTCTTCGATCGTGCTGACACAGCAGCTTAACTTCAAGGCTCAGCGCATCAAGCTTGCGACGGAACTGACATTGCTGAGGCAGAACATGAAGGCTCTGGAATTCCGGGCCGAAGGATATGTACGACATCGCGAGGCCATATCGCGGCAGCTCGTGCTGTTGCAGGACGAACATGAAACGAAACGGGCCTTGTTGGTAAAAGGTCTTCTCCGGGCAACGGAGGTCAAGGCACTGCAGCGAGCGATCGCCGATGCCGAAGGCCAGATAGGGCGTCTCACCTCGGAGATTGCCGAAACCGGCGCTCAGTCGCTGAAGGGACAGCAGCAGATCGCGCAGGCTGAAGAAGCATATCGCGAGGACGCCCTCGATCGTTTGCAATCGATCCAGGGTGAGCGTGACGCAGCACGGGAACAATCGCGCGAAGCAGATGACGTCCTGCGTCGAACTACTATCCTGGCACCAGTCTCCGGCACGGTTGTTCGAACTTATTATCATACAAACGGTGGCGTCATCGAAAGCGGCAAAGGAATCATGGAGATTCTGCCCGCCGCCGTGCCGTTGATCATCGAAGCCAAAGTACGGCGTAATGAGATCGACAGCGTCAAGGTCGGTCAGAAAGCCACTGTCCGGCTCACCGCACTCAACCAGCGCACCACGCCTGTCCTGAACGGCGAGGTCTTTTATATCTCGGCCGATGCTCTGGAGGACAACAAGATGGCTATGGCAGACCAAGACGTCTACATTGCCCGCATCAAGGTTTCCTCAGAGGAAATCTCGCGCGTGAAAGGTTTTTCTCCCCAGCCAGGGATGCCGGCGGAGATCATGATTCAAACGGCCGTGCGGACGTTCTTCAGCTATCTGGTCAAGCCCATCACTGACAGCATGTCGAGAGCATTTACCGAACGCTGAATTGGGACGTCACTCTATCGCAATTCATCGCAGGCTCTTCGCCCATGCGGATGCCAATAGTCCGCCCGGGGGGTGATCTAAGCTTCTGGAACTCAAGGGTGGATGGAAGAGCCGATCCCGGCGGCCTCAACATAACGCTGGCGTGATGTTGGTTCTTCCAAAAGGAGAAGGCCCGACCGTTTTTCCCGTTCGAGCCTTCAGCAATCTGTTTGGTAGAGCTAATATTCGCCTACTCGCGGCCAATATCAACTCCATCAAATGGATTAGGTCGTGGGTCGGAAGCTAATAGTCAGTTGAAGAGGGTGTAGAATTGATAATAATCAAATGAGCGCGTTCCACTAGAATTTCTCATCTCTAATATCTACTCCCGTTCCCCCGGGATTATTTAATTCTGATCTAGAGTTGCAGGTGACTTCATTGTTGATTCTGGGCAGGACGCGGTGGATCCGGTAATATACTGAACAGCCGGCTGAGGCCTCTGAATCCTAGGTCACAAAGGCGCTGTATAGCTGGCTGCCCCAGGATAATGACCTATCGAAGAATTTCTCTCGGTCTACGGCCAACCTTTCCTGCAGCTCATGCAGTTTGCCGGCATCGTCAGCAAGCATCATGAGAGCAGAAGCAAGCGCCTCGATATTGTCGGCCGGAAATTCGATGCAGGCGTTCTCCACGAGCTCCTTTGCCGGCACCACTGAGCTGAGTACCGCGGGAACAGCATGTACTGCTGCTTCCACCACGACAAGGGCCAGGCCTTCGGGAAGATTGCTGCGGGTCGGGCAAACCAGAACGTCCGCCCGCTCCAGCTGTTGATGAACCTCTTGCGCATCCAGTTGGCCAAGCATCCTGATCTGATTGCGAACGGGCGAGGCGGCAATCCGCTGCCGTAACCCATCATCGGCCTCGCCTTTGCCGGCAAAGGAGAGGGTCAAGTCGGGGTGGCGGCATGCTGCTTTTTCAAACGCGGACAAAAGATCATAGACACCCTTTTCTTCCTGCAACCGCCCCAGAAACAGAATGTTTCTCAGCCGCTCCAGTTGGCGGGGGGGCTTTAGAAATCTCGAAAGCACCTGGGGGACTTCCGTGTATAGGCTGCCAATCAGGTCACGTCGAATTTCGATCACCTGTCGTCTGGTTTCCTCGGAGGTGCAAACGCCTGCCGATACCCGATGCATCAGCACGCTTGCTATCTGGTGTTTGATTCGCGCTTTGAGGGAAACCGGCTTGAGGCCCATAGGCCAGAAATTGGTATGGGCCGTCAAAATGATACGAGTGTTTTTCGGGATAGAGGCGATCAACAGCCAAGGCGTATCCACACCCAGCAGCACGATATGCGGCTCGTACTTGCGAAGTTCTCGAAGGACTTTCCAGCTGAAGGCGAGGCCGGCCTTTCGATAAGCGATGCGGCCGGGAGGCCGGGCGCGGGGAACGCTTATGAAACGGAAGCGAGGATCGCGATGTCGGGGCAGTTTCTCCGGTTCCGCAATGACGAGCGCCATGGCCTCCAGTTTCTCTACAAGCGTGTAGAACATGGTCGAATAGGCGACGACGGGCGTGCGAGGATCGAAACGTCCTTCCATCCAATAGTCGAACGTCCCTGCGACATCGCCAGGTCCAGCGATAAACGCAATCCGTGGAGTTTCACTCGGCCTTAGGCCGAGACTGGCTCTCAGGCGATCGCCTGCATCATCCGGCACTACGACAAGATCCGAAATATTGTCTTCCATTGCTTGGCACCGCCGTCACGACTTTAGATATCTCGTGGGATCGCTTTGGTTACCTTCCCGGCTGACGCTCCTTAGGCACAGCGTCGGACGCCGCGTTGCCTGGTAGTTGCCGTGCTTCCTATCCAGCGATCTCATTCGGTTTTGAGCAAGCAATCCGAATGGATACGGCAGTCACCTATCGTGCTAGGCGCTCATTCTTTTGGACAGGTGGGGGAAGGTGATCCATACGTGTAGCCTGAGCCTGGATGCGCAATTCCTGCGCAACGGCAAGGGACGCTCACATGGTGAGGATCAGCCACGGGCCTGTTGTTGTTCCGTCCACCTTTTCGGCGCGCGGACTCTAGCTATGCCTGAATATATTCGAGCGCTGGTATATGTTCTGCTTATCAGCGTCCCCGTGCTCTATGTAGCGAAGAAAATCGCTTTGCCGCTCATAGAGGAGGCGGAATTTAATTTGTGGCGGAACTGTTGGCTCGCCGCCACTTGCGTCACTTTTATCTCGAGCAGCTTTTTTGATTTTTCTGCTGGGCTTGCGCTCATCAGCATATACATCCATCGGAATTCAAAGCAGCCCTTGCTGCTTTATGTGGTTCTCATGTTTGTGGCGCCATGCGTACCGATCGGCGTCGGCATCCCCGGCGTCTTCAACAGGATCATCGATCTTGAGCCGCCGCGGCTGTTGGCGATACTCATCCTCCTTCCCCTCGCAATCAAACTCTGGCGAGAGCCCGAAAACAGGCGGATGCGGGGTCTTGATCTGCCGGTGCTCGCGTATTTCGGGTTTATCACCGTCCTTTCCCTGCGGTTGAACGATATCAATTCGATCCTCCGTGTTGTGCCGACATATTTCCTTGATATTTTGCTTACCTATTTCGTTTTCAGCCGGTCGCTCCGGTCGGCGCTCGATATCAACCGCGTCCTGCTGGCTTTTGTGGTTGCCACCCTGCCTCTTGCCGCGATCGGTTTTTTCGAAATCTGGCGAAACTGGCGGGTTTATTATGTGGTCATCCTCGAGTGGGATTTTGTTCTCATGACGAGCTACCTTTTCCGCGACGGTCTGTTGCGGGCTGCGACCACATCGGTTGAATCCATCGCTTTTGGCTTTCTTTGCATGACCGGAGGCGGATGTCTGCTCGCCTTGCGCAACCAGCGCCATTGGGACTCCTGGCGCTATTTAGCTCTCGGTATACTTGTAGTCGGATTGCTGTCGAGCGTCTCCCGTGGCCCCTGGCTGGGCCTTGCGCTCTGTGCTACGGTTCTGCTGCTGACCAATCCGCGGGCTTCGCTCAAACTGCTCGCCGCGGCATCCCCTGGGATGATTATCCTGGCATTTCTGCGACCGTCCTTCATCGATCGATTCACCAACCTGCTCCCATTTATCGGCTCTGCCGACAGGGGCAGCGAGACCTATCGCGCGATGCTTGTTGAGAATTCACTGCTCGTCATCGAGCGTTACCCGCTTTTCGGTTCTGAGACATTTCTCACGGAGCCGGAGATGTTGAGAATGATACAGGGTCAGGGCATCGTGGATGTGGTCAATACCTATCTGCAGATCGCCCTCCACCACGGGTTGATTGGCCTTTTCCTGTTCGTGATGTTCTTCGGGCTGTTGGCAGCCAAACTCTGGGGCCTTTTCCTGGCAAACAAGTCCGCTCTTGTGAGCTATCAGGGAATTCTTGCCATCTTGATAGCCATGCTGTTCACCATAGCCACCACCAGCAGCGCAACGATCATTCCGTATATCTATTGGGCTTTCTCAGGGATAACGGCTGCGGTTCTTGCACGCGGCCCCACTATTGAGTGGGAAGTGCGGCCGACGGTCAAAGCGCGGATGAGGCGCATGGGCGTCGGTTTGGCGCCGATTCTCATTCGGCCCGCCGCCGATTCCGGAAAAATGCGGGTGATAGACCCACGCTGATAGCCGCAGCTATGGAAAGAGGCTTTATTCGCGAATGCAGAGGCCGTCAGTTCCCGTGATTAGCTTCATCGGCTCTACTTATACTCGATGATCCGCTGCTGACGGTTGCTCAATCGGTTCATGTGGAACTGAACTATTCCTTGCAATTCGGCGAATTTCCCCAGGACATCGAAGGTCGCGTAAGACCACCGATTTGACGTGGTCGGGGCCATCCGCTGTGCCATCCGCAGAGACTGGAGCGGATAGGCCAGCAGAAGCCCGATGGCGGCTGGATGCAGGAGCGTGCCTAGAGCCGTTGCAAGCGGCAGGACGCCAGCCCAGAAAACGGCGCGCCTAACGTTGCGAGCCCATATTCGGACGGGCGACTTGCGGTGGAGATAAGACACCTGAGCATAGGCGTGCCCGCAACGAACGCTCCTAAGCCACCATTGGCTCACGCGGCTCATGTTCGCATCATGACGGGTCATTTCGGATGGGAGCCGCCAGATCTTCCAGCGCCTTTCCCGCAAGCGGACGCAAAGTTCAGGTTCTTCCCCTGCGATCAGATGACCGGAGTAGCCGCCAAATTCCCTGATGACGGAGGCTCTTGCCAGTATGTCCCCGCCGCATTCCGCGACTTCACCAGGCTTTCCATCCCACTCGCGGTCGCACATTGCGTTGAACAAGGTTCGCTCCGGATACCGTTCGCGACGGCGCCCGAAAACAAGCGCAACATCCTCGTGCGTCGAGAGGAAGGCAACCCCGGTATCGATCCAGTCGCTGTCGAGCTCGCAGTCGCCATCGACAAATTGTACGAAGGTTGTCTGCGGCCAAAGCTGCATGAGGGCATCGAAACCGGCATTGCGTGCGCGTGCGGCCGTAAATGGCGTTGACAGATCGAGGGGCAGCACCTTCGCGCAAAGGTGCGCTGCCGCCTGGGCACTTCCGTCCGAAGATGCCGAATCGACATAAATCGCCCGCTTCGCATATGGGCCCAAGGATCTGAGGCAATTGATGAGGCGTTCGCCTTCATTTCGTCCGATGACCACGATGCCGACATTATGATGAAGATCGCTGTTATCTTCGAGACGCAGAGTGTCTGGCTTCATTCGGTGCCTCCGATGGTCTTGTAGACACGGCCTCGATTAAAGTGCCTCCCATTTTTAGGATCGACCACCGGCGCTGTAAATTTACCCCTTTGGTGGAAGCTGCGGTATCCCTGCTAAGCTCTTTGTGGGGCTGAGCCTATCTCAGTGTTTTTGCTATAAAAATATGAGAGCTGGCTGACAATCAGCAGGCAGAAAAGGGGCGCTTGTGGAATGCGTATAGCGTATTTCACCAATCAGTATCCGGCGCCGAGCCACACCTTCATTCGACGGGAAATCAATGCGTTGGAGGAGAGGGGGCACCATATCGCAAGATATGCGGTGCGTCCCTTCCGTGGTCAGCTGAAGGATTGCGACGATATCCTGGAGGCGGCAAAGACGAAGCACCTCCTTGCCAGCCCCGCAAAGGCAGTCGTGGCAAGCCTCGTGCGGGAACTGGCTATTCATCCTGCTTCGACGCTCAAGGCTTTAAAAAGCGCTTTCCGCTTCGCACGGGCTTCGGGTGGGCGCTTTCTTCTGCATCTCGTCTATTTTGGGGAAGCGATGGTTCTGGCGGACTGGTGTCGCAGGGAGAAGATCGACCACCTGCACGTGCATTTCGGTACCAATCCGGCAACGGTTGCTGTGCTCGCCCATGAGATCGGCGGCATCCGGTTCAGCTTTACCGTCCACGGGCCTGAGGAATTCGACCGTCCGGAAACTCTGGCGCTGTCGGAGAAAATTCGCGCCTCGTCATTTGTCGTCGCAGTGAGCTCCTATGGCCGAAGCCAATTACTTCGGTGGGCGGACCTCAGTGACTGGAAAAAGATCCAGGTCGTGCGGTGTGGCGTGGACCGGCATTATCTTTGCGACGAGACGGCGCAGCAGCGTAATGCTTCCCCTCGCCTCGTCTGTATCGCGCGGCTTTCGGAGCAGAAGGGCCATCTTTTGCTTCTGCAGGCTGCTGCCAATCTGCGGGCGCAGGGCCTGACATTCGAGCTTGTCCTCGTAGGCGATGGGCCGTTGCGGAGCGAGATCGAACGCGAGATCAAACGGCTCGGTCTCGGCCAATCCGTCACGCTTACCGGTACGATTACCCAGGATGAAGTGAAAACGGAGATCCTCCGTGCGAGAGCCCTGGTGCTGCCAAGCTTTGCAGAAGGCCTGCCGGTGGTCTTGATGGAAAGCCTGGCGCTCAAGCGCCCGGTGATCTCCACCTATATCGCCGGCATCCCGGAACTCGTCCGGCCGGACAACGGCTGGCTGATTCCCGCCGGAGACGTCGACGGTCTGGCGGATGCGATGCGGCGCGCGTTGACCGAAAGCGATGGCCAGATATTGCAGATGGGCGAAGCAGGGCGCCGCCGCACGTTGGAGCGGCACAACATCCATCAATCGGCGGCACTGCTGGAAGCGCTGATCAAAGCGCCAAGAATGGCGGGAGAATGAAAACTGGCCCCTGCGTCAGATCCGACGGAACGGGGCTGTGTGGCGGATGAAGTCCTGCAGCAGATGTGGGGGCAAATTCGAGTGCTTGCCTGCGGCGAGAAAGCGGATGCGGAAGACGATATGGCCAGCGAGCCACGCAAGATTCACGAATTGCGCGTAGACGCCGCCATGATGCTTCAGGAAATACCGCCGGCGGGATTCAAACCAGTAGGTCGGACGCCTGGAAGGACGGATGTGCCGCGTCACGTTTGTTGATTGACCAACCAAGTGGATAACCCGGCTCTGCGGTACGTGCCAGCAGGTCCATCCGGCGCGCGCTGCCCGGAGGCAGAAGTCCACTTCCTCGTAGTAAAGGAAATATCCCTCATCAAGATAGCCGATTAGCTGGAACACGTCCGTGCGGACGATCATGCAAGCGCCGGACACCCAATCTATCGGCGAGGGCCGAGCCGGCATCTTCGGCACGACGCGCCAATTTTCAAGCAGGCGAGTGATCGGACCAAGCTTTGCCTCGCTTTCAAACTCATTGACTATCGAGGGAAAGCGGAATGCACATGCCTGCGCCGTTCCGTCCGGATCCTCAAGCCTGCTGCCGGCAATTCCGACATCACGGCGAGCGTCCATAAAATCCACGAGCCGGATGATGCTGCCTGGTCGCACCAGTGTGTCCGGGTTCAGGAGCAGAACGTATTCAGGTCGGCCGAAATAGGCCAGAACATGCTCGATGCCTCGGTTATTGCCAAAGGCAAAGCCGCCGTTCGTTTCCAGTGGAAGGCATAGCGAGTCCGTCCAGCCGTTTTCTTCTATCGCAAAGGAGATATCGTCGGCCGAATGATCGCCTGAACCCCCATCGACAACCACGATCCGTGTTCCTGCTGGAATTGTGTGGCTGGCGTGGAGGGATGCCAGACAGTCTATGGCAAGTTCGGCGGTGCGGTAGTTGACGATAACGACGGCGAGCTTCAATCGCGCGCTATCGGATTGTGCGCCGTTTGCAGTAGTCATTAGAGACCATGCCTTCTCATCTTGTTCAAAACCACCTGGGTGCGTTTTTCAGTGCCCAGGTAGCTGCGGCATATTTCGAGATCCGTAAGTTTCGACTTTCCTACCGCCAGCACGATAACAGTGGTGTCGGACATGTCGAGAAACGGTATGACCTCATCTGAATTCAGCATCGGAGGCAGATCGAAAAGGACAACCGTCGGCCTCAGCAATTGGCGTGCTACCTCGATCTGAGCTGTCATCCGTTCGAGGTCTGCAGGCAGCGGGATTTTCGCCGATCCCCAGGCGGCGCGCAAAAGGTGTACGCGAATGCCCCGGATATCGGTCGTCGTCAGCCAGCCTTTGATCGGATCGTAAAAGGATGGCTCTTGCGGCAGGCCTAAAATCTTGCCAACCCCGGGATCCCGACAATTGACGTCCACCAGCAGCACAGTTGATCCCGGCACCCGGGCGAGGCTGATCGCCAGGTTAACCGCCGTCACCGTGGTACCGCAGCCCGTGGAAGGTGCACTGACCGAAATCACCCGCTCGTCTGGTTCCGTCTTACCGTTCAGCAGGTGGTTGCGCAGGACATCATAGGCATGGGTCATCGAATTGCTGCTGTCGAAAGCAATGACGCGGTTGGAATACAGGAATGTGGGGGACAGTGGCTCGACGTCCAAAAGGGACGGCCGCTCCTCAATACGATTTTGGCCGTTCGGAAAGGCAGTGTTGAAATCGGTCAGACCAACGCCATCCACATGGTTCGCCACTCGGCTGCGAGGGGAGATATTCTTGATGACTTCCATGAATTTCTTACCCTATCCCAATCAATGGTTTGCTTTCGGTCGGAACCTTAAGTCTGCTAATACCGTCCCCCGCCGGATGGGCTGACGCTGGCGTTTCCAGCGTCGCGGAAGGCTTTGGCGATGTATTTCCGGGGGTTCCAGCGTGGAATGACCACCAGTGTTTCTCCGGCGAGAGCATTGGCGAGATCAAAGGTGCCTCGTATGGTCCGGTCGAACAGATGCGCAGCATAGATCCCCGCGGCGGACGCAGCGGAAGCTGCCGCGAGAACCGCCATCGCCAAATGGAGACGTCTCGGTCCGGCGGCGCCGTTTGGAATCTCAGGCGCTTCCACGATATCGATTTGCTGAGCTGCCTCACCTTCCTCCAGACGCTCGCCAAGACGCGCGGTGTTCAGCTTGGCCTGCATATCGTCCAGCGTCCGTTGCAAAGAAACCTTTTCGGCTTCGAATGCCGCGATCTGAGACTCCACCTCGGGGGCACGGGAAATGGTGGAACGCAACCGGCTTATGCGTTCGGCAAGATCGGCTCTTTGGGCAAGAGTCTGCTCCTGTCGCGGCTTTATGCCCGCAATGCGTTCTGCAACAAGAATGAGCGCCGGCGGAAGGGATTTGATTTCTTCCGCTGTCAGAGCCTGCGGCGAGGCGGTGGGAATTGTCTTCCCAACCTGGGCCTTCACCTCCTCGATACGTTGCTTCATGGCGCGGATCTGCGGATGGGATTGGGAATAGATCACCGACTTGGCAGCCATATCCGTCTCGAGTTCGGTGAGCTGAGAGTGAAGGCGGGTTGCCTCGCTCGTCTCGCCCGCACCCATGCGCAACTGCGCTTCGAGAAGACCGATTTCCTCGTTGATTGTCACCACTGCCCGGTCCAGCGTCGCGAACTCCTGTTCCTTCGCCTGCATTTCGATCAACAGCGCCGGTATCCGGCTGGGATGGGAATCGTTGTTCTCGGTTAGATATCTTGCCCAAACGGCTTCACGTTCGCGAAACCGCTGCTCAAGGCTATCGACTTCATGCGTGAGGAACTTCGTTGTTTCCGCAGCACGTGCGACGCGGATTCGCTTGTTCTCTTCGATGATGTGAGACACGAGATCCGAGACCACATCGGTGGCGACGATAGGGTCGGCATACTTAAATCCGATTCGAACCGAAGCGTTTCGTGCGGTGCGATCCGCTCCTTCGGTGAACTGGATGTCCAGCGAGATCTGGTGCCGGATCGTGCCGGCGAGCTGGGTTTTCGACCAGGCCTGCGCAACATCCGCAAAGAGATGGTGCCTTTCGGCGAGGGCAAGCAAATTGTTGCGAGACAATACCCGCTGTTCGATGAACTGCAGCCGATCGTTCGATACCGTCGGCGACACGAGCGTCGTCGGTATCTGTTGAAATTCCATGATCAGCAGCGCTTCGGACTGATAGGTCCGCGGGGTCATCAGGATGAAATAGACGCCGACGAGAATGGCGATCAGTGCCGGCAGGATGGCATAAAGGGGTTTTGCGAATGCAATCTCTACATAATACAGGATGTTGCGTGCCAGCTCGTTGATCATGCCCGTCGCCTCACTGCGTCGCGTCCGATATACTGTTGATCATCATGAAGCCCTCTCATCGAGCGGCCGTTATCGTAGGATTAGGCACCGCGGAGCCGGTAGCTGCCGCCGGCGCCCGAGTATCGGAGGTGGCTGCAGTGTGATCGGGATCGCCGTAGAGCACCCGCAGGAGATCGCCCGGCATCATCGGCGTCGTTTCACTAGCCCTCAATTCCTGCGTTTGACCATCAACCGATCGCAGTATGTGGTAGCCGATGACGCGTCGCTGCCTTTCTTCATTCGCAGCTGCGTTCTGGCCGTAGATGCCCATGATGCTTGTGCTGTCGGTGAGCCTTGCGGCGGTGTCTTCTTGTTCGCGGCGCACCGCATTAAGCTCGATGAGCAATTGCGTCTGGCGATCCTGGCGGGCGGCGTCGTAACGGGCAATTTCCGCTATCCTGGTCCGCTCGGCAGTTGCCATTTCCGACATCAGGCGGCTCACCTGCCCCTCAAGCTCGGCGATTATGCCTTCCTGGACTGCTTGCTGAGAGCCCTCGGCGCCGCCTTTTGCAATAAGATTGGTTATGCTTTGGAGCCGGCGCCTGCCGAGGTCGATGCGCTTGGAGACGGTATCGATCTGTTCCTGCAGCGCAACGGCGGTCCGTTCCGAGAGTTCGTTGCCTTGGCGCTGGGCTCTCTCCTGCATGTCAAGAGCCTCCATCCTGGCATTCAGAAGTGACTGCTCCTGTGAAAGGGCAGGATCGGCAGCCAGAACCTCTGGGCTGCCAAGCGACCGTTCCCCTCGCAATTCCGCCTCCAGACGGGTGATGCGGGCCTTAAGCTCCGTCAGACGTTTTTGCGAATGTTCGACCTCGCGTCGCACAAGCACCGACCGGTCCTGATCGGCGGCCAGCATGGCTGTTCGATAAAGGCCACCAGCAACGGCGACACCATGCAGAACGGTCATATTCGCACGGTAGGGATATTCGCCAGGAGTTACGACCTCGCCGGTAACGTAGATCAGCGGCTGATGTTGTGCGTTGGAACGCAGCATAATCGTCAGATTTGGGGTGTCGTTGAAGTATTGCTTCAGCCGCGCCAACAACTGCCCTTCCAATTCGGGAACCGAAAGGCCGACGCCCTTGAGATGGCCGGCAAGAGGAAAAGACAACCAGCCATCCGGAGCGATCACCACTTCCCGGGCGAGTTCAGGCTCCTGAGCGATCCAGACCTGCAGCACATCCCCGGGCTGCAATCGATAGATTGTCTGGGCCTCTGCACTGCCAAACGTCAAGCAAAACAAAAGCGCCGCAAGACTCGCTATCCCACGCATCCATTCACCCCCAATGGCTCGCTGATCCCACCCAGCCGGGATAGGACCAAATCATAGTACGGCGATGGAATAGGCCTGCATACAAGGCACAAAGAAGTACGCAAGCGGGTCATGTACTAGCCCAAACGGATGAGACAGGGGTTCCCCCCTCCTTTCGGATGAAGAATTTCCCCCGAAGGGAACGGTTGTGAAACGGCGAGACAGCCTCGACCATTCTTTCGCGGATCTTTTCCGGACGGGAAACAATGTGGGCGTGACCTCGACAGCGCCACTTTATCCCGTTGCGCCCGCTGACGTCATCGACGTCTTCCGGAACTTCAGAAATGGCATCTGATGGGGAAGTAATGTCCTACGCGCAGTCAAGATATATGCAGATCGCGGGGGCTTCATGAGCCGCCGGATTGGGTTCCTCATTCCCGAATTTCCCGGGCAGACCCACATCTTCCTCTGGCGTGAACACAGAGCGTTGGCCGAACTCGGCGTCGAGGCTCAATTCGTTTCGACATCGCGTCCGCCAGCGGCCATCGCGTCGCATGCCTGGGCCGACGAAGCGCGAGGGAAGACCGAATATCTTTTCCCACTCGGGTTCGGAGATGCGTTCGCAGCGGCGTCCGAAATTGTGAAAGCGGGACCGAGACGTATCGCCAGAAGTCTTGCAGCGGTTAGCGAAGCGGAAGTCCGATCTCCCTTAGGCAGGTTGCGGATGCTTGCCATCCTGCTCGTGGCGGGCAAGCTCGTGCGGCTTGCCCGGCAGGCGAAATGGACCCACATTCACGTCCATTCCTGCGCTGATGCGGCCAATGTGGCCGCGTTCGCTTCACTCTTGTCGGGAATCCCCTACAGCTTGACCCTGCATGGGCCCACTCTGGAAGGATATGGCATCAACCAGCGGCAGAAGTGGAAGGGCGCGGCCTTTGCGACCGTTATCTCCAAACGCCTATTCGATGACATCGATACCAAGCTGAACGGAGCGAAACCGGCTCGGATCGCCATTGCGCCCATGGGCGTGGACCTCGAACAGATTCGCCGGAACCGACAATACGTCCCCTGGAAAGCGGGGGAGCCATGCCGGCTCTTTTCCTGCGGTAGGCTCAATCCCGTCAAGGGCCATGATCTTCTCCTTCAGACAGTGGAAATGCTGCGTGACCGCGGGTTCGATGTTCGTCTGCAGATTGCGGGCGAAGACGAGCTTGGCGGCAACGGATACCGCAAGGCGCTGGAAACGCTGATATGGCGAAAGAAACTTACCGGCTGCGTGGAATTGCTTGGAGCGGTGCCGGAAAGCCGCGTGCGCCAGGGTCTGGAGGAGGCGCATATTTTTGTTCTCGCAAGCCTCAACGAGGGGATTTCCGTAGCCATTATGGAGGCGATGGCGATGGAGATGCCGGTGATCGTAACCGACGTTGGTGGCAACAGCGAGCTGATCGACGATGGCGTGGACGCAATATTGGTGCAACCGCAGCGACCTGAAGAAATGAGCGCCGCCATCGAAAGGGTGCTCCAGGACGAGGACTTCTCGCGCCGTCTCAGAGAAGCGTCCCGCGCTAAGATTGCCGCGAAATTTCACCATCGCATTAGTGCTCAGGCCATCTCTTCACTTCTCGGTCGTCCCGACCAGACCGCTTCCCGATACGCCTAAATGAGTAGGCCCGATCCCCCAATGGCTACGGCGAAACCATTGGTTTCCATGCGATTATCTTCTTCAGACGCGGAATTTTGGAGGGAAGACCGCCCGCCATCCGCTGAATCAAAAACTGCTAGGATGACTGGATTGATAGCTCTTCTGCCGATCGTGAATTCTCTTAGAAAGGCAGCAGGCATGCCTTTTCCAGACATAGAGGCGGTTGCCCCCGATCGCTGGACCATTGCGCCGGCCACCAAACGATTTATTCGCCCGGCAACATTTCTCCCGCATCATCTCGACAGGATCAAGGGAACAGAGTTTGGTTCCATCGCCGAGGTGTTGAAAGGTTTTCGGGGCAACTACGAAACGACACAGGAAGCGACGATCGGGTACCGGCTGAAGAATGTCGATTTGATCGATGGGGTGATCTACACCCCAAAATCCTCCAAGAGCTTGAAACCACGCAGCCGCAGACTTCCATTTTACGCAGCTCCCAAGGAAGCGGCCAAGGGGGCTCTCTTCGAGAGCTGGGTCGGCAATCGCTGGTTTGGCAATTGGTTGTTGGACGACTGCCTGACCTATCCGTTGGCGGATGAATACGGCACTCCCGTAACCACCAGGCCAATTACACGCGGTCACGAGCCGCAGTATGCACGAAAGCTCAATCTGAAACCGGTCCATGTCGGCGACGTCCACTTCGATGAACTTATACTCTTCAGAGACAAGGGGCAGAACGATGGAAAGAGGCGGCGGGGCATCCAGATCCGCGAGATGCTCCTGGCGTCCGGGCCGTCGTTTCCGCATCACCCGGGCGTCTTCATCCTGCGCGGCAGCAAGGGTGACCATCGGATACTGTCGAACGAGATGGAAATAGCTCAAGGCTTCGCCTCAAAATATGGCTTTCAGATCATCGATCCGATTGCCTCGTCCGTTGACGACCTCATCCGGGCTTGCGCCGGCGCGCGCGTGGTTGCCGGCGTGGAAGGCAGCCAGCTTGTCCACGGACTGACCGTCATGCCTCAGGATGCGGCACTGTTCGTGATTCAGCCAGCGGACAGGGTCGTTTCGGTTCTCAAGGTCATCACCGATCGTCAGGGCCAAGGCTTTGCCTTCGTCGTTGGCGAGGGGACCTGCGAGAGCTTCAGTGTCGGATGGGACGACGTAGACCGTACCTTGGATATGGTGCTCAAATGACTTCACGGCTTCGTTCTTTGCCTTCTCAATCACGAGCCGCCGGTGTTTCCGATGATGCCACGCACAAGCGACCGGAGCCCGTTTCTTTTCTGGCGCAAGTACGAAAGGACTTCCGTCGGCATGGAGGCAGAATTCTGAATGCCGGCTTCGTTACGTTGCTGGTCTATCGGTTGGGCCGATGGGCGAATGCCCGCAACAATCGGCTGGCCCGGCGGTCGGCTCAGAAGATCTACGGCGCGATCAGTATGGTCGTTTCGACTGTAACCCGCGTGTGGCTTCCGGCCCAGGTAACCCTCGGAGATGGGTTCCACATCATTCATGCCGAAGGCTCGATTTCCATTCACCCGGACGTCGTCATCGGGAAACGCTGCGGCATCATGCATAATGTGACGATCGGTACCAACATGATCGCCGGCGTGCCGAAGATCGGCGATGATGTTTTCATCGGGGTGAATTCTACCGTTCTCGGCAATATCCGCATCGGCGACCGTGTGCGGATCGGGGCCAATACCGCTGTGACCACGGATGTACCTTCGGACTCGATCGTCATTGGCTCGCCCGCCAAGATCTACCCTCGCCTCGGCCCGTTCGTACGGGGCGATGCTGACACCTGATGAAGCGGCCCTGTCGGAGGAATGGCCATGAATGCACTGACCACCAACTTCTATCAGCTCCTGGCAGACAACCTGGATGTGCGACCGGGCAAGCCGGCAATCATCGATGGGCATCGGGCTGCGAGCTATGCCGCAATCGCGGCCGAGGTGGATCGGCTGGCGGGCTACCTTCAAAGCCGGAATATCCGGCCGGGCGACCGAGTGATCGTGCATCTTCGCAAGAGTATCGCCGAAGTTACCGCCATGTTCGCGATCGCGAAGGTCGGAGCCGTCATCGTCAATGTGAATACCCAGTGGACTGTCGAGCAGCTCGACTATGTGGCCGCCGACTGCGGTGCGCGCGTGATGATCGTTGAGGCAAGGGTGGCGGAAGCGCTGGCATCACGTAGGGTTTCGAAAACGGTAGAGAGCGTCCTGGTCAGAGGTAAGCTGTCGGCAGAAACCGGGTTCGATATATGGGATCATCTTCCAGAAGACCTCTCGGGCGACGAGGTGCCGCGTCTCGATACGGAACTTGCGATGATCATTTACACGTCCGGTTCCACAGGCATGCCCAAGGGCGTGATGCTCACCCACCGCAACATCATAGCCGGCGCCCGATCCGTGGCCCGCTATCTGGAGTTGAGGGAAGACGACCGTCTGCTCAGCGTTCTGCCCTACAGTTTCGACTATGGCCTGAACCAGCTTACGACGATGATGCTCATGGGCGGTACGGTGGTGCATCA
Organism: Neorhizobium sp. R1-B; assembly: GCF_004368875.1. Classification (NCBI taxonomy): domain Bacteria; kingdom Pseudomonadati; phylum Pseudomonadota; class Alphaproteobacteria; order Hyphomicrobiales; family Rhizobiaceae; genus Neorhizobium; species Neorhizobium sp. R1-B. Next base: position 39,563 of record NZ_SOEM01000011.1, read on the forward strand.
GGCTGTGCCGATGGCAGCGGAGATCGTCCGGACGATGCAGAAGCATCGCGTAACAGGGGTGGCCGCAGTGCCGCCGCTGTGGAGCCAGATCGTGCGTTTGCTGGCGGAAACGCCGACAGAATTCCCCGCGTTGCGCCGGATTACGAATTCCGGCGGGAAAATTTCGCTCAACATCCTGCAGCAAATCCCGCGGCTATTTCCCGATGTGGATGTTTATCTGATGTATGGGCTGACCGAGGCTTTCCGGTCCACCTATCTGTCTCCGGAAAAATTTCAACGCAAGATGGGTGCCATCGGCCAGGCTATCCCTGGTGCCGAAGTCTATGTCATCAAACATGGCGAAGGTATTGCCCATCCCGGCGAACAGGGCGAACTCGTCCACCGGGGTCCACTCGTGAGCCTTGGTTATTGGGGCAAACCGGAGGTGACGGAGCAGAAAATAAGGCCGTGTCCGGAGCTCTGGCACCTGATCGGAGACGAACCCGTCGTCTACAGCGGGGACATCGTCAGGGTCGATGCCGACGGTGATCTCTGGTTTATCGGCCGTAATGATGCGATGATCAAGACGAACGGCTTTCGCGTCAGCCCCGATGAGATCGAGGATCTTGTCTGCCGCAGCGGTGTAATCGCGGAGGCGGTCGCCTTTGGCGTGGAGCATGAAGATCTCGGCCAGGCCGTGCATGTGGCTATCCTTCCGGTCGGCAATTTTGATGAGGAAGCGCTGCTTCTCTACTGTCGGCGGGCTATGCCGTCCTACATGGTTCCGCGCCGCTTCCACATCTGGCCGGAGAGCATGCCGCGGACATCCAGCGGAAAAATTGCCCGGCCCGACGTTGTGCGTCTTTGTCGCGAATGGATGAGTTGTGGCGGCGGCGTTCCGGCCACCGGTACTTCCAAAGCCAGGATCAACAGGAATCAGACTGAGGAGAATGTGCGATGAGCCTTACCTATGGGGCATTGATCGGATACCTGCGGGACTCTCTGAGCATCAATGATGCCGACCGGGAAAGCGAGTTGTTTTCCTCCGGCCTGCTCGACTCGGTCTCGATGGTGAACCTTCTGGCCTTCATCGAGCAATCGACCGGAATTTCGATCCGTGCCGAAGACGTGACGCTCGAGAACTTCGATACGCCCGACCGCATTCTGCGCTTTGCCGAAGCCAGCGCTTGATGGATTACTCTTCGTCGCTGGATTTCTGGCTACAAAATGCGGCCGAGACGTTCGGCACGCCTTCCTATGTCTATGTCGCGTCGGCTATCGAACAACGGGCAGCCATGCTGCGGGCTGCGTTCGGCGACCGTTTCGCGTTGAGTTTCGCCGCCAAAAGCAATCCCAATCCGGCTGTGCTCGATTTCATGCGGCATCACGTGGAGTTCCTCGATGTCTCCTCGATCGGCGAGTTCAGAACGGCGCTTGCCGCAGGGTGGCTCCCGGAGAGGATCAGTTTCACCGGTCCCGGGAAGCGCGGCTTTGAGATCAGGGAAGCAATCGAAGGCGGCGTGGGTGAGCTGATTTTGGAATCGCTCCGCGAAGCCGTTTTGGCGGATGAGGCGGCGCGGAAGCTCGGCCGTGTCCAACGTGTTCTCATCCGCATCGCGCCTCCGTCTGTCCCCAAGGGGTTTGGCGATCAGATGGCCGGCCGGCCTTCGGCTTTCGGGATAGATTGGGAAGTCGCGGCGGAACAGATTCCAAAGATCGCAAAGTTGGCCAATCTGCAGATCGTCGGCCTTCATATCTATTCGGGCACGCAATGCCTGAAGGCGGAAGCGGTCTGCGAAAATTACCGCAACTTTCTCCAGTTATTCGGTGAGGCTTACGAGACTGGCCTCCCGCCCCCGGAAAAGCTGATTTTCGGATCCGGACTTGGTATTCCATATCACGACGGGGATCTCCCGCTTGATCTTGGCGCCGTCGTTGCCGGCATTTCCACCGATCTCGACGCATTCACCTCGCAGCCACGGTTTGCAGATACGCGGCTGGTACTCGAGCTCGGACGCTATCTGATCGGCGAAGCCGGGTATTTCCTGACGCGTGTCATCGCCATCAAGGAGTCCCGTGGTGTGAGGATCGGCATCTGCGACGGTGGGATGAACAATCATCTGCCTGCCTCCGGCCATTTCGGAATGGTCATGCACCGCAACTACGCGATGCATAAGGTGGGAGGTTATGGCGAGCCGGAAAAAATCAATCTCGTCGGGCCTCTCTGCACCTCTATCGACCGGCTGGCGATCGGTGTCGTGCTGCCTCGGATAGAGGAGGGCGATCTGGTTGCCGTACACAACAGCGGTGCCTACGGACTGACGGCCAGTCCCATCCATTTCATCAGCCACGCACCGCCGTGCGAGGTTATGGCGGAGGCCGGCGGTCTGCGGGACATAACCTATATTCCCGCCTTGCCGTTGGCTGCCGGCTCACCGCCGATCTAACCTCCGTCAGTACGCTTTTCCCGTGTCCCAGATCTGGATCGACGTCCGGACGACAATCTTCATGTCCAGCCAAAATGACCAGTTGTTGATATACCAGAGATCATGGAAGATACGCTCTTCCATCTTTTCGATATTAGGGGTCTCACCCCGGCAGTTGTTGATCTGAGCCCATCCCGTCAATCCCGGTTTGACATGCCGCCGGTAGGCGTATTTGGCGATCAGCGAGTCGTATAGGGCGTCATGGGCCAGCGCATGCGGACGCGGGCCGACGATCGACATTTCACCTCGGAGGACGTTCCAAAATTGCGGCAGTTCATCAATGCTCAATGTGCGGATGACTGCACCAATTCGGGTTACCCGTGGATCATTTCTGGTAGCCTGGCGAATGTCGTCGGTGTCTTCCATTACTGTCATGCTGCGGAACTTGAGAATGCGGAAAGACCGGCCGCCATATCCTTTGCGAACCTGTCTGAAGAGGATGGGCCCCTTGGAATCCAGCTTAATGGCGATCGCCACCACCATCAGAAGCGGAAGCAGTGAAACGATGGCGAAGAGAGAGAAGGCGATATCGAAGGCTCTCTTCGTGCCACGTTCGTAGAGGCTGAGCGGCGGGCGTTGCGTCTGGAAGGCAGTCATGCTGCCGATCTTGCGGGCGGGAGCATTGGTCAGCCGGCCAACCACACCGTCGAAGATGACGTTGACGGGCAATACCGAGCGCCGGAGTTCGTTGAGATAAAGCTCCAGGTTGGCGACATTCGGGTCACGCCAGACGATAAAAACCTCGTCAAGATGCTCAGCTTCGCTTTGCCACAACCGTTCCAAGGCGCTTGGGGAGAGCAGGCTGTCGCCGGACAGATGCAGGATCTGAACGAGGGTCATGCCGCTCGCCATGGCTTCATACTGCCAATGCTCGACCGGGAAATCCTCGTTGCAGACCAGGAGGACGCGCCTCATTCTAAAGTAGGCTGCAGCGGCAGCCGATGGCAGATACCAGTGCCAGAAGCAGCGCATCGAGATCAGACCCGCAAGTACGATCACCGCTGTAATGAGCATTGCTCCGCGCGAGTAGTTTTCACCAATCTTCAGGAAGAAGATTACCGTCAGCAGGAAGGCAAATGTGCTCGGAACCAGGATGCAGATCAGCCGGATCTGCGGCCTGAGGAGTTGTATGCTTTCGGGGCTGTAGGCTTGGGCGCTGTGCATGGCAAGCAGGAAAATAGTCGACATGACGAGCCCGAGCCCGATGAAAAGCGACGGGTCGGGTGCTGAACCGAAAGCTACATATTGATAACCCGTGAAACCAATTGCCCATGCACCGAGGAGATAAATGAAATCCGCAACTGCGGCGACGTAGGCAATGCTGCGATATTCGAGGCCACTCCGCTGACGCGGCTGCTCAAGCGGCGTGTCGTACCTGCCTACAGTTGGTTCGGTTTGCGTGAACATCATCTTGAGCCCCCAGCCAGAAAGTATAGCTGAGGGAAGAAGCTCGGCAACGGGGGCAGGATACCTCCTAAGCATGATGTCCCTATTATCTACTTTTTGTATGAAGGAAACTGTATATAGTTATATTGAAGTGAGCGATCATTCGCTCGCGCAACCATGCGAACGAATTTCAACGTTTACACGAGTTTCATTTTATATTGTGGAATATCTGTAATTATACTCACTTTACTTCGGGTTATTCGATAGCAGCGCTGGCCTTTGCCGCCGATGGGGATCAGGCGGTTGATAGGCCTTCGGCTTAGCTCTGATTGTGTTGGGGGCGTAATGGAGTTCGAATGGGACGTTGCCATTGTCGGCGCAGGGATGGGTGGCGCGGCAGTCGGTTATGCATTGGCCACAGCAGGACATCGGGTGCTGCTCATCGAGAAAGGTCTTGCGGAGTTTTCGCAAGACGATGACGACGATCCGGATACGTTCGACGAGGCGAGACGCCTGCGGAACGGACGATGGCCACACCAGATAACGGGTTCGGTCAATGCCCGTTCGGTCCGCTTTTTTCCCGCCCTTGGATGCGGTCTCGGCGGTTCGACGCTTCTCTATTCTGCAGCGCTGGAACGTTTTTCGCCCACCGATTTCAAGTCCGGCGAGGATCTTGGCCGGCCCATCTGGCCCACGGACTACAGAACTCTCGAACCCTATTACCAAATGGCGGAGCATCTTTTGCAGGTCCGAGGCACTCAGGATCCGCTGCAACCGAGATCGCATCTCGTCGAACCTCCGGTGATGACCAGATGCGATCAGCACTTCTTCGATTCGACCCAGTCGAATGGCATGCATCCCTATCGAGTCCATACCGCATGTCGGTATATTGAAGACTGCGGCAATTGCGGCGGTTCTATTTGTCACAAATCCTGCAAGTTCGATGCGCGGCGTGCATTCATTGAACCAGCTGTCGCGACAGGCAATGTTACCATCCTGGACCAGTGCAGCGTTGAAAAGGTCGAAGCCAACGGGGATTCGGTCACAGCCCTGTCCTGTCGGAAAGACGGTGAAGCTGTCACGATCGCGGCCAAATTCTATGTTTTGGCAGCCGGAGCACTATCGACGCCCTTGCTTCTTCTCAATTCCACCAGCGAATTTTGGCCAAACGGCGTGGCCAACACATCCGATATGGTGGGACGCTGTCTGATGTTCCATGTTTCGGATTTCTTTGCGGTCTGGCCACGTGGCCTGACGCGCGTCTCGGCGCCGGGGAAATCTATCGCCCTTCGTGATTTCTATGAACATGACGGAACGAAATTTGGTGTCATCCAGTCAACGGGTCTGACAGCCACTGCGAATAATGTTCTCCATTTTCTGAAATCCGCGATCGATCGCAACGGTTGGATCTGGTTCAAGCCACTCAAGCCTTTCCTTCGCATTCCCGCAATGATCGGAGCCCTGATATCCGGCAAGGCGACGATATTCGCGTCGATAATGGAGGATCTCCCCTATCCGGAAAACCGCGTGAAACCCGATCCTCGAGAGCCGAACGGCATCTTTTTCGAGTACACAATTCACGAGGAGCTGCGCCAGCGGATTCAGGCATTCCGCCGTCACTATCGCCGGGCATTCAAGCGGCACCGGATGATGATCCTGGGCCCGGAGGTCAATCTGAACTATGGCCATGCCTGTGGGACCTGCCGTTTTGGTGCCGAACCCTCGAATGGGGTCGTCGACGCCAACAATCGAACCCACGACCTCCCAAATCTCTATGTGGTCGACGCCTCTTTCTTCCCGACGAGCGGGGGAGCCAATCCGAGCTTGACGGTAGCGGCAAACGCGTTACGAGTCGGCGCGCATATTGCCGATGAACTTTTGAAGGTGGATGCGAAGTCGGGAGACGACGAGATTTCTCCCACACCTTGCTGAAATGGCTTCGGTATCCGTGCGGGATCTCGTCACATGCCCGTCGGCCGGTTTCGGTCAGTTCTAACCCATTGGGTGCTCACCGGTGCAAAGATGTGACGGGGATAGAGCCTCAGTTTGTCTGCTACATAGCCGGGGATCTGGATCATGGTGCGTAACGGAAGCACCGTTCTTCCGTGAAGCCACCAGATCACGATCAGCGTCATGCCGAAGATCAGGACATTTGCTATGCAGATCAAAAGTGGAAAGTTGAGCATGCCTGATGTTGCCAGGCCGGCGCTTGCGACGAGCGCCAGGAAAAGAAGCGCCGCCTGCAAAGTCAGGGGAGGTACGAGGGCATCCACTACCAACGCAATATAATCTTTCTTTCTGAAAGTGCTGGCGCAGGTCAATGCCGAAAGCAGCGACCGGGTGAGGGCGAAGCGCCCGGTATCCCAACGCGATGCCTGGGCGCGCAGGCCGTCCCTGGAATAGGGAAACGTGCTCTTGACGACAGCCGCATCGCAGAAGAGGGCCGCATGGCCCGTGCAGGCCAGGTCCAAGCCGAGTTTCATGTCCTCCACCAGGTTGCCGTTCGCAAGTTGCGCGTTCTGCAATATGGTCCAGGGAAACGCCATGCCGGATCCGGTCAGCTGCGCCGGAAGGCCGAGCTTTGAGAGTCCAAGAAGCCTGATGCGGTTCTTGAGAAGAAAAGCGAATTCGGAGACGGCAAGATTTATGCCTGCATTGTGCGGTGCGATCATCAGATAGCGGGACTGCGAAGGCCGGTTTGTCGCGGCGGTCATGTAGGCCAGTTCATCCAGTGCTCCCGGCTCCAGCCAGCAGTCTGCATCGATCACGACGGCAACCTCGGGCGGCGCTTCGGCCAGATACCGGATTGCAGCAGCAAGCGCATAACCCTTGCCGCGATGGTCCGCATCGAAACGTTCGATCACCTCAACTTCGGCATCGCGGGCCAGGGACGCAGTCAGGTCGCTGCAATTGTCAGCCACCACTACCAGCCGATCCCCTTTGTGCATCTGTCTTTTGATATTTTGTACTGCGTCCAGGATTTGCAGTTCTTCGTTATGAGCGGGCACAATAATCCCGACCGTCGGCCTCACTGTTCCCCGTTGCCGCAATTTCCGTTGCACTCGGAGGCTGCTGGCGAAACACTCGACCGCAAGCACTGCAGTGGGAATCAGAAGGACTACCGACAATAAGATAGCTAAGGAATTCAATACGTACTGCGACATGGCTTCGCCCCCGCTGGCATCTCGGAGCCATAATAGTCCAAAGGCGCAACGCGTGAGTTCGTCCGGACTACGACGTTTGAACGAAAGCGGCCTCATCCTTTTTAGGCTGGCAGATAAGGCTCGCAGCGGTCCTACACCCATTTGATGGGATTGGGCCAATTGAGCCTTCATGGCCGTAGAAGATACTGTTTATCCAATAAAACCAAGCATTTAGATCAAACGGATTAGTCCGGTTGGCTGATGGTCTGTGTGGAGTTGAGGGTTAGAGGGGGCTAGATTCATGGCTGTAATTGAAGCAGCGCCATATGAAATGCAGCGTCCTGCCAGGAGCGGCAGGCGTAGCTTTCTAGGCGCCCCGTTCGATCTTATGACGCCTGCTGCTGTGTTGGACTTTGTAGCCAACAGCGGCCCGGAAACAGGGTTTCGCTACGTTGTGACACCCAACGTCGATCATGTGGTTCGACTGCGAGGAAATGCGCAAATCAGGCGTTATTACCAGCAGGCGTGGCTTTCGGTCTGCGATAGCCGCCCAATCGCCGGACTTGCACGGTTGCTTTTCCTGAGATTGCCTGTCGTTACCGGATCCGATCTTACAGCGAGCATCTTCAACTCGGTTATTCGAGATGGCGACTTGATAACGCTGATAGCTTCCGATGACGCCGTCGTGCGCGACATTCGTCTCCGGTATCCCAAAGTAAGGTTTCGTGCTCATCTGCCGCCCCAGGGGCTGTGGAACAATGAGGATGCTCTGCAAGCGTGCGTCGATTTTGCCGCTCGCGCCGAAGCACGGTTTGTCTTTATCGCAATCGGTTCTCCCCAGGCGGAGAAGATAGCTTATGAACTGTCGCGTCATCCAGACGCGCGGGGCATCGGACTATGCGTCGGCGCATCTCTGGAGTTTCTCGTCGGGACAAAAAAACGGGCGCCGATCTGGATGCAGCATCTCGGCCTCGAATGGCTGCACAGACTTACGACCGATCCAAAGAGGTTGTGGCGGAGATATGCCCACGCAGTTCTGCCGCTGGTAACTCTTTTCTATCATGAGGTGACTGGACGAGGGCCGCGGCTTGGTCCGTACTGAGGCGGCTAACGGACAATCATGCCGGTGACGACGTGGCCCTCATGGAATCTGATGCTTCCGCGCAGGCGATCGGCGAGCCGGAAAGGCGGAACCTCGTGGTCGAAATATGCCGCAAATGCCTCCTCTGCGAGGCTTAGTTCGATGTGCACCGCCTCAAACCCGAACATCCTTCTTGTAAGCTGATACTGACATTTATAGGTGCATTCTTTTGCACTGAAAATTGCTTTCAGCAGCTTGCCGCGTTTGCTCGAGGGTTGCTGATCCAGCCAATCGCGCTCGCGTGATGTACAAATCTCCTCTGCAAAAAAATCATCAAGCGGCGTTTCCTCTTCCACGTCCAGACCGACGGCCTTGATGCCATCCGAATGCCGCGCGACGGCGGCGGCGCACCGGGTCGACGAGTGGCTGATGCTTCCGGTAATGCCGAGCGGCCAGATCGGCGCGCGATCGGGCCCGATGGGTATCGCCATTTCGGGCAATCCCAATTGTCTCATGGCCTCTCGGGCGCAGGAACGGCCGGCGGTAAATTCCCGCAGCCGGCGTTTGAACGCGCCGACCATTGCCACCCGCTCTTCCGGATAAAGCGTTGCGGTGTCTTCGCTGAGAGTCGATTCCGCTACCGAGACAGAAGCATCAAATATGCCTTTGAGCAGCATCGCTAGACTTTCGTGTCCGCGCCGAGCACGGTAAGGCGCCGGTCGATCATGTTTCTGCGCAGTGCGGCTCGTTCGGCCACCTTGCTCAATTGCGATTGAGCTTTCCCCTTGCCGGAGATGTGCTCGGCCAGGAGGGCGACCGTCGGGAAACGGAAGAGGTCGGTAATCGTCAGGTCCGGCGCGAGCCTGGCCTTCATCTCCCGATGCACCTGTACCGCGAGAAGCGAATGCCCGCCCAGAGCAAAGAAGTTATCGAATATGCCGACCTTCTCCAGGCCGAGGGCCCGGCCGAACACTTCGCTGATCTCGCGCTGCAGGTTGTTGGACGGCTCGATGAACGTGACGACGGGCGAGGAAACCTTTTCCACGGGGGGAGGTAGCCTGTTGCGATCTACTTTGGCGTTTGGCGTCAGCGGAAACGCCTCCATCGTGACGACATGCGAGGGAACCATCACATCGGGCAGCGCTTCCGCAACATGAGCCCGCAAACTCTGTCCGCAGACTTCTTCTCCGTCGGTTCTGATGTAAGCGACAAGGCGAACATCGCCTGGAGTGTCCTTGCGGGCCACGACGACGGTTTCCCGGATGCCGGGGAATGTCGCAATCCGGGCTTCGATCTCGCCGAGTTCGATGCGGTGACCGCGAATCTTGACCTGGTGATCCGTTCGACCGAGGAAGTGGAGGGTCCCATCTCGGTCGAAACGGGCAAGATCGCCCGTCCGGTATATCCGGCCTTCCGCAAAGGGGTTTGCTAGGAAGCGCTCGTTGGTCAGCTGCTCGCGGTTTAAGTATCCCCTCGCGACGCCGTCGCCGCCGATATAAAGCTCGCCGATATCACCCGGCGGAACCGGCCTCAGCGCGCCATCGAGGACGTAGAGTTGGGTGTTAGCAATCGCACGGCCGATGGGAACGATGCCTGTTGAGGGCCCGGCGGTAAATGTCGAGGACCATATAGTAGTCTCTGTCGGGCCGTACATGTTTTCAATGGTTGCATCCGTGACCGTTCTCAGGGCCGCGAGAAGCGACCCCTGCAACGCTTCGCCGCCCAAGAAGACGTGGCTGATGTCACTCAGCGCTGCCCGGTCTTCATCGACCATCATGAACATACGCGCCATCGACGGTGTGCACTGCAGATGCGTAACTCTGTGCTTGCGGATCGCCTCGGCGAAGCTCTCGACGGGGTCATCGCCTGCAGGTTTCTTGCTGGCTTTCACAACTTCCGACAGTAACGGAAGCCGTCCCAGAACGGTCTCATCAGGCAGGCCGAAATCGATGAGGCAGGCGATCTCGTCGACGCCAATTGCGCCGACCTCCGCCAATCGTTCCAGTGCGTCCTCGACGGTTCCGAAGAGGCCGCTGTCTTCAAAATAACGAAGGAAAGCAAATTCCAGGATGGCGTCCATCTCATCCGGGGCGAGCGACTGCAGATCAATGTCCATCGGCTGGGCGACGCCCTGCGGTTTCTTGAAGGCCGGGAATGCCCATGCGTATTGCTTGATCAGAGCGGCAGCACTGCGCAGATAGTCTTTCATCGGGCCGCGGGCCAACTCCCGTACCTCTTCCCGCTCGTTTCCGAGAAGCGTGTGAAGCATCAGCGTCACCTTGTAGTGGCTCGGATCGCGTCCGACCTCAACAAGCGTCTCCCTGTATATCCGGATCTTCTCGGCCAGTTCCTCGACCGACTGCCCGAGCAGGTGCGTCAAAACATTGGCGCCGAGCCTCGCAGCCTCCCGATAGGTCTCCGGGTTGCCGGCCGTCGTCAGCCAGACGGGGAGTTCCTTTTGAACGGGCCGGGGCTGGGTAACGACGCCCGCCATGCCGCCGCCGAAGTCAAAATCCACCTTGTCGCCCCGCCACAATTTGCGGACGGTTTCGATGTCGCGCATCAGGCTTGCCTTGTTCTTCGGAGGGGCATTTTCCGGCCGCAGCACGAAATCTTCCGGCATCCAGCCCGAGGCGAAGGCAAGAGCGACCCGGCCATTGCTGAGATTGTCGATGATGGCCCATTCCTCGGCCACACGCACGGGGTGATGAAGCGGCAAGACGCAGCTGCCGGCGCGGATCGAAAGATTTTTGGTGACAGCGGCGACGGCCGCGCCGGTCACGGCAGGGTTCGGATAAGGGCCGCCGAATGCGTGGAAATGCCGTTCCGGCGTCCAAATGGAATCGAAGCCGTTGGCATCGGCAAATTTTGCTCCCTCGAGGAGCAGCCGGTATTTCTCAGGGCCGGCTCCGCCATCGTTCCCCCAATAGAACAAGCCAAAATCGAGATTGGCGGTTCTTCCCGAAACGGTTGCGCCTCGCGCCTTGGCCTCGATCACCTCGGACGAATGGATCACCACCTTGAAGCCGCGAGCAAGAGTCCAGAAAAGCTCCAGCACGGAGATGTCGAAGGAAAGGCTGGTGACAGCGAGCCAGACATTCTGCCTGTCCGTCTCACGCGGAACCCGTTCGTCCATACCTATGAAGAAATTGACGACGTTTCGATGTTCGATCATCACGCCTTTCGGCAGGCCGGTCGAACCTGAGGTATAGATGACATAGGCGAGATTGTTTGAAGCAACTCCACTCGTCGGACGTTCCGCAGATGCCTTGCTTCTGAGAATGTCGTCGACGCAGAGAAAGCTGGCCTCGGCGAGAATTGGCGACTTTGCCAGGCTCCGTTCCGTCAGGACGAGCTTCGCACCGCTATCCTTGATCATGAATGCCAGCCGGTCAGCTGGAAAATGCGGATCGAGAGGAATATAGGCACCCCCGGCCTTCATGATGGCCAGAGCGCCGACAACGAGGTCCACGGATCGCGGCAGATAAAGACCGACGCTGATATCCGGCCCAACGCCCTGCGCAATGAGTGCCTGCGCAATCCGGTTCGCGCGCTCGTCCATTTCACGATAGGTCAGCGTGCGGCCGCGAAACGCAATAGCTTCCGCGCCAGGCGTGCGCTCGACCTGACGTTCGATGAGTTCGTGGACACAGGCTGTCGTTTCGTATTCCCGCTCCGTCTTGTTCCAGTCGTAGAGGATGATCTTCGCGTCTTCATCCGACATCAAAGGCAGATCCTGCAGTATTGCGCCGGTCTTGAAGGCGCCGGCCAAAACGTGCAGGGCCTTTGCCAGATCCTCCACTTGCCGGTCGTCGATGCGCGTCCGATCGTAGTGGAGGTCGGTGCCGTTCTCGCGCAGGCAAAAAGTCAGGGCACACCCCGATATCGCTCCGCCCTGGCTTGGATCGGTTGTGTTCATGATACCAATCGTTAGATCCGCGGTGACAATGCCTGGATAACGATCGGGGAGGTCACGGCAGTAACCCTTGCGTTTACCGATCTCGGTCAGTTTTCGATCGAGCTCTCCCGTCAAGTCATCGGTTGTCCGGTGGTCCGCAGTATCGATATGCAACGGCACCGACTGGGCGAAATAGCCGGGATGGCGTTTTGAGAGATCTGCGAGACCATCATCCTGATAAGCGACATTGAAAGCCGGCTGTCCGGAAAAACGCGCCAGGAAGGCCAGAAGGAGTGCCACTCGTTCATTCCTCGCAAGCCCAATCGGAAGAGAGAGGGACTTCAAGCGAATATCGGGCGCCTGCTCCGATGCCTTGACCTGGGGCAGGGAGAGGTCGATTGAGGTTTCAAGCGCCCGGAGAAAGAAGCCTTCATGCCGCGAGAGATCCGCCACTGTCTGCGAGAGCGCAATCGTTTCTGGTTCTCCGGGAACAAGTAACCGATCGCCGGGGCGTAATACTGAGGAAAGCGCAATTCTGTCTGCGGCGGTTTTCCGGAATCCTTCCAGCAGGACGGGTACGTCGCCGGTTCCCACCGTGACACCGTGCGCGCCGACCGACATGACAAGCCCGGGCTCACCGTTCATCTCTCCTTCGAGCACGCGGAAATGGGCGACGGTGAAGACCTCGTCCCCGAGACGAACCTTAGGCGTGGCGAGCGGATTCAGATATCCGCTTCCGAAGTCCAAACCCCGCACAAGGCGGGAAAGAGCCTTTGCGGACGAAGAAAAATCAAGGGTTGCGGCCCCAGCCGGGCGCTTGAGGCGTTCATAATAGACGCGGGTGCCGAAATCCTGCCGGCGCGGTGTCAAACCGCCGCGCTCGATTTCATCGAGCATCGTGGAAAAAGTTGCGATGCCGGCTTCGAAACACTTGGTATTCAGTGTCAGCGCGGTGTCGTCGCCGGATATATCGAAGCCCTGCTGGGCATAGATATCGCCCTCGTCGATCCCTTCATTGATCGCATGCCAGGTGACGCCGTGATGGTCGTGACCTTCCAAAATCGCCCAGGCGGGCGTGTTGAGCCCTGCCATCTGGGGCAGCAGGCCATCATGGAAGTTCGCGGCACCGCAGCGGGCGTGTTGCCAAACCGGACGGGGAACAATGGTCAGATTGGCAATGCTGAAAAGCCAGTCGTACGAGATATCGGCGAGGCTGGAAGCGTAGTCGCTTTGGAGGCTGACAGCGGGAACCTCCTCAACTTCGGCCCATCGTCTGACCGGTCCGCTTGATGTGACGATTGCCTGAACCCTGTGCCCGCGCGCCTTAAGGATCTCGGCGCATTGGACGAGCAACGACCCGTCACCGATCAGAACACATGTTAACTCGCCCATGAAGCTCATCCCCGCTCTGTTGTGTCGAAGGAACTCCGATAGAACCGGGGGGCGGTACAAATTTCAACATGCGCCGGGCCAGCCATCCGGATGATCGCGACTAAGCTTGAATTGCAGGGGGCATCGGCACCTCCGTCTTTTGAATGATGCCGGCTCCCAAAGACGTAATTGCGATTGCGTCAGCGCTGGCAGCACACTGAACATGGCGAGTGGACGCTCGCGGACATTTTTGAAGGGAAGTGGAACATAGCCCATGGGTCATTGCATGACATCCTCGGGCCGCGTTCATCCGGGGTGGGGCGTTATCGATGCTTGAAGGGGCCAACCAGATCTCAGCTGGCGATATAGCAATTGTCGGCATGGCTTTGAGAGTACCGGGCGCCCGAAATGTAGATGAGTTCTGGAAGAACCTGCGAGGTGGAGTGGAATCCATCCGCACGTATTCACCGGAAGAACTGGTGGCCGCCGGAGAAGATCCCGGGCGCATCCATCATCCCAACTACGTGCCCCGCGGCGCTGAGCTTCCCGACATGGAAATGTTCGATGCAGAATTCTTCGGTCTGAACCCGAAGGAAGCCGCTATCATGGACCCTCAGCATCGCCAGTTTCTGGAATGCGCCTGGGAGGCCATGGAGGATGCCGGCCGGACCCCCACCCCGCATGCCCACTCCGGTCCGGTCGGCATTTTTGCCGGTTGTGGCATGGGTAGCTATTTTTTCTTCAACGTCTGCAGCAATCGCAATCTTGTCGATCAGGTGGGCATGTTCCTGCTGCGCCATACCGGCAACGACAAGGATTTTCTCGCTACGAGGGCATCCTTCACCTTTGATTTACGCGGTCCGAGTGTGAATGTGCAGACAGCTTGTTCGACCTCGCTCGTCGCCACGCACTACGCCTGCCAGAGCCTCATCTCCGGTGAATGCGACATGGCACTCGCCGGTGGCGTGACAATCGAGTTTCCGCATCGACACGGGTACCTGTTCCAAGAGGGAGAAATTCTCTCGCCGGATGGACACTGCCGCGCGTTCGATCACCGAGCAGCCGGAACCGTATTCGGGAGTGGCGTCGGGGTCGTGGTTCTGCGTCGACTTTCCGATGCCTTGCGCGATGGAGATGTCATCCACGCCGTCATCAAAGGAACCGCGGTCAACAATGACGGAAACAGCAAGGCCGGCTACCTGGCGCCCAGCGTCAGCGGGCAGGCTGAGGCTGTGCTTGAAGCCCATGGGTTGGCCGGCGTTGCGGCGGAGACGATCCAATATGTGGAGTGTCACGGTACGGGTACCTTCCTGGGAGACCCGATCGAGATCGAGGCTTTGACCGCGGCTTTCCGCCAGAGCACCGACAAAACAGGTTTCTGCCATGTCGGGTCGGTCAAATCGAATATTGGCCATCTGGACACTGCCGCCGGCGTCGTTGGCCTCATCAAGGCAGTTCTGGCGATCAAGCATGGTGAAATCCCGCCGACGCTTGGCTTCGAGCGCCCAAACCCATCCATCGACTTTGAGAGAAGCCCCTTCCGGGTCAACAGCAAGCTGCTGAAATGGCCTCAGATATCGGGGCCGCGCCGCGCCGCTGTGAACTCTCTCGGCGTGGGCGGCACAAATGCCCACGCCATATTGGAGCAGGCTCCGTGCCGCTACGTGCCCGCAAGCGAGACGGTGGGTTCCCAGGCGGACGACGCGGATCCGCTGCTCCTGTTTCTTTCCGCCCGTCAGCGCAAGACGCTTGATGCAATGACTGAGCGGCTTGCTTCTACAATATCGAGCCAGCCGGATATTTCGCTGGACGACATCAGTTACACCCTGCGCCATGGCCGCAGGCACTTCGATCATCGCATGGTGCTTGCTGTCCGCAATCGGCAGGATGCCATAACGGCGCTTTCAAATGCGGCGAGCCGAGGTTTTGTTCATCAGCATGTACCGGCCCAATCCGGCACCGTGTTCCTTTTCCCTGGTGGCGGCGTCCAATATGTCGGCATGGCGAAACGGCTCTATTCGGAAGATCCGAAATTTCGCTCGACGGTCGATGAAGGCCTTTCCTACCTGCCAGCCGATGTGGCGGCCCGGATCCGGAAAACTTGGCTGGTGGAGGGGAGCCCCGCCGCAGCGGAAGCCTTCCTTCGCCCCTCGCTCCAGCTCCCGGCGATCCTGATTGCGGAGATCGGCCTGGCTCGGTTGTGGATGGAGTGGGGCGTCAAGCCAAAGGCTCTGATCGGCCATTCCATGGGCGAGAACGCTGCGGCATGCGTGGCGGGCGTGATGTCGTTCCAGGATGCGGTGCACCTCGTGCATCTGCGCGGCCAGCTGTTCGAGACAATTCGTCCGAGCGGTATGCTCAGCGTGCCGATCGATCGGGAAAGGCTCGCAGAACTCCGGCCGCCGTCGCTTGACGTGGCCTCGATCAATGCTCCGTCGCTCTGCGTCGTTTCCGGCCTCAATGAGGATCTCGAAGCGTTTCGGGAAACTTTGGCGAAACAGGGTATCGATGCGACACGCGTTCCCATCAACATCGCCGCGCATTCCCGTCTGGTCGACCCCATTCTCAAGCCGTTCGAGACCTTTCTTCGTAGTATTGCTCTTCGCGCTCCGACAATCCCGATCCTATCGAATCGTACGGGCTTGCCGCTCAGCGCCGAAGAGGCGACCGACCCGATGTATTGGGTCGGTCACCTTCGTTCGACCGTTCATTTTGCTGACGGATTGGCGACGCTTTCGGCCGATCCCGGATTGGTCTATATCGAGGTGGGCCCCGGGCGCGTCCTGTCGTCGCTGACAAAGGCGCAAGGCTCCGTCCCGGCGAACCAGGTCATCAACAGCCTCCCGCATCCGGACGAGAATACGGACGACAGACTTTATTTTCTCTCAGCCGTCGGCAGGGTCTGGGCCGTGGGGATTGAAGTCGACATAGACCGCATTTGGGAGGGACGTTCTCCCCGACGTGTCCGGCTGCCGACCTATCCGTTCCAGCATCGGCGGTTCTTCATTGACCGCGCGGCCGTCAGCAATAGTCAACAGGCTGCCGAGTCTATTCTCTCCAAGGAGCCGGATATCGAACGGTGGGGGTATCGTCCCGCCTGGAAGCGGACACTGGCAGACTATGAGCCCGGTAACGAGAAGGATTGCCAATCATGGCTTTTCTTCCTCGACGAGGGAGGTTTTGGCCTTCGGCTGGTCGAGCGGCTTCGCTCGGAAGGCCACCGTGTCGTGACCGTATCTTTGGGCGACGCCTTCGTTCGTCACGGTTCAGCAGCGTACATGCTTTGCCCCGAATTCGGGCGATCAGGATATGACGCATTGATCGCCGGGCTTGCAGCTGACAAGAACCTTCCGACCCGTATCGTCCATATGTGGCTTCTTACGCAGCAGGAGACCTTCCGGTCCGGTTCGAACTTCTTTCATCGTAATCAGGAATGCGGTTTCGACAGCCTGCTGCACCTCGCTCAAGCCCTGGGTGACGCGGGCGGGACCGCGGATGTTCACTTCACGCTCGTGACCAACGGAATGCATCAGGTGGGCGACGAGCCGTTGCCTTATCCGGAGAAAGCCACGATCCTCGGCCCGGGCCTCGTCATGCCCAAGGAGATGGCCGGGGTTACCGTCAAGGTGATCGACGTCGATCTGCCGCGAGATGGGGGGGAAGGCAAGACCGGCTTCTTCTCCCGCCGGAAAGGCAAAGGCTCCGGACAGGGGATGTTGGGCGAGACCTCGCTCGTTGAGCAGCTTTGGGAAGACCTTCATGCCAAGCCCGGGTCCGAGCTGGTCGCCTACCGCAACGGGCGTCGCTGGACCCAAATCCATCAACGGATGCCATTAAGAGAGATAGCGTCGGAGGGGACAACGCTCCGCCGGCATGGTGTCTATTTCGTCTCCGGCGGCTTGAGTGAGATCGCCCTTGCGCTCGCCGGAAAGCTTGCGAGCCAGTTCCAGGCGCGGCTCGTCCTAGTGGGCCGGATAGCTTTGCCGCCGCGTGAAGAGTGGGATTTCTACGAACGCACCCATGGCCATGACAATATCCGAAGGGCGGTTTCGGCGATCCGAGCAATGGAGGAAAAGGGTGCAGAGGTGCTCTATCTCCAAGGTGACGTCGGAAACCCCGAGCAGATGGCGCATGCCGTCGAGGCGTCGCTTGCTCGTTTTGGTGAAATCAACGGCGTGTTTCATGCAGCCGGCGTGGTGGATGATGGCCTTATCCAGACGAAAACACGGGATCAAGTCGAGAGAGTACTGACGCCAAAAGTGCTCGGCACCACAGTACTCGATGCGGCCTTCGAAAATGTGAAACTCGACTTCTTCCTGATGTTCTCGTCCACCAGCACCGACGTCGTGCGAGCCGGCCAAGTCGACTATGTTGCCGCAAACGCCTATCTCAATGCATTTGCGCAAAGCCGGTCACGCCGAACCGATCGGGCCACCATCGCCCTTCATTGGGGGGTCTGGAACGAGGTCGGGCTTGCGGCCCGCGCCTTGGGTCTGGCAGTCGATCAAGACCGTGTGCGGCCTGTTGCCGGGCCGGCGTCCGGCCCATTTTTTCAACACTGGACGGAGGACGAGACCGGAACGCCGTGGCTCGAGGCAACGATCAGCCCACAGACCGAATGGATGCTGAACGAACACCGGCTGGTTTCAGGTCAAGCCGTGATGCCCGGTACGGGCTATCTCGAACTGATTGCGCAGGCGGCGCGGGAGTACGGATTGCCGTTGCAGGCCGATATGGAAGATCTCGTCTTTCTGAAGCCGCTAGTCTTCGCCGACGGAGACACCAAGACCCTGCGGGTTCGGCTTGAATCGGTCGGGGAGCGTTTTCGTGTCGCCATTGTCGCCGGGCCGGCAGAAGGCGGCGAAACGGCTCTTTTCGTCAAGCATGCCGAAGCAACGCTCACGCCCCGAGAAGTGCAAGAATCTCGCGTTGTCGATGTTCCGGCGTTGGCTCTTTCATTTGGGGAAAGGCGCGTGGCGGTTGGCGACGAGACGTTGCGGGCCGTGCAGGAGAACCACATCCGGTTTGGTCCCCGTTGGGCAGTTCTTCACTCGGTGGCGATCCACAAGCGCGAAGCCCTTGCCGAATTGCGTTTGGATTCCTGCTTCGCGGAAGATCTAACGAAAGGCATGGTCCTGCATCCGGCGCTCCTGGATATCGCAACCGGTTTCGCGTTGGAACTCGCGGCGGGCTATGCCGCCGCAGCTGGCCTCTGGGCACCTGCCGCCTATGGACGAATAGTGCTCCACAAGCGGCTTCCGACTGAAATCATCAGCCATGTCCGCCTCTCCGACAGCAGCGATCTCGGCGAGGGATATGCCGCCTTCGATGTGATGATCATGGATCGGCTGGGCAATCTTGTCTTCGAAGCTGAGCGATTCGTCATGCGTCGGCTGGAAAGCGATGTTGCGCTTGGAATATCTCATCCAGAGGTGCCAACGGCTTCTCATAAAAAACATGCAACGCCGTCCCCGGCTCTGTTGAAGCTCGGCACACAGGTCAGAAACGGCATCCTCCCCGAAGAGGGCTTCACAGCACTTCTGCGTGCGCTGGGGACGTCAGAACCGCAGCCGATCATCAGTTCGATCGATCTTGAATTGTTGCGGAACTGGGTTGCTGCAACCGCCGAGCCGGCAGCGCCGACCGGCGACAATTTCGAAAGACCTGACCTCGACAGTGAATTTGTAGCGCCGCGCAATCCGATCGAGGAGACACTGGCCGGATATTGGCGCGAACTTCTCGGCATTGCCAGGATCGGCATTCACGACGGCTTCTTCGATGTGGGAGGGCACTCGCTGATCGCAGTTCGACTCTTCCGCATGATCAAGAAGGAATACGGGTTGGACCTGCCGATCTCGATGTTGTTCGAAGCGCCTACCATTGCCCAATGTGCCGAACGCATTGCTGCCGAGCGACCGCAAGGAAACGAGACAGTCCGGCCAGAAACGAAGGCAGCAGAAGTTTCGAGGAGTAAACCACTTCACCTGGTCTTGATGAATCCTGGCCGCAATGCCGAAGCGGCTCCCTTGTTCATCTGCGCGGGCATGTTCGGCAACATCTTGAACCTGCGCCATCTGGCGATGTGCATGGGCGCGGACAGGCCTGTCTACGGACTCCAGGCACGCGGGCTCTACGGGGACAACGAGCCGCATCTCACTTTCGAGGAAATGGCCGCCGACTACATCGCCGAGATTAAAACGGTACAGCCGCATGGGCCGTATCTGCTCGCCGGATATTCGGGCGGCGGCATAGCCGCCTATGAGATTGCCCGTCAGCTGGTGGAGGCGGGCGAACAGGTTGCGCATGTGGTCATGCTGGATACGCCCCAGCCGAGGGAGCCGGAACTGGCCTTCCTAGACCGGGTGGTGATGAAAATGCAGGATATCCGCCGCCACAAGAGGAATTATCTCGGAAAATATCTCCGCGACCGCCGGCGCTCCCGGGCTGAAAACCTTGCCAGGCAAGAGGCCGAACGGCAGGTCGGCACAACGGAGCATTTCAACAACGAGAAGATCGAGATGGCGTTCCGACGAGCTGCCTTCCAGTATCAGGTAAAGCCGTATGCGGGTTCTGTCACGCTCTTCCGTCCCAAGCCGGCCGTCTTCTATCGCCTCAGCGGAGGACGTTGTCTCAGGGAGAACCGCGCCATTCTGCTGCCGGACAACGGCTGGAGCGAGCATGTCGGCGCCTTGAGGGTTTCGGAGGTGCCGGGCGATCACGACAGCATGGTCCTGGATCCCTATGTCCGCGTCCTCGCGGAGCGGATGCGTGCGGTCGTGGCCGACGCTGCGGCAAACTCTGGGATAAGAACGGATGCCTCACACGCCCGCGATGGAGAACGGGTCGAACCGCAACAGGTCATCGAACTTGCATAGTGCTCCTATTTTGCATCCGCAGGTGCAAGGAGCGAGGAGATTCCTTTGGCCGAAGCAGTGACTTCCCGTGACTGGCAACCGGAGCCTTCCGGACCCGGAGACGATCAGGGATCCGGAATTCAGCCGGTTCCGACGGTATCGGATCCGGGGTCTCGCGGCTTTCGCAATCTCATCATGCGTGCCGCGGGATGGACGGTGATTGGGTATGTCCTTCCGCAATTTCTCAGGATTGCAAGCAGCCTGATCCTCACCCGTCTGCTGGTCCCGGAAATGTTCGGAATAATGGGCGTCGCCATCATGGTGCAGGTCTCGATAGCCATGCTGTCGGATCTGGGGCTGAGGCCGGCTGCGATCCAGAGTAGGATGGGGGACGAGCAATCCTATCTCGATACGGCTTGGGTGCTCCAGTTCCTGCATGGGTGCCTGATCTGGTTTGCCTGCATCCTGGTCGCCATCATCGTGGGATATGGAGCCCGATACGAATGGTTTCCTGAAGGATCGGTCTATACTGCGCCCGAACTTCCGACAGTCATCATCGCCGCATCATTCGGCACCATCATCATGGGCCTGCAATCCACAAAGATCATCACGGCCTACCGGAATCTCAATCTCGGACGCCTGACCGTCATCGAGATTGTGGCTCAAATCATAAGCCTGGCTACCGCCGTCTTGCTGGCATTCTACACCGGCTCAATCTGGTCTTTTGTGATCTCTGCCCTGGTCTCATCCTTGGTTACGACCATCCTAAGTCATGTCTGGCTGCCTGGAGTTTCGAACCGTTTCCGTGTGCAGCGGGAAGCTTTGAGCGATCTGCTCCGCTTCGGCCGCTGGATCCTGCTATCGTCGATATTAACGGTCATAGCTGCCAATGGTGACCGCATTCTGCTAGCAGGTTGGACCAGTCCCACGATGCTGGGGCTCTATATCCTCGCCCTCAATCTTATTGCGATGCTCGAGGGGGCCGGAGGGCGCCTTTTTTCCAGCGTGGCTATGCCTGCCTTGAGCAAAATTGCCAGGGAGCGGCCGGAAGATTTGCCTGCCGTCTTCCTGAAAATGCGCCTGCCTTTCGATCTCGTTTTTATAGGCAGTGCTGGCGCGGTCTATTCGGGCGGACGAATGCTCATCGAGTTCCTGTATGACGATCGTTATGTCGATGCCGCTCTGATTATCGAAATCCTCTCTTTCAGTCTAATTGCTGGGCGGTTTCTTATGTTGTCGGCAGTCTACCAAGCCGTCAACGAACCCCGAAACCAAAGCGTCCTCAATCTTGTCCGTGCGATCTCGATTTTCGTGTGCCTGCCTGTCGCTTATTATGGATTTGGATTCGAAGGAGCTCTGTGGGCAATCGCTCTTCACAGCCTGCCGATCCTGCCCTTCGTCTTTTACTTCAACAGACGCAATCGGCTTAACAATCCTCTTTATGAGATCAGCGTGCTGTTTGTTTGGCCCGTCGGATATCTTGCCGGACATTTGGCGGTGACGGCGGTCGAGATGATCGGGATCAGCTTTTAGTGAGTGCGGAGAGGGATAGTAAAATTCTACCGCCAAAGACGTAGTGTACTTCTCATTCCTGTATATTGCTGGCGGATAAAGGGAAAATATTATTCTCGTAACAATAGCGCCGCCGAACAAGCTTATCTATCCGCATTCGAACAAGCTCGTCTTTCAAATCGAGGCTCCTTGCATGAAGCATATGTCCTCCCGGCTATTCGTGCCTGAGAAGCGAAAGCGTTCCAGTGCCCAATCGTGCTCACCGATAGGACTGTCATGAGATGACCGCGGAAGGGGGGCATGTGGAAAGGGTTTGGGCAAGCGGATCGCGGGAGCCGGACATAGGTGGCCCTACCCGCGATGACTGTGACGGCGGCTTTCCTGATAACATTTCGAGATCATCCGCCAGGATGCTTCGGCCTCTGTTGATTGCAGAGGCAGCCAACCCGGAATGGACGAGCGTGCCCTTGGTCGGCTGGAACCTCGCAAGGTCGATCATGGAAAGGACCAACGGCCTTATAGTGACTCAGATCAGAAATCGTGAGGCTTTCCTCCGGGCCGGTCTCGTTGAAGGCCGCGATTTCCTGACCATCGACAACGAAGGGGTTGCTCGTCTTCTCCATTGGCTCAGTAAATATCTGAGAGGAGGGGAGAACAAAGGTTGGACGGTCGTCACGGCGCTTTCTTCCTTCTCCTACTACAGCTTTGAGCGAGAGGTCTGGCGGTTGCTCGGCAGCCGACTGAAAGCGGGCGAGTTCGATCTCGTACATAGGATTACGCCGCTTAGCCCGACCAGCCAAAGCCCAATTGCTATCCGACTGAGCAAACACAAAATACCCTTCATTTTAGGGCCTCTCAATGGAGGCTTGCCCTGGCCGAAGGGTTTTACAGAGGTGCGCAGCCGTGAACGCGAATGGTTGTCGCTATTCAGGAGGCTCTATCGGCTAATGCCTTTCTATCGGGCGACCAGGATGCACGCCGCAGCGCTTGTTGCCGGATCCCGTCACACGTTCAGTGAGCTTCCGGAAAGCTGCAAGAAACGAGCCTTTCTGATTCCTGAAAACGCGGTCAATCCGGAACTGTTTCCGTTCCGGTTGCGTCAGCTTTCTGGCGACAGGCTGACTGTCGCCTTTGTTGGCCGGCTGGTTCCGTATAAGGGGGCCGACATCCTGATCGAGGCAGTCGCCGCCTATCCCGGCGGCCTGAAGATCGATGTGCTGATAATCGGTGATGGTCCTCAAAGGAGCGAATTGGAGGACGCCGTTCGGCGGAAGGGGCTTGGCGACAGGGTTCGTTTTGCAGGCTGGGTTCATCACAAGGATTTGGCTGCGGTGCTGTCGGAATCTCACGTTCTGGCACTGCCAAGTGTCCGCGAATTCGGAGGCGGCGTCGTCCTGGAAGCAATGTCGATGGGGCTCGTTCCGATCGTTGCCAACTACGGCGGGCCGCCGGAGTTGCTTGATGAACAGTCTGGAATATCGATAGATTTCAGCGACCGACAGACGTTGACCACCGGCTTCCTGGCTGCATTCCAGAGGATAGAAGCCAGCCCAGAGCTCGTCGCTCTTTTGAGCAACGGCGCGGCGCTGCGTGTACGACAACGATACACTTGGGATGTAAAGGCGAATGAAATGTTGCAGATCTACAAATGGGTTGTGGAGAGTGCTCCCAAGCCAACTCTGGATGTAGATGACCCTACGTAAAGCGAAACCAATACTTTATCAGAACTTTATTTTGATCTCTTGGTAAAGGAAATGGTAATTGAATATAGACTAAAGTACGTTTTAGTCGTATATTAAGCTCCATAAATAGTCGAAGAAAAAAATGGCAGTCTGTTTGGGGTAGTTGTAACTGCAGTTCCCAGGGGGGTGCGCCCTTGCCTGGGGAGGGGGTAGCATGAGTTCAACGACAAGCGGCTATGGCCGCTCTCCTGCCGTGTCTGAAACCTTTCGAATTATGAGTGAAATGCCGAAGCTTGCGGAAAAAGAGAACGCAAGCAAGGCCGATCTCAGTCATAACGAGTCGCTCGTCATCATCGATGCGAGAGCTCTTGATCGTGAATGCCTCGCAAAAGCGCTTGTCGGGCGGGGTCTGCAGATGGAGGTCTGCGCCGTCGGCTCCATCGAAGAATGGAGAAGGGAAAAGGATCTTTATCCTCCGGTTCAGGCCGTCTTGTTCAACATTGGCAGCCGGAAGGCAGACGATCCCGCACTTGCAAACGACATTTCCAAATTGATGGCAGAGTTTAGATCTCCGCCGATCATCGTCCTTTCGGACTCCGATGATCTCGGGCAAATCGTGAAAATGCTGGAATACGGCATCCGCGGTTTCATCCCGTCCTGCGTCGGTATCGGTGTCTGTGTTGAAGCCATCAGCTTGGCTGTTGCCGGCGGTGTCTTCATTCCTGCCAGCAGCATCCTATCCATGCGGCATTTGGTGAACACTTCGCCGACAAGCGAACAGCGATCTCTTTCGGGGATGTTCACGACGCGTCAGGAAGCGGTGGTCGAGGCGCTTCGCAAGGGCAAGGCTAACAAGATTATCGCCTATGAACTCAATCTGCGCGAAAGCACAGTCAAGGTTCATATCCGGAACATCATGAAGAAGTTGAAGGCTACAAACCGAACGGAAGTCGCCTATAAACTCAATGATATGTTTCCGTACGGACAGGTAAACTAGCCGCTGCCCGTTGGGCTTATCCTTGAATATTCCAGCTGCGAACGGCGGGTTCGCAGTTGTGGTATCGAAGTCTCCGCCGGGCTCATGTGGGGCCGGCAATTGTTCGGGGAAAGGATTGGCTGCCATTGCACAGCAATCCGCTTAGAGTGTCCTTTGTGCGTCCAGGCGGACGTACAAAGGATGCTCTATCTCAACAGAATCTACGGCATCGGCCCGAAAATCCATTCCGATTTTCGGGCCGATATCGTTGCGGGATCAAAATCAAAGCGAGGGTTTCGGGAGAGGTTTCCAGTTTGGGTCCGGCCAGATGAAGGGATTGCCGTCCGCTTGTGGCCGGGTCTCGGCGAAATAGCTCCGGCAGCGGCCGACCTCATCGGGCTCTCGAGCAAGAGTCCAATAGGTGTGGCATACTTTTTCGACGATCACCTGGCGACATTCTTCCATGCTTGGTGAATGTCTCTGTTCCCGTTTGAGGAAGTCCTGCACCGATTCCCACGCGATCCTCTGCAAGTCGGCCACCAGGGCAGGCGAAACTGTCGCAGGCGCCTTTGCTCCTTCCGGCGACTGGTGATAGATCGCGGCATAATGAACAGCTGCCATGAAGTAGATGCCTGCATCAGTCAGATGCACGTCATCCCGAAAGATCTGGCCGAGGACTTCCTTGGTGTTTCCCTGTATACCGGGGATTTTTCCCTGAAGCGCCTGATCCACGAGCTCAATCAGGGCGGTACCGCCCGGCACGACCGATAGATTGGCCGGTCGGTTTTCCGACCGTAACGTCAGCCTCACCTTCTCGGCGACACATTGCCACGCGACGGATACGTTCTTCTCATGTTCGAGCCATATCGGCAGCTTGTTCTCATCAACGGCGAGCCATGTATGGACATAGAGTGTTCTTCCTTGAGGATTGCCTTCCATCAGGCGGTCGTGGATATGGCGGAGATATCCGATCGCGTTTTCCCAAATGACATTGCCGAGAACGCCGTGATTCTCCGCAATGACCAGCGTGTCATAAGGTCGTCCCGTCTTGATATGGCGTGCGTGACGCAATTCGTCAGCGACATTCAAGCCTTCGCCGTCGCGGTTTTTCCCATAGCCGTAGCCGGCCCAGGGCTTATCGTTCTCGCCGCCCCAGGTGCGAAGCCGCAGAGGAGCGCCGGGGATATTCTGCTGTTCCCAGGCGATCTTGTTGCCTTTGCTCTTCGCGATCAGTTCGACCCAGTCCGGCAACGGATTGTCGATGAGGCTGTGACCGGTAAAGAAAATCTGGGCGGAATCCCGCCGGTCCGCGAGTGATCCTCCATCCTGCGGTCGCGCGTCGATTGCCAGCAGCAATGCAAGGGCAGAGGCAACGGCAAATAGAGGCTTCTTGGGAGCAATCACCAGCTTTCGCCTTTCCTAAGGTTTCAGGGTTTAGTCCACCCGGCTGCCATGCTTCGTCCGCTCCATTGCATAGACTTGCGTAAATTGCCGGAAGAAGGAGAGCCGGGACGTGTGGCTGGTGGCAGCATATACTGGAGCCAAGCGCCTCTTCACCCTGTCCAAGAGGTGCAATTGTATTCCTACCCCTTTTGGGGGAGAAGCGGCCGAGGTGCTGCGGCACCTCCATCCAAAGCATAAGTGGGCAAGGTTCGGCGCAGCAGCCTAGGATATCGAGCTGGAACCGCGAGAACCCCGATGTCCACAAATCCTATCAACGGCAGATCGACCTCCGTCATTAGCCTGATCATTCCCGTCCATAACGAGGAGGCGGCAATCGGCCCATTCCTGGATGCGACCAGGGCGGAACTCGATCCCTTACATGCCGAAGGCATCGAGTTCGAGTTCATCTTTATCAACGATGGTAGCCGGGACAGGACCGCCGATCGCCTGATCGAGGCTCAGCGCTCCGAGCCTCGCATCCGGATCATCGATCTGTCTCGCAATTTCGGCAAGGAGGCCGCGATGACGGCCGGGCTTGATGCCTGCCGAAGCGATGCCGCCATTCCTATCGATGTCGATCTGCAGGATCCTCCCAATGTCATCCCGCTGCTGCTGGACAAATGGCGTGAGGGCTACGAAGTGGTCGTGGCCAAACGCTCAGACCGGTCGAGCGACAGCTTTCTCAAGCGCAGCACCGCTTCGATGTTCTACCGCCTGCACAACCTGATCGCTTCCCAGGAGATACCGCCGGACGTGGGTGATTTCCGGTTGATGGATCGTCAGGTGATCGATGCGCTGCGGCAGCTTCCCGAACGGCGCCGTTTCATGAAAGGGCTATTTGCCTGGGTGGGCTTCCGGACGGCTGTTGTCGAATATGCGCGTGAGCCGCGTGTGGCGGGACAATCGAAGTTTTCCGGTTGGCGCCTGTGGAATCTGGCGCTCGAAGGGATCACCTCGTTCTCCAGCGTGCCTCTTGAAATCTGGACCTATGTCGGAGCATCGATCTCTGCCCTCTCGTTCGGCTACGGGCTCCTGACGATCATAAAGACACTCTACTTCGGCGTGGAAGTGCCTGGTTATGCTTCGCTGCTGGTGAGCATGCTGTTTCTTGGCGGCGTTCAACTGATTGGGATCGGTATTCTTGGTCAATATCTAGGCCGCGTTTACGCCGAGATCAAACAGCGGCCGATTTATATCGTCCGGCGGGAAATCAGCCCACAGCCGCAAGACAATCTTGTTTCGATAGGCCAGCGCACGCGCCGCCGCCGGTCCACCAGATCCGTATGAAAATCGAATTTAGCGGAGGGCATCGCGGTGAGCTTTCCCCCAACTGATCAGCTGCCTGCGAGCCAAAGTTCCTGGCGCGCTGTTCCCGTGTCGCCGAACTTCCGCGAGTTGGCGTGGGGACATGTTCTTCCGATCACCCTCATCGCCCTCGTGGTTATGGGCATAACGCTGAGGGTCATCAACCTGCTTTTCGAAGCGTCGCTTTGGGAAGACGAGATATTTTCGGTGGCTATGGCCGAAAGTCCGGTAACCGATCTGCTTCTGGCGGCGCTACGTTTCGACACGCATCCACCTCTCTATTATGTTCAGTTGCACCTGTGGGCGGCGCTGGATGACAGTGATCGCTGGTATATTCTCAACTCGACGCTGTTCAGCATCATAGCCATCATAGCGCTTTTCGAGACGTGCCGGCGGATCTATGGCTGGACTGTCGGCCTTTGGGCCGCTGCGATCTTCGCATTGATGCCGCTACAGCTCTTCTTTGCGGAAAACGTACGGATGTATCCGATGCTTGCCCTGCTGCAGATCGGGCTTTGGTATGTGCTTCAGCAGATGATTGTGGAAAAGCGGGCGACGATGCGGCAGTTGTTCGTGGCGCTGTGCCTCGGTCTTGCTGTGACCTTTACGCATGGCCTCGGCTTCTTTGTTACATTCTTCCTGTTCCTTCATGCCGGTTTACGCCTCTTCAAAGCCACGCCGGCACGAGACTTCCGTCTCTTGCTAGCCACCTATGTGGTCGTTGCCCTGGCTGCCCTTTATCCTCTGGCGATTGGTGCCGTCCGGCAGACCGAAGGCGTTTCAGGATTTGATCTTCCAGCGATTGGCATCCATCTGACGCTGACCTTGCTGGGACTGGAGTTTCCATGGCCGACGATCGCGGGACTGCTCGCTCTGCCGCTGATGGTTCTATTGCCTTTGACCAAAACCCGCGACCGCTGGATCGGAATCTTCCTGGTTGTCGTTCCGATCGGCGTGTTGCTTGCTATATCTCTGTTGGCGAAACCGGTCTTCATCTACCGGACGCTTGGCCTCTTCCTCCCGTTTTTAGCGATCTCGCTTGCGCTTTATGCGGATACCGCTTTCAAGGAGAGGATAGTTGCTCATCGTGTGGCGGCTTCGGTCATCGTCCTCCTGATGCTTTTCGGCGGCGTCAACTACACGATGACCTTCGAAAAACGGGGGTACCGCGAGGTCGTCGTAGCCTGGGAAGCCCGGTCGGCAGAGGATGCCATCATCATGACCAATGGCCCCTCTGAATTCTGGGCTGTTCTGCGTTACCTGGGCGACGGTACGGGAAGGGTCAGCGCACTTGAGATCCAGCCGCCCGTGCGGGATGGCATGTTGCGCCTCAGGGAGAAGCTGGATGGCTTCGGAGCCGCAAGCCTCGGGTTGTTCGGCAAGGCGGACCATGCCGTGGTGGGCAAGCGGCACGTCTATCCCTATGTGGCGCAGGACATAATTGCCGTTTCCCCAGAGGTATGGATTCTCAATCCGAAATCGGAGAATTGCGTGCTTGGCGATGCGGAAATCCCGCTTGAGCAACGCGACGCACTTTCTTTGGCGGGGCACAATCTTACAAAATGCCGCAACCTTCAATTCGGCTTGAAACAATAGTTCGGTCTTGGAAGGATCATCGGCGGGAAACCGATGCAGGCATTGCCTTGCTTATTTTGGCAGCCAGCCTGCTGCCAACGCGTGATCCACGGAAAGCGGCAGGCGCACGATCTGGCGCTCTCTGGCCGACGCATAGATTGCTGTCACAAGCTCGATCGAGTGATAACTTTCCTGAATCGATGGCAGATATAGGTCCGGTTCTCCGGTCAGTCTTGCATGGACATCCGCGAATAGTCCGGGAAATCGTGGACGGACCTCGGGTACTTGACGAGTTGCCGCGTCGATCTCCGCCTGCCGCGAAGAATCGGTGGCTTCGAACGTCCACGGCCCGGCCCCGATCTGATAAGGCTCGGTGCCCGAGGTAACTGTGACATGCTCGAAACACATCCGCAGCCGCGAGCTGTTTCCAGCCGCACCCAAAGTGACTGAGGACGTGATCAGCGCACCTGTTGCAGTGCGCATCGAAAGCACAGCGCAATCTTCCGTCTCGATCGGATTGACGCGGGTATCAAGGAAGGCGGCAACCTCCACCACATCTCCTACGAGATGAGTCGTCAGATTGTGGATATGACAGGCATGGCTGACGAGCACGCCGCCGAGTTCGCCTTTCCAGGTGCCCCGCCAGCGTTCCGCGTAATAATCAGATCCGCGTTGCCAATGCGTCTCCAGCGCTACCACGTAAGGCCGGCCCAGGAGACCGCGGACCTTCAGTTCATGCGCGGCGCGGTAGCCGGCGCCATAACGATACTGAAATACCGGAAAGACCTGGCGTCCCGTTCGTGTGGAAAGCTCGGCGATCCGGCGCACTTCGGTTATTGAACCGGCAAGGGGTTTTTCGCAGACGACATGCTTGCCTGCTTCAAGCGCGGTGAGCGTCATTGGCGCATGCAATTGAGGCGGCAGGCAGATGTCGACCAGATCCACTTTGGGGTCGGCGAAGACCTCGCTGATATCGGGAACTGCCCGGCTGCCCGGAGCTTGTTGCGCTGCTTCCTCGGCGCGGGGAAGGTTAAGGTCGCAGACGTACCGGACATCGAACAGATCGGCCAATTCGGCGTAAGCGGCGATATGAGCCTTGCCAATTCCCGCGCCGATGACGGCGACACGGATACGCTCTGTCATCGAATTGCTTTCTCTTCCGCGATAAGTTGCGCCTCCAATGCCAGTCGGGTGGCCAGAAACGCGTGAGACTGTGCCATGGCGGTCTCGGTTCGCCTTTCCACGTCGGCAACCAAATGGGCGAAGAATGGTTTTCCGGCGCCTCTCGCCTCGAACCGCAGCACGCCCGACTTATCGACAAGGAAAACGTGGTCCTGGCCGTCATGGCCGGCGATATCAATGTATTTACGAAGCTCGATATAACCTTCCGCTCCCAGAATGGTCATCCTGCCGTCGCCCCAGACTGGAAGACCGTCCGGCGTCAGCCAATCCACCCGGGCATAGCCGCGCCCGCCATTGCCTTCGAGCAGCACCTCGCCGAAATCCTGAAATGTTGGCCGATCCGGATTTGCGACATTGGTCACATGGGCAGAAACCACACGTGCCTCTGTCGATCCGGTGAAATGCAGGAACTGGTCGAACTGATGGGCGCAGATATCAGCGAGAATCCCGCCGCAGCGGGCTCTGTCCCAGAACCAGTCCGGCCGGAGATGCGCATTCAAGCGGTGCGGCCCGAGGCCAACCGTTTGAACCACCTTGCCGATGCGGCCCTCGGCAATCAGCTGATCCGCCAGGGTAGCGCTCTCGACGGAGATGCGTTCGGAAAAGGATACGACCCAGCGCCGACCGGTCTCTCCGACGGCGCGCTGGATGTCTGCCAGCTGATCCAGGCTGGTGCAGCCGGGTTTGTCGACCAGAACGTCCTTGCCGTGCGACATCGCCGCCACCGCGATTTCGGCGCGTTCGCTGTTAATCCCGGCCGAAAGCACAAGGGTTATACTCTTATCCTCGAGGATGGCCTGCATCGGACGGGCCGGCAGATCCGGATAGGTTTCCTGGAATGTCTTGCGAGCCGCCTCCGGGGTCTCCTCGCCCGTCGTCCACGCAACGAGCGTGGCCCCGGCATCCAGCATGCCGTTGATCATGCCGTAGATATGTCCATGGTCTATGCCGATGACGCCGATGCGAAGGTTGAAGGCCATGGAGCTTACCTGTTCAGCTGAATGCCGCGCGCGCGGAGCATGGTTTGGATATTGACCAACGAACCCGTCTCTATGGAAGCATTGGCGGCGATGCCGGTGAGGATGGACCAGGCGCCGGCGACATGATCGGAGGCGCGGCCGTAGAGGTCGGGCTGCATGCTTTCCGGATCAAAGATATAACCCAGCATGACCGGATCCGCGCCGCCGTGATCCCCCGCAGCCTTCGGGACGGCAAGCTGGCGCGGAGGCTCGCCGGCCAAGTGAAGTTCCGTGGTGATCGCATCTTCATCCGCATGGGCGCGTTTGCCACCGAACACCCCATGGACCTCGACATGGCGATGGGTGATGTCGCCTTTGGTGCCCTGGAACTTGATCTCCAACCCTTCCCAGGGCGAATAGGCCGTCAGAGTGTAATTGGCGGTGACGCCCGAGGCGTAGCGGATATGCGCCTGCATCGTATCTTCGATGCCAATCTCTTCGTCGAACACGCAAAGATCGCGGAAATAGCCGTCTTCGTGCTCAGCCTCGGCATAGAGGTTGCGCAGGTTTTCGTCGGCTGCAAGGTCGAGCCGGAAATCGCATTTATAGGCGACGGGACAGTCGCTGCAGCGTGGTCCACGGCCTGCGAGACAAAGTTCCGTCGCCATTTCCGGACGATAAAAAACGCGGCGCCCGGAAGCCAGGACTTCCGTCGGCACGGTCCCCAGCCACCAATTGAGAAGATCAAAATGGTGGGTGGATTTGTGAACCAGCAGCCCGCCGGAATTCTCCTTCTGGCGGTGCCAGCGACGGAAGTAATCAGCGCCGTGAACCCGGTCGAGGTGCCAACGGAAATCCACCGCCGTGACGGTGCCGATCGCTCCCGATGAAATCAGTTCCTTGATCTGGGTGCGTGCCGGCGAATAGCGGTAGTTGAAGGTCACGGTGACCTTTCGGCCCGTGCGCGCCTGAGCGTCGACGATCTGCTTCAGACGGCTGAGATCGATCGTCAGCGGCTTTTCACAAATGACGTCGCAGCCGGCTTCGAAGGCACGAACAATGTAATCGGCGTGCAGGAAATCCGGCGTGGCGACGACAACCGTATCCGGCCTCTGCTCCGCGATCAGCCGGTCGAAATCGGCGGCGAGGTAAGTCGCGACACCGTTCGTCCCGGGCTTCGAGGCCGCCTGCGCTGCCTCTCCAAGACGATGAGCATTGCTGTCGCAGAGCGCGACGATCTCATGTTTGTCAGCATAATCTTCAACAACGGAATTGCGGAACATCTGATGCCGCGAGCCGCATCCAACAATGGCGATCTTCACTGGGCTTGGCTTTCTTTCTGGATGGGTTCGATGCGTTGGCCTGTGCTATCGAAATAGTGGAGGTCGGGGAGGTCGAATCCGATCGTGACCGGATCACCCATTCGGTAGGACGTGCGCCCATTGTCGCTGACCAGCAGCACCTGGCCTGAAGACAGGGCGATATGCAGCAGGGTCTCGCTGCCCAGATATTCCACCAGCCGAATCGTGCCTTCGCCCGTGACATCGCCGCTGCCGACGCGCAGAGACGAAGGCCGCACGCATAAAGTCAGCGCCTGATCACCGGTTGGAAGCTCGGCAATCGCAAAATCAGGCATGCCGGCCACTGACACCACGGTCCTGCCCGCTTCGCGTGTCGCTTTCGCCTGCAGCATATTGATCTTCGGAGAGCCGATGAAGCCCGCGACAAAGAGGTTCTGCGGTCGGGTATAGAGATCCTGGGGCGTCCCTAGCTGCTCGATCTTGCCACCGCGCAAAACAACGATCCGGCTCGCCATGGTCATCGCTTCCACCTGGTCATGGGTCACGTAGATCATGGTAGTGCCAAGGCGTGCGTAGAGCGAGGCAAGTTCCGCCCGCATCTGGACGCGCAGTTCCGCGTCCAGATTGGAAAGCGGCTCGTCGAACAGGAAAAGCTGCGGCTCGCGCACGATCGACCTGCCGATCGCCACACGCTGCTTCTGTCCGCCAGAAAGCTGGCGCGGCTTGCGGTCCATAAGCTGCTCGATTTGCAAGATACGGGCCGCCTCCGCCACCCGGCGTTCCACCTCGCTGCGCGACACTTTGAAATTCTGAAGGCCAAAAGCCAGGTTTTTTCGCACGCTCATATGCGGATAGAGGGCGTAGCTTTGAAAGACCATGGAGAGCTCACGCTTCGAGGCGGGCAAGTCGTTAACGACCTTTCCACCGATCGAGATCGTTCCCTCGCTGATGTCTTCGAGGCCCGCGATCATGCGCAGGAGCGTCGACTTTCCGCAGCCCGATGGACCGACGAGAACAAGAAACTCACCATCGTGGATGCCCAGGTTCAGCCCCTGGATGATGGACAGCGCTCCATAGCGCTTGCCGACGTTTCGAAGCGTCAATCCTGCCATGCGTCTTGTTCCCTATTTCATTCCGGAGGTGGCGATGCCGCGCACGATGAGTTTCTGGAACAGGACGAAGAAGATGACGACCGGGACCAGTGAAAGGACCGACATCGCAAACATCTGGCCATAGGCGGACTGTCCTTCCTGATCGAGGAACAGTCGAAGCGCCAAGGGCACTGTGTAGCTCTTGATGTCGTTGAGGTAGATGAGCGGGGCCAGGAAATCCTCCCAAACCCAGATCAGAGAAAAGATCGCCGCGGTACCCATGGCCGGCAGCGAAAGCGGCAATATGATCGCCCAATAGATCTTGAAGGGCGAACAGCCGTCGATCATCGCAGCTTCGTCCAGCTCCCGCGGCAGTTGGCGAAAGAACTGCACCATCAGGAAGATGAAGAAGGCATCGGAGGCGAGGAAGCGCGGCACGACCAGAGGCAGATAGGTATCGACCCAGCCAAGATTCAGGAACTGAACATATTGGGGGATGAGAACCACGTGATAGGGGATCATCAGGGTCATCATCATCAGTGCGAAGAAGAAGCTGCGCCCGGTGAAGTTCAGCCGAGCGAAGGCATAGGCCGCGAACGAACATGAGACCAGATTGCCGATCACCGACAGGCCGGTGACGATTGCCGAGTTCACGTAGAAGACCGTGAATGACATGGGCAGGGCATACCAGCCCTTGGTGTAATTCTCGAACTGAAACTCGGAAGGCCAAAGCGTCAGGCTGCCGAAGATCTCGTTCTCCGGCTTGAAGGAGGAAGCGAGCAGCCAGAACAGCGGGTAGAGCATGACACATGAGACGATGATCAGGAAGATATGCTTCAGGATCCGACCGTTGCGTTCTTGCCGGTCGCGTTTCAGCCGCAGCTCGTGAGCCACCCGCGCGGCCTCATCCATCTGGATGGCGAGTTCCAGATCAGTCGCGCTCGTTTTCATAGTGCACCCAATATTTAGACGTGAAAAACGCAATCGCGGTGAAGGTCGCGATGATGACCAGCAGGAACCAGGCTAGCGCCGATGCGTAGCCCATGCGGAAGAACTTGAAGGCCTCGTTGAACAGGTAGACCGTATAAAACAGGAGGCTGTCTGCGGGAGCGCCGGTGCCGTTGGAGATGATGAAGGCGCTCGAAAAGGTCTTGAAGGAATCGATGGTCTGCAGCACCAGATTGAAGAAGATCACCGGGGCAAGAAGCGGCAGAGTGATGCGGGTGAATTGCCGCCAGCGAGGTGTGCCATCGATTTCCGCCGCCTCGTAAAGATCGCGCGGTATGCCGCGCAGGCCCGCCAGAAAGATCAGCATCGGCGAGCCGAATTGCCACATAGCGAGCACCACCAGCGTATAAAGCGAGGTGTCGGGATCGGTGATCCACGACGCTCCCTGAATTCCCACCATCGCCAGAACCTGATTGACCACACCATCGGCAGCGAAAAGTTGGCGCCATAGGATGGCGATGGCAATGGAAGCGCCGAGCAGCGACGGCAGGTAGAATATGGCTCGGTAAAGGCCGATCGTCCGCAGACCCTTGTCGAGCAGCATGGCGACACCCAGCGCCATGATCAGGCGAGCGGGCACAGCCAGCGCAACGTAGGTAAACGTCACCTCCAGCGCTTTCCAGAACCGCCGGTCGCGCGTGAACATATATTCGTAATTGCCCCAACCGATCCATCGGGGCGCGCTCACCATGTCATAGCGGGTGAAGGAAAGATAAAGCGATGCCAGGATCGGCCCCAAAGCGAGCAGGAAAAATCCGATCAACCATGGAAGAAGAAACACATAGGCCGGTGCATTGCGGGCAAAAAAACGTTTCATCGAAACGACCTTGTTGTCGGAAGAGAGGCCCCGGCGGCAGGAATGACCGGGGCCTTGATATCCCGGCGCCTCTTACTGGGCGCGCTCGACGATTGCCTGGGCGTCCTCGATGAACATGCCCGCGGCTTCCGCAACTTCCGCCTTGCCCAGCACGACATCAGTGCCGATACGCATGAAGGCGTCTCGTACCTCTCCGGCTCCCTTGGGGGCGGGCAGCGGCAGCGGGCCTACCTTGCTCTGAATCGCGGTGAAGTAGTCGACGGAGAGCTTCTCCACCTCGGTCAGCTTCGGGGTCAGCGCTGCGCGGACCTTGGGCGAACAAGGGATTCCGCGTTCCAGGCCGAGAATACCGGTGATCTCGGGATCGTTAACCCAGGCATTCATGTAGGCGATTGCGGCTTCCGTGTCCTTTGCGTCGCGGCTGAGCGACAGGAACATCGAGGGCTTGATGAACTGCCCAGGCTTGCCGCCAGCCTTGTGGGGCACCATGGCGGCGCCGATCTTGTCCTTTGCGACAGCCTGGATGCCGACCATCTGGTTGGACCAGTAGTGGGACATGGCAGTGTCGCCAACGGCAATGCCGGACTCCGCAATCGGCGGGTCGAGAATGACGGTCTTGTTCTTGTCGCGGACGACCCCGGCCTTGCGCAGGTCGGCCCACATCTGCCACCAACCGGCCACGTCCTCAGCCGTCGCCGTGACCTTGCCCTCCGGGCCATAAAATTCCCGGCCATTCTGGCGAACCCAGGATTCGAAGGTCTCGATCATCAGGGACAGATCGTCCGACCCCTTCATCTTGCCTCCGGACTTGGCGGTGATCTTTTCGCAAACCTTGCCGAAGTCGTCCCAGGTCCAGTTGATCAGGTCGGCATCGATACCGGCCTCCTTGAAGGCGCGTGTATTATGGACCATCACCTGGCTGTTCGACCCGATGTTGAGGGCGTAGAGCTTTCCATCGACCTTGCCGCCGTCAAGCGGGCCTTTGTCGAAATCGGCGATCATCAGGCTCTTGCCGACGAATTCATCGAGAGGCTTCAGCGCACCGCGATGGACGTATTCGAACAGGAACCGATAGTCCATCTGCACGAGGTCGGCCATGTTCCGGCCTGCGGTCTGAGTCGCCATCTTGGTCCAATAGTCGCCCCAGCCGATCGTTTCGCCCGAAACCTTTATTCCGGCGTTCTTCTTCTGGAACGTGTCGATGACTGCAAAGGTGCGCTTGTCTCGCTCCGGATTGCCCCACCAATAGTGCCGGATCGTGCGATCGGCAGCAAAAAGCGGCGTGGCTGGAAGTGCAGAAGCAGCGGCCGCCGCTCCGATGGTGCTCAGCACGGCACGTCTTGTCAGTTTGGTCATTTCATCCTCCTCCTTCTAATCCGGAGCGCCTTTTCGGCACCGGATTCGTTGCGGTCGTTCATGTTTGCGTGACGGCTCCTCCTGCCGGATACGCTTCATTCTTGTCCGCACAGCTTGCTAGATGAAGCTGCGCAAAAGTTCGGTCAGGCAGAGCATGGCCATCGCTTGACCGTAGGGCATGGATGTCAGCTTGATCTGCCGATAGAAATCGAGATCGCCGCCCATCGCCGTACCGAAAGATACCTGCTGAAGTTCTCCGTCGGGGCTGATGTTATCGATCACGCCCTTCATTGCCTGCTCGGCGGTCTCCAGATATTCGATGCCCAAATACCGCTTGCGCACGCCCTTCATCAGGCCATAGGCGAAGCCGGCAGTCGCCGAGGCTTCCAGATAGCTCGACGGATCATCGATCAGCGTGTGCCACAGGCCCGATGGATGCTGGTGCAGTTTCAGCGCGGCTGCCTGCCGGCCGAGCAAGGACACCAGGTGACGGCGGACGGGGTCGTTTTCGGAAAGATCCAGGAGCTCGATGAATTCCGGAATGGCGATCGTGATCCAGCTATTGCCGCGTGCCCAGCGAGCCCGGGCGAAATTATGATTGCCGTCGAACGTCCAGCCGTGGAACCAGAGGCCGGTCTCCGTATCGGAGAGATATTGGGCGTGGACCAGGAACTGGTATTTTGCCTCTTCCACGAATTCCGGCCGCTTGAGCACAAGGCCGATCTTGGCAAGCGGCAGCACGCTCATCATCAGCGTGTCATCCCACATCTGCTGATCGTTGACGCTGTTATAGACGATATGCTGCAGCCCGCCTTCGCGGGTACGCGGCATCTCGTACATCACCCATTCGGCCCAGGTTTCCAGGTATGGCCGCCACCGGGAATCCCCCGTCATCTCGTAGAGATAGGCAAGCGTCAGGAACGGTGCGACGGTATTAATGTTCTTCGTGGGCGTTCCTTCAGCAAGCCGAGCTTCAAACCAATCGACGATGATATCCATCACTTTCTGGTTGCCGGTCAGCTGCCAATATTTGAGAAGTCCAAAAAGGGCGACGCCATGGGTCCATTCCCAACCCGCCCAGCCCTTGGTGTCGATAACGCGGCCGTCATCGAGACGCAGGAGAAATTCGCCGGTGCGATCCTCGATATGGACAAGGTTGTCAATTAGCCGATCGATAAGGCTGCACACATCACTGCGCTGGATCAGGTGTTGCTTCTGCCGCAGCAGCGGATGCATCCGGAAGCCTCCTTTAAAATATTCGGAACGTTATTCCGGATTTTAGGAAATCACACTCCTGCTGGCTTTTCAACCATGTTTTTCTGCTGCAGTCTGCTTCCTGACGGAGCCTCCGGGTGCCGCCTGTCTATCTTGACATCGGTTTCTCTAAATTCCAGAATGAGATTTCGAAAAAAATAGAACAAGCGATGTCAGAGCTGCACTCGAAAACCGAAAATGTCGCTGCCGTCCTTAAGGTCTTTGCCGTGATGGAGGCCTTGGTCGAGGGGAAAAAGGTGAGCCTTGCGGATCTCGCCCAACGAGCCATGACCTCGAAAACCACGGCGCATCGCCTGCTGCAGACCATGGTCGATCTCGGCTATGTGGAGCAGGATGCGGAGACGGAAAAATACGGCTTAACGCTGAAACTCTTCAGCCTCGGGGCCCGTTCGCTGACCGAGCAGACCGACCTGCTGCGTGTGGCGGACCCGGCGATGGGAAAACTTTCCCGAGCAACCGGCGAATCCATCAATCTCGGCATTCTCGACGACCGCGATCAAAAGGTGGTTTATATTCACAAATACGATTCCGCCTACAGTCTCTCGATGAAATCGACACTGGGGCTACGCAACCCGTTGCACAGCACCTCTCTGGGAAAAGCCCTTCTTGCCTGGCGGGACGACGAGGAGATCCGTGAGCGGATCAACAAGATGGAACTGACGAAGCTCGCGCCGCGCACCATCACCGATCCGCAGGAACTATTTGAACAACTGCATATAACCCGCAGCCGCGGCTTTGCCGAGGAGGTGGAAGAGAGCGAGGCGGGCGTGCGGTGCATGGCGGCGCCGATCTTCAACTACTTGGGAAAACCGGTCGCGGCGATGTCGATTTCCTTTCCGATGTTCCGGTTCGATGAAAGCCGGAAATCCGAATATGTCGAGCTCTTGCGCGCGGCGGGGCTTGCTGCCTCCACCGGGCTCGGCTACCAGCCGGAAAGAAACTAGATACCGCCTTTGCGAGTTTCGACGCAGTTTTCATGTTGCGTCGAGACTTTGCCGGCGATTGGTCGGCTGCCCCCGGTGTCAGAGTCGTTTGCAAGGAAATGGCGCTTTCGACTGAATTTTTCTTCCAGGCGCTGCATCACCACAAACAAGGACGGTACGAAGACAACCGTCAAGCATGTGGAACCAAGCATGCCGGTCAGCACGGCGATGCCGATGGACTTCTGGGCACTGGCACCTGCGCCGGTCTGAAGCACCAAGGGCACCACCCCGAGAATGAAGGCAATTGACGTCATCAGGATCGGACGGAAGCGGCTGCGAGCGGCATCCACTGCGGCCTCGAGGATCGTTCTGCCTCTAGTCAGCCTTATATGCCGCGCCGTTTCGACGATGAGAATCGCGTTTTTCGCAGAAAGTGCGATCAGCAACACGAGACCAATTTGGGTATAGAGATTGACGGCAGCGTTGGCGGCCAGAAGCGTGGCCGCTGTGCCGATCAGCGCAAGAGGGACCGTGGCGATCACCGAAACGGGTGCGTACCAGCTCTCGTATTGGCCGGCCAGCACGAAATAGACGAGGATGAGGCTGAGGGCGTAGACCAGGTAAATCTGCCCGCCGAGTTCGCGCTCCTGATAGGAGACGGCAGTCCATTCGGTCGAGAAGTCACCAGGCAGTAGATCGCTGGTCATCCTTTCCAGTTCATCCAGCGCTTGACCCGTGCTGTAGCCCTGGGCCTGCGTGCCGATGATTTGTGCAGAGGGATAAAGATTGTAAAGGCTGATCAGTGAAGGTCCGCTTACGGCTTTTACCTCCGCCAATGAGCCGAGAGGCACCATTTGGCCGGTCGCGCTCCGGAGCCTCAATTGCTGGAGGTCGGCAAGTTCGATCCGCTTGCCCGCCTCTGCCTGAACGTAGACCTGGAAAACCCGCCCGAAAAGATTGACTTGGCCGGCGTAGGAAGAGCCGATGAACTGACTGACCGTGTCATAGGCGTTGCCGATGTCGACGCCCGCCGTTTCGGCCTTGGTTCGGTCGATGGATACGGCGAATTGGGGGGCATCGGCCCTAAAGGGACTGAATGCCTGGCGAAAGACCGGGTTGATCCGCGCCGCTTCGGTAATCGAAGCGGCGACCTCCTGCAGAGCCGCGTAGTTGAAATTGCCGTCGCGCGCTTCGATCTGCAGTGAAAAGCCGGCCGCGTTGCCTATGCCCTGGATCGGAGGCGGCGGAAGGACCAGCGCCTGACCATCCGGCAGATCGGCGGTCAACTGGTGGAGTTTCGTGTAGAGAGAAAGCAGATCTTCTCCGTCTTTCCGAGCGCTCCAGTCCGTGAGAATGACATAGAGGATTCCGGCGTTGGCGAGGCCTGCATTGTTGTTGAGGGCGGATAGTCCACTGATGGCGATGACCGTCTCAACGGCTTCCGCGGTCTCGATCCGCTTGCGGACGGTTTCGAGCGCGGCGCGGGTCCGTTCCAAAGAGGCTCCTTCCGGAAGCTGCACCGATACCAGAAAATAACCCTGGTCCTCGACGGGCAGGAAAGCCGTCGGCACGCGGGACAGAAGATAGACTGAAAAGGCTACCAGTAGGGCGGTGACGAGTGTCAGCGCTGTGCTGACACGGATCATCCGCGCCACCATAGCGGCATAGAGGCGTTCGCTCGCGTCGTAGACCCTGTTGAAGCCACGAGAGAGGATGTTCTTGCGGTATCCGGGTGGGCGTGCCTTCAGCCAGAGGGCGCATTGGGCAGGTTTCAGCGACATCGCGTTGACCGCGCTAATGAGCGCTGTTGCCGCTATCACAAGCGAGAATTGCTTGTACATTTCGCCGCTGAGGCCGGGCAGAAAGGAAGCTGGCAGAAATACGGCCAGCAGAACAAGCGTGATGCCGAGAATGGGGCCTGTCAGCTCCCGCATCGCGAGAACGGCTGCGTCGCGCGGGGAATGACCCTCTCGGATGTGCTTCGCCGCCGCTTCGACAACCACAATGGCGTCATCGACCACAATGCCGATGGCAAGAATAATCGCGAAGAGGGTGGAGAGATTGACGGTGAAGCCGAATATCGCGAGCGCAGCGAAGGCACCGATAATGGTGACCGGGACGGTTGTTGCCGGTACCAAGGTCGCTCGCCAGTCTTGAAGAAAAATCAGGATGACCACGAGCACCAATACCGCCGCTTCCGCCAGCGTATGATAGACATCGTCGATCGCGGCGGAGACGAAACGGGTGGTATCGAAGGGAATGGAATGGGTCATGCCTTGCGGAAAATCGCCAGACAGTTCCGCCATCTTCATGTTGACGCGCTCCATGACGTCAAGGGCGTTAGCTTCCGGCAACAGGAAGAGCGCGAGCCCTGCGGCCGGCCGGCCGTCCATCGAGAAGTCCTGGTTGTATTGCTGGGCACCCAGCTCCACACGCGCCACATCGCGCAGCCTTATCACTTGCCCGCCATCCGACACGCGGACGATGATGTCTTCGAACGCGGGTACATCGGTCAGCCTGGAATCGAGCCTGAGGGTATATTGAAAACTCTGACCCTGCGGCACCGGCGGAAGACCGAGTTGTCCCGCCGACGTGGAGCGGCTCTGCCTGTTGATCGCGTTGATGATGTCGGCCGGAACGAGGCTTCGGGCGGCGAGAAGTTCCGGATCCATCCAG
Source organism: Neorhizobium sp. R1-B (assembly GCF_004368875.1). Lineage (NCBI taxonomy): Bacteria > Pseudomonadati > Pseudomonadota > Alphaproteobacteria > Hyphomicrobiales > Rhizobiaceae > Neorhizobium > Neorhizobium sp. R1-B. The sequence continues at coordinate 80,842 of NZ_SOEM01000011.1, forward strand.
ATGCGGACCGCGTATTGTCCGGCGCCGAAGACAACCACGTTGCCAATGCCCGGGATGCGCGAAATCTGGTCGATAACGTTGATCGTCGCGTAGTTTGCCATGAACAGACTGTCATGGCTTGGATCGGAGGACGAGAGGGCGACAATCGCAAGGATTGCCGTCGAACGTTTGGCGGTCTGCACTCCTTGAGCCTGCACTGCGTCGGGTAGCGAGGGAACGGCCCCTGCCACCCGGTTCTGCACCAGGATCTGCGCTTGGTCCGGATCGGTGCCGATCGCGAAGGTGACGGTGAGCGTATAGGACCCATCGCTCGTCGCGGTTGACTGCATATAGAGCATGCCTTCGACACCATTGACTTTTTGTTCGATGGGCAGGGCCACGTCGCGAACAATGGTCTCGGCATTGGCGCCGGGATAACGAGCGGTGACCTGGACCGATGGCGGCACCACATCGGGATACTGGGATACAGGCAGCCGCGTTAGCGCCACGATGCCGAGAATCATCGTCAGAATGGCGATGACGTTGGCAAGAATCGGTCGATCGATGAAGAACTTGGCGATCATAGCAAGCCTGTAGGGTGGAATTACTGGAGTTTCTCGACCACCGTGACCGTCTCGCCGGGCCGCACACCTGCAGCTCCCTGGACGATAACGCGGTCTTTGTCGGAGAGCCCTTCCACAATCTCCCGGGAACCGGCTCCTGCATTTTCGCCGACGACCACTTTGCGCAGTTCAACCCGATTATCCGCATTCACGACAAGAACGGTCCGCCCCTGCTGCGAATTACCGACGGCGGTTTCCGGGACGACAGACGCCGTATGGGTCGCAAGCGGAATGCGAACCTTTGCGAACATGCCCGAGGAAAAAAGGTAGTCACGATTATCGATGATGCCCCTCACGGTCATAGTTCCCGAAGCGGGGTCTATCTCGGGAGAGATGTAGTCGAGCTTGCCGGAGTGGGGGTATCCTTCCTCGGCCTGGAGGCCAAATTCCACTCTGATCTTGCTAAGATCGCCGATCGTCATATTCCGTTCTGCCAGCGCCTTGCGAATTTCGATGACCTGCCGTTCGTTGGCAGAGAAAAGCACATGCATTGGATCGGGCTGGACGAGGGCAGCTAGTTTCGGAGCCGATGCCGCGTTGACATACGCTCCGATGTCGGTTGCGCGAGCTGCAAGAATTCCGTCAAACGGGGCCTGGATCTCGGTGTAGCTGAGGTTGAGCTGTGCGCTGCGGACCTTCGCTTCGGCAGCGGCTACCTGGGCTTTGGCAATCTCATTCTGCGCGACAGCAGATTCGCGCGCCGCCTGGGCGGTCACCTGCTGTTTGGACAACGCCTCCTGCCGGATCAGATTGGCATCCGACTGCTGCAGATTGGCTTGCGCTTGGGCAAGTTCCGCTTCGGCTGACGCCAGACCGATCCGGTAAGGCTCCTGTTCGACCACGAAGACGATGTCGTTCTTGCGCACGCGTGCGCCATCCTCGAAGTTGATTTTTTCAAGCGTTCCCGACACCCTGGCGACAAGATCGACGGCGTTGACCGCCTTCAATGTGCCGGTCGAATGAAGATATCGCGTCACCTGTTGGCGCGTCGGCGATTGCGCGACGACTTTCCTCTGAACCTCCTGTGCGGCGGCGATGCCGTTGAGCATGCAAAGGAGAGGCAGGATCGCAAATACAGTTGTCGACCGGCACATGGTTTCGATTCCCGATGCAGTTACGTCAGCCGATCACTTGAGCGATGAGAGTTCGTCCACCGAGACGAGGCCATCCTTGTTCTTGTCAATGCGGCCGAAGGCGAGCCCATAGCGGCCGGAGGCCTTGATTTTGGCTGCAATCGGCTTTCCTGATTGGGCGATCGTATCCACGAACGTTTTGAATTCGGTCTGCGTAAGCGAGCCGTCACCGCTTTTATCTGCGGTAAGGAAAGCCTGCTCCTGAGCGGCCGCCGGAAGTGCGGTAACAAGAGCAGCGGCAAGGGCAAAAGCCGGCGAAAGAGTTCTGATTACAGACATTGCATTTCTCCTGGTGTCGTTTGCGGTTGATCGTTCGTCACCCGAGATTGGGCGGCGTTCAGCGGTGTCCCGCCGCCGCGGAAGCGGAGAGCAGGGCATTGTCGAGTCTGGGAACGGAGAGCACGATCGTTTCCAAGCCATTGAGAAGCGGGCTGCTGCGGGTTCCATCGGCGAGCGTTCGTCCGATGCCGGCAATGGTGGCATCGTCACCGAATGCCTTGCCGTGGTTCTTGCCGATGCCACCCTTCACGCCGGAAATGTCGTGGGCCGTTATGCCGAGCTCTTCAAACTGCACGATATCGGTATTCTCACCGGCACGGATCTTGCCGCCAAACAGGCGTCTGGAGATCCTGAGCGCACGGTCGTCCTGGGATACGTAGATCTGAATGCGGGAACGAAGCGGTCCAAGCTGGCTGACCTGTGTCCTGAAAACATCCATGTCTACGTCGGGCGCGGCGAGGACGACGGTTCCGATCCGGTCCAGGGTCTTCGCCCCTTTCGATAAGGCGATCTGGCGGAGCGTTTCCATCGTGAGCCAGCCGCCCATTGAATGGGCGACCATATCCACGCCACCCAGTGCGGGCTCATACGTCAGCGTCTCGAGAAGCTGCTGCATGGTGTCGCGGCTGAAGTTGACGGAATCTTTGTCATATCCGTAAGCGGCGGTCAGCCCGCGTGAAGGCCAGCTGAAGAGGATGGGGACGCCCTGGAAGCCGGTATCCTCGACGATCTGGGCAAAGCGCACGACCGAGGAATCGAAGCGGGTACTGTATCCGTGTGTGAAGACGAGAGCTCGGGGCTTGGCTACTGGATCAGCGGAGGGCCACGCTTTCGCTTGCGCGATAAAATCGGAATAGCTCAGCTCTTCTGAGGAGACGAGAGCGATGTCCTTTTTCGGATCCGGGTGATCATCAGCCACAGGCAGGGTGCCTGGTTCCCGCTGGGGTGGCATTGAGATGGTCAGGCTCAGGAAATGGACGCGATTGTCGCGCTCTCCGCTGAAGAGGAAACCGGGTGAGCTTTTTTCTGCAGCCCGGCGCGTCGTGACCGCCAAAATCGTTTTTGTCCAACTTACATCAGCCCCACTCTTCAGCGGAATCAGCACGCCGGCGTCCGGCGTGCTGCAACTGCTCATCGCTGCAATGACAAGCATTGGCACGATGGCGGCGGCTCCATGCTGGCGCCGGCGTCTGCCGTTGATCGCCCGAGCCGAGAGCCTTGGGTCGGGTCTCTTCAAAAGGCGATCCGCTATGGCGCCCCGTCGCCCTGCCGTCGCAAGACGGGCCCTCTTCAGCATGTTGGCTTCCCCCATATTCAGTGGCCGAACGTCCGCGAATACGGAACTTCAGGCGGCTGAAGGTTTATCAAGGCTTGCCGCTCAGGCTATCCCATGTTCATGGTGTAGACGCTCGTGGCGAGGGGACGGGGACTGAGCCATTTGCCTCCCGCACATCGGAAACAAAGACATTCACCTTCCCGGTCAGCAGCTTATCCAAGCCCGCGTCGCCGATCGCCTCTTCGACGAGGCTGGCGATCAACGCTTCCGAATGCAGCGCAACAGGGCGGGACATGTGGAAGGACAACAGGAGCCGCCCGCCAGGCTCCTGTTCATCATTCATCGCGGTGGTGCTGATCTTGCCGATTAGCGCGGCTTGAATGACCGGTTCGCTACGGATTGTTGCCGCAGCGAGCCGGGAAAATCGCTCCTGGTCCGCTCTGTTCGGGAGCCTCGCGACCGGAACGGTCGCGGTGACGCTCGACAGGCGGCGGCTGTAGCTGGCCACCGTCGCAATTTCTCCGAACGGTATCGTATGCAACCGGTCATCGTCATCGCGCAGCCGGAGGCTCCGGAGCTTGATCTGCTCAACTCTGCCTCGGACATCGCCGATTTCGATCATCTCTCCGAGCCGGAATACGTCATCCAGCATGCAGAAAATGCCGTTGATGATATCCTTGACCAGGGCCTGCGAGCCAAGGCTGATCGCAAGCCCGAGGATGCCCGCGCCAGCCATAACCGGCGTGATATCGATGCCAAGGGCGGAGAGTGCGATCAAAGAGAATACGCATGCAATCAATGCGAGGACCGTGAACCGAACCACAGGCAGAACTGTCGAAAGCCGCGCCTGTCGTGTTTCCCTCGCCGCTGCGGCTTCTAGGGCTTCTGGTGGCGTCATCTGTGCTTCGATCCAGACATGCGTGGCAGCCCCAAGCCAGGCAGCGACCACCAGCACGACGGAAGCGAATGTCAGGCGTCGCGAAAAATGCGGCCAGTCTGCTGGTGCGACGAAGCCGAAGGTCCCTACGAGCCAATATTCTGCGATGACGCGCAACATTACCGCGATGGCGATGCTGTCGATCGCTACGCGCAGGACAAATAGCAGGCGCATGGTTGCGGGGCGGCGCGACAACGCAATGCTGAGCGCCAGCGTTCGATCAAAAACAAGCGTAACAAAGGTGGCGGCAATTGTGCCCTTGATGCCTCGATAGAGATCGAAGTCGTCGGCAATCCAGCCCCATGTCCACAACAGGAGGGTGAGGAGGGCAAGCCAAATGCCGAACAGATAGAGTTCCGGCCGAAGCCCATGCTGTCGCAGGACATGGAACAGCCGGAAAGTGCCGGCCAGCATTGCGGAAGAAATCGTGAAGGTCAGGAGCTTGACGGAATCAAGAGGCAATCCGTTGCGGCCGGCGGCCTCGAGCACAACGGCATGCAGATGCCCGACGGCGAGGATGGCGCTGCCATACCAGACGGCCTTCTGGGCGCCCTCGTCATCGAGCGCTATGAGCCTGAGCGACGAGATATTCGGCCGAAATATCACGCCCATCAACGTCAGGGTTGCCAACCATCTGATCATTCCCCCGGCAAGATCCACGGGAAACGTCGCTTCGCCCGGGGCAAAGCCAAACCAGCGCACGAGCAAGAGGCGTGCGACGACGATAGCGGCAATCAGCGGCAGCAGATCCCATCCCATGAGCTTGAGCATGCCGATGAAGGGCAGCCGTTCGCGTGCCGCAGCCTGTCTTCTGTCGCGAAGCAGATGGGCAACCGTTGCAAAGGCCAATATCGCCGCACAACTGATTGTCGCCGTTGCGGTTAGATGAGCGGAAACATGCCCGGCGTTCGACTGGAATGTCCGGAGAATGTCTTCGGGCAGGCGGGGAAACGCCAGTATGGCCGCAACGAGTTCAGCTTCCAGCCGATCGGCAAAGGCTTGAATCAATTGCAGCGGAGAGCCGAATTCTGACGCCACCAGTTGAGGCGGTGCGCTCACGGGAGCGATCCCCCTCTCGATACTCCAGTCGATTGCATATCACCCCCGACTCCTCCAACCAGCCGCGGCGATTTCAGGTTCTCCAATGCGCGGTGATCGAGTTTGAACCGGAGCGGAATATCCTGAGAACACTTTCCGAGCCACCCCATGAACATGGCATGTCCCGACGTCACGGTTTTCCGCATGGTGAGGTTCACGCTCAGGATGGCTTGGGCTCTGAAGGTCTCGACAGGAGGAAGATGATGGGTCGCAAAACGGGTCCCGTGCGCGCCGGATTGGCGTTCGTCTATCTAGCGACGTTGTCGATCGCCGGATTGGTGCCGGCACCGGCATCGGCCGTGGTCTATTGCAAAGCGGTAGGTATCCCCAAGGGTTGCGTGGTCCGACCGCCGGCTGCGGCGGTGATCTATTGCACCGCGCCCGGCGTTCCCGTGGGCTGCGTGGTTCGTCCGAGGACGGCGACCGCGATCTATTGCACTGCACCCGGCGTGCCGGTTGGATGTCGGCCCCATCCCGTTGCTGTCGCTCCCCGCGTTGGGGCTCCGGGCGTGGGCGTCGTCGGAACACCGATGAATCGGGGCGGCCCAGTTAACCGGGTAGGCAGACGATAGGACGGCGTATGACCTGTCCGTCTTGGACGGCAGGTCCTATGCCGGTCAGTGCCGCTCGCCTGCAGCGCCATCCCTGTCATCGGCAGAAGGCGTCGTACCGAAGTGACTGGGCAGGATCAGGCTTACCCTCGTACCTTGCTGTCCGGAGGATATGGTAAGAAGTGCGCCGCACAGCTCGGCGCGCCTCTTCATGTTCAGAAGTCCCCGCCCTGTCCGCGGATGAGCCGGTGAGGCAGCGACGCGCGGTATGCAGAGGTCGAACCCGCTGCCATCATCTTCGACGCTGATCCGCCCGCTTGCCTCCTCAGGGACATCATGAATGGTCTCGATGATAACCCGGAGCTTCTTGGCCCCTGAGTGCTTCACGGCATTGGTGACCGCTTCATCGAGCAGGCGGATCACCTGGATCACGTGCCACGGCCGTAACCCCGGAAAAATAGGCAGACCACCCGGCGTCAGCACCTGCCATTCGAGTTGAATGCTGTGTGCGCGTAGCTGTGCCGAAATGCGTTCGCGCCATGAGCCGAGTACCAGCATCAAGTCGCCGTCGATTTCCTCCATGGCATCGATGACGAGGCGTAGGTCTTTCAGTGCGGCACGCGCCGCGTCTCCTATCACTGTTGCGCTGCCGCCATGTTGCTGTTCCGCGAGCGCGACGATGCTGACGAGCTGCCCCCCTAAACCGTCGTGCAGATCGCGCATCAGGCGTGTTCGCTCCGCAGCCAATGCTTCCTTGCGGGATCGTTCCTCCTCGCGCGCGAAACTGGCGCGCAGCTTCTCCTCCGCGTCCCGGACCTGCCTGAACAGGCGGCCCGCAAAATCGTCAGCTTGGTTCAAGGCCTGGACCACGCGCAGGGTGAGGCCGATACCGATTGCAATCAGCACTACCGAGTAGGAGAGACGACCGAGAAATATACGCTCGCCCGGCAGTGCATCGAGCACGGTCAGCGCATCGTGGACCCAGAAAACCAGGACTGCAGTGAGCGTCGATCCGAGGAAAAAGCTGCTTCGTTCGCTTCGGAACAACGCAGACCAGCCAAGAATGACAGCCGTCAGTACAACGAACACGCCGATGCTTGCGGGTCCCAGCAACATATAGGTTGTTCTGACGACTTCGGGATCGCCAATCGCGCTGGCTGCCAAGATGATCAGGCTTGGAAGGAAGACGAACCATCCCAGCCGCGACGAGACCTTAAGGCCAGTGAAACGCGCTGCGAAATGGAGCACGAGAGCGCTTTCCAGCGGGACCGATGCGCCGAGAAAGCCATGCAATATCTGATGGGTGGGGAAAGGGATGAATTGTTGGATAACCCCCACCGCCATAGCCGCCGCAAGCCAACCATAGGCGTGTTCATGGCGCCTGCTGAGCCATATAAAACCGAGGATCGCACCGACAGTTCCCTGCCAGGCAGCCAGGATGAGCGGGATTGTCTGGAACAGGAGCATCCGCTTATCGTACGAAGACCTCAGTTCTGTATCCGGGCCGACATAGATAGTGTCCAGGTATCCCGTGAGTGGCCCCCAGACGAAGAGCCGCAGTGTAATTTCGTTCGGCCCGTCCCGCAGGAGTGCGGATGGAATAGGGGCTATGGCTGGAATGTTGCGATCCACGCGTCCAGCGGTCGGATTGAGGCGGCTATCCAGGATTGTGGCCCCATTGACCGCCACCTCCACCCCACTGGTAAATCTGGGGAGGAAAATCGCCCAAGGTTGCGATGCTTCCGTGGGTGCGCGTTCAAAGCTCATTCTGTAGATGAAAGGCGGCGCGTCGGTCCTTGTCCGCTGGTGCCGGTGAGGCAGGGCGATTGCCAGCCAAACCGCTTCGTCCTGGCGAAGTTCGGCGCTCAACACTTGGTATTGTGCCGGCGGTCTGGGTGGATCCAACTGTAGGAGGAAGATACACGCAGCCATAATAATGAGCTGCAGACCGAGATAGGTCGGCAGCCTCAGATCCCGCGGGCGAGCAATGGTTAAAGTATCGGTCATTAAAAATTGTTTCTACAATTTGATCAGCCCTTGCTGAAGAGCCTCGAATACTGCCTCGCCGCGGGTGTTGACTTCGAGCTTGCGATAAATGTTCTTGATATAACCCGGAACGGTTTGCCGCGATATCCCAAGATGATCGGCTATGTCCGCATAGCTGAAGCCTTTGGCGATGCCCCAGAGGATATCGATCTCGCGGCGGGTGAGTTTCGCGGTGTTGAGGTCGGAGACACGAGAGTTGGTGCCCGGCCCTCCTTGCGTGCGCCTCACGATGAAGCGGGCGATCGACGCCGATATCGGCGAATGACCCCGCAACAGGTTTCGCACCGTATCGGCGATGTCCGTCGGAAATGCATCCTTCAGCAGATAGCCGTTTGCGCCCACCAGAATTGCGGAAATGACGCTCTCCTCATCGCCGAGTATGGAGATCACCATAATCTCGGTGGTGCCGTTGCGTTGCTTCACCTCACGGATCAGCTCCATCCCGTTCCCATCAGGAAGCTGGAGATCGGTCAGCAATACGTCCGGCACGGAAGCGTTGACGATCTGACGGGCCTCGCCGAGGGTTGCCGCCTCTGCAACGCTGAATTCGCTCTCGCGCGACAGTGCATCGCTGATGCGCCAACGGGTCGGCGCGTCGTCTTCGACGATCAGAATCGATACCGGATTGCCGGTACCCCCATTCGACCGTACGGATGACACTTGAATTCCTCTCCGCCCATTTGATGCCCTGCGGGACTATCGCGTAAATCATCCCGCCAGACCAGCCATGATCATGGGGAGCGGTGCATTCCCCTTGGTTGCACGCTCGGCCGTACTCATCGGTCTGCACGAGCGTCGGCGACTTACTTCAAGTAACGAAGGAATACATCCAACTATATGCTCAGACGGCGTCTGAACCGATATCCCAGTAAAGTCCCGCCATGATCGCCAACCCTTCCCTGACGATGGATATCGGCAGATGCTCATTGGCCGCATGCTGCAAGCAACCTGGATAAGAATGTGGAATCCAGATCGTCGGCAGTCTGAGCAGGTCCGAGAAGACGTTGTTGGGCAGCGAGCCTCCCAGGTTGGGAAGGATCGCGGGTGGTGCACCCAGCGTCTTCTCAATGGATGCCGCGACCCGCTTTACCCAAGGGTGATCCGGGTCCAGGCGGCTTGCGCGGAAGGTAGCATCTGTCGGGTCTTTGACGACCACCCGGTCATAGCCGGCCGCCTTCAATGTCTTGCGGACGGCGGGGATGACCGCATCCGGATCAACGCCTACCGGAAAACGTAGCTGGACCCGCGCCCTTGCCCTGGGCGGTATGGCATTGAGCGGTTGAGCGAGATTGCCGCATTCCATCTCCATGACATCGAAGGAACTCCAGGCAAAGACCTTTTCCTCCGGCGTCAGGCCCGGCTCTCCCCACCAAGGTTCGACTGGCGGGTCGCCGTCGGCGGGTGCGATGTGGCAGTCCTTTAAGGCTACCCGGACGTTTTCGGGGATCATTCCCGGTGTCATCTCGGGCACCTGGATGCGGCCGGCCCGATCCACGAGCGTTGTGATCGCATGGCAAAGTTCGATAGCCGGGTCGGAAAGAAGACCGCCCCAATTGCCCGAGTGCTGAAACGTCTCTCTCGTGTTGATTTCCAGATGAAAGGAGATGCCGCCTCGGGCGCCAAGGAATATCGTCGGCCGGTCAAATGAGAGCCGGGGTCCATCGGATGCGATGAACACATCAGCCTTCAACTCCTCGGCATGCGCGGCGCATATCTCCCCCAGGCCGGGCGAGCCGGACTCTTCGCCCATCTCGATCAGGTATTTCAGGTTGAAGCCGAGGGCACCTTTGATTGCCAACACCGCCTCGATTGCAGCCAGGTTTACCGTATGTTGGCCCTTGTTGTCTGCGGTGCCACGGCCATACCAGGCACCATTTCTCTCGGTCATCTCGAAGGGCGAGAGGCCATTGTCCCACTGGCCCGCAAGTCCGGCGACCACGTCGCCATGGCCGTACTGCAGGACCGTCGTGTAGCTCGGATTCTCCATGCGTTCAGCGAGTAGGAACGGCCCTGGGGCCATCTCGTTTTCATAGATTTTGGTGGTGAAACCGAGGCGCTGAAAGAAGGGCTGCATGTCCTTTGTCACGTAATGCCATAGGTCCGGCCGATTGGCGGCAACGCGACTTGCCGAGGGTATCATGACCCGCTCACGCAGCGTGGCTTCAAAGGAACCGTCGTCCACATAGCTGACGGCCTTGTCGATGGTCGCTTGACGGGAAGGGGGTATCCTCATCATGAAATTCCTGGATTGTCAGGTCGTTGTGGCCCACTCGGGCGATGCTGTTGTCGAAATATGTGACAGATCGAAGCCGAGGTGACAACGAAACATGCATGAGGTTCGGCGGCCTTCTGCGGCGAAAAGGCGCTCTGGCAGATGTGACCTTGGACTCCTCAGCCGTTGAGGAACATTGGTCCACCCCTGTGGGCAGGAAAGCCATAGCCGTTGATCATTACGAGATCGATATCGCTGGCACGGTTCGCAATGCCCTCAGCCAGCAGGGCCTTTCCTTCCGCAGCCATAGCGCTCAACAAGCGACCAAGGATTTCTTCTCTCGGGAAGGTACGGGGTGTGATGCCTTTTTTGGTCCGAGCGGCTTCTATGATTGCGGTGACCTCCGGATCGATTGTGCGCTTGCCATCCGGATAGGCGTACCAGCCACGGCCGGCCTTCTGGCCCAGGCGGCCCGCTTCGCAGAGCGTGTCGGCGATTTCGACATAACGCGCGGAAGGATCGCGGGTCGCCGCCTGCCGCTTGCGGCGGGCCCAGGCGATTTCGAGGCCGGCCATGTCGTAGACTGCGAAAAGGCCCATCGGGAAGCCGTAGTCTTCCAGCGCGGCGTCGATCTCGTGCGGCAGGGCGCCGTCTTCCAGCAAGAATTCGGCTTCGCGGCGATAGGCAGAGAAGATGCGGTTGCCGATGAAGCCTTCGGCGACGCCTGTGACGACCGGCAGCTTTCGCAGTTTCTTGGCAACCGCCAGCCCCGTTGCCAGCACATTCGGCGCCGTTTCGGCGCAGCGAACGACCTCCAGGAGCCGCATCACATGGACGGGCGAGAAGAAATGCAGGCCGAGCACCCGCTGCGGATGGGCGGTCGCGGCGGCAATCTCGTCCGGGTTCAGGTAGCTGGTATTGGTTGCCAGCACCGCATCCGGATGGATGACCTTGTCGAGGCGCCGGAAAAGGTCGGTCTTGACGGCGAGATCGTCGAACACTGCTTCGACGACGAGATCGCAGGGAGCAAGCTCGGGGTCCGTCGCAGTCACGGAAAGCCGTGCCTTCTGGGCTTCGAAGCCGGTCTGATCGAGGCGGCCCGAGGCGACGTTGCGTTCCAGCAGGCCGATGATGCGCTCTTTGCCCTTTTCGGCGGCTTCGGCGGTCTGGTCGAGGCCGATCACCGAATAACCGGCACCAAGGGCGGCAACGGCAATGCCGCTGCCCATCAGGCCAAGGCCGCAGATGCCGATTGTGTTCACCGGGCGAGGTTGGACGCCTTCCAGATCTTCGACCTTGGAGGACTCCCGTTCGGCGAAGAAGACATAACGAAGGGCGGCTGCCTCGCTGCTGTCGCGGAGTGCGAGGAACGTGGCGCGTTCATCCGCCAGGCCTTCGGTAAGGGGACGATTGGACGAGGTGACAAGCCGGACCGCTTCGGCCGGCGCCTTCTGGCCGCGTGCCCTGGCGAGAATTTTGGCAGAGACCTTTTCGATCTCGGCGGGATCGGCGGCGGCTAAGGTCAACTCGCCGGTGCGGCGGAGTGGTTTGCTGCCCAATGCCGAAGCAGCGGATATTGCGGCTTCAACGAGATCCTCTGCGGCTACCACGTCGATGATCTCGAGTTTCAGGGCCTCCTCGGCCTTCACCGAGCGTCCCGAGGTGATCAGGTCGAGCGCCGCGGGGATGCCGATCAGGCGCGGCAGGCGTTGCGTGCCGCCGGCGCCGGGGACGATGCCGAGTTTGACTTCGGGCAGGCCGACCTGCGCGGCCGGTGCGGCGACGCGGTAGTGGCAGGCAAGTGCGACTTCGAGACCGCCGCCGAGTGCTGCGCCATTCAGGGCAGCCACGACCGGTTTCGACAGGTTCTCGATCTTTTCGATGACCGCCGGCAGGGTCGGCTCCATGACCGGCGTGCCGAATTCCCTGATGTCGGCGCCGCCGACAAATGTCTTTCCAGCACCGGTAATCACGACGCTGGTCACCTCGGCGACCGCTTCTGCGTGGGCGAGTGCTTTCGCAAGCCCGCTGCGGACATCGACGGAGGTCGCGTTGACCGGCGGGTTGTCGATCGTGACGACCAGAACTCCGTTGCGGGTCGTCGCGGAAACCGTGGCGGAAAATTCGATCGTCTCGTTCATGATTGCCTCAGGCCGGAATGACGGCGGTCGCCTGGATTTCGATCTTGGCGCGGTCTTCCACCAGCGCCACGACCTGCATGGCGGCCATGGCGGGGAAATGCTTGCCGATGATTTCGCGATAGGCCTGGCCGATACCCTTGAGGTTGCCGAGGTATTCGGCCTTGTCGGTAAAATACCAAGTCATGGTGGTGATGTGCTCGGGTCCTGCGCCGGCTTCGGCCAGCACGGCGACCACATTCTGCAGCGTCTGCTTCACCTGCCCGACGAAATCGTCGGTCTCGAACTGGCATTGGCCATTCCAGCCGATCTGCCCGCCGACGAAGATCTGGCGGCCGCTGGCGGCCACGCCGTTGGCGTAACCGATCGGTTTTGCCCAGCCTTCAGGCTGCAGAATCGTGTGCATCATCGTTCTCCAAATGCTGTGTCAGCGCTGCGCGCATATCGTGCGGCCAAGGAAGGGCCTTATGGGTTTCGTGCGAGGTGGCGACGAGCCGCTGCTTCGCCGTCCAGAGCAGCCGATCGCCGACCCGTACTTCGTATTCGAGATCGGCGGAGCTGTTGCCGATCCGGATGACCTTAACGGTGAAATCCATCATATCGCCGTGGTAACCGGGGCTCCTGAACGCGACGTCCAGAGTTACGGTCGGCACGCCGATCTTGCGGTCGGTGATCATGTCAGGCCATGGCGCGCCGAGCGAGCCGAAAAACTCCTCGCAAACCCCGACCAGGATGTTCAGGTAGGAGGGGAAATAGGCGATGCCGGAGGGGTCGCAATCTCCGAAGTTCAGGCGGCGGGAGGTCGTGTAAGCCATGATCGTTCCTCACGCCTTCAGAAGTTCGCGGGCAATGATGAGCTTCTGGACCTCGGTCGCGCCTTCGTAGATGCGCAGCGCCCGGATTTCCCGGTAGAGGCTTTCGGTGATCTCGCCGCTTTTTACGCCGCGACCGCCAAAGATCTGCACGGCGCGGTCGATGACGCTTTGTGCATTCTCGGTCGCCACCATCTTGGCCATCGCGGCCTCCTTGGTGGTCGGCAGGCCCTGTACGTCGCGGCGCCAGGCGGCGCGGTAGGTCAAGAGTGCTCCGGCATCGATCTCAGCCGCCATGTCGCCGAAAGCGGCCTGAGTGAGCTGCAGGTCGGAAAGGTGGTTGCCGAACATCGGTCGGTTCTTCGCATAAGCAACGGCTTCGTCGAGCGCCCGCTTGGCAAAACCGAGCGCCGCGGCAGAGACGGAGGCGCGAAAGATGTCGAGCGTCCGCATGGCGATCTTGAAACCTTCGCCGGGCGCCCCGAGCAGGCGCGAAGCCGGAATGCGGCAGTTCTCGAAACGGATTGTTGCCAGCGGATGCGGGGCGATGACGTCGATGCGCTCGGCGATCGAGAAGCCGGGATCGTCGTCAAAGACCACGAAGGCGGAAATGCCGCGCGTGCCGGGGGCCTCGCCGGTGCGGACGAAGACGGTGTAGACATCGGCGATGCCGCCGTTGGAGATCCAGGTCTTTTCGCCGTCGAGAATATAATGGTCGCCGTCCTTGCGGGCCGCGCAGGCCATGGCGGCGACGTCCGAGCCGGCTTCCTTTTCGGAGAGCGCGAAGGCGGAGATCCATTCGCCGGATTGTGCTTTCGGCAGAACCGTGCGGCGCAGCTCCTCGGAGCCGGAGAGGCCGATCGCGCCGGTGCCGAGGCCCTGCATGGCGAAGGCGAAGTCGGCAAGCCCGTCGTGCCAGGCGAGCGTCTCGCGCGTCAGGCAGGCGGCGCGGCTGTCGATCGGCCGGCTGCCGCCGGCACCGGTCGCGGCATCCAGAAGGCCTGCCTGGCCGAGCGCCTTGACGATCGCCCGGCAGGCGCCGTCGGTATTCGAATGGTCGATATGGCTCAGCGCGCCTGACGCCGCAAAGGCGTCGAGCTTTTCAGCAAGCACCTTGTGGCTCTCGTCGAAGAACGGCCAGTCGAGGAAATCGCGTGCCGGCCCTTTGAGCGTCGTTGGCGCGGTCATCAGTTGCCCTCGAAGACCGGCTTGCGCTTTTCGGCGAAGGCCTCGAAGGCGCGGCGAAAATCCTTGGTGGCCATGCAGATCGCCTGGGCCTGGGCTTCCGATTCGATCATCTCGTCGATGCCCATCGCCCATTCTTGGTTCAGCATGGTTTTGGTCATCGTGTGGGCGAACCACGGGCCGTCGGCCAGCGAATGGGCGAGCTTCACGGCTTCGGCTTCCAAGACATCGGCCGGATGGATCGTGTTGAAAAAGCCCCAGGCCTCGCCTTCGCGGGCATTCATCGTGCGGCCGGTGAACAGAAGCTCGGCGGCGCGGCCCTGGCCGATGATGCGCGGCAGGATCCCGCAGGCGCCCATGTCCGCCCCGGCAAGGCCGACGCGGGTGAAGAGGAAGGCGGTCTTGGCTTCCGGCGTCGCCACCCGGATGTCGGAGGCCATGGCAAGGATCGCCCCGGCGCCCATGCAGATGCCGTCGACGGCGGCGACGATCGGCTGCGGGCACTTCTTCATCGCCTTGACGAGGTCGCCGGTCATGCGGGTGAAGGCCAGCAGATCCGGCATCGCCATATGGGTCAGCGGCTCGATGATCTCGAAGACGTCGCCACCGGAGGAGAAATTGCCGCCGGCACCGGTCAGGACTATCGAGCGGATATCGGAGGCGTAGACGAGATCGCGAAAAAGATCGCGCAATTCCGCATAACTTTCGAAGGTCAGCGGGTTCTTGCGCTGGGCCCGGTTCAGGCGGATGGTCGCGACGCGGTCATTTTCGCTCACTTCCCAGAGAAAGTGCTTCGGCTGGTAGTCCTTGAAGGGGCGGAGATGTCCCGCCATCGAAGCCTGTTCGCTCATCCTGCCAATACCTCCCCACCGGCAACCGCGATTGCCTGTCCGTTGATTGATGCAGCTCCGGGCGATGCCAGCCACAGAACCGTGTCCGCGACCTCCTCCGGCTTCACCAGCCGCCCCTGCGGATTGCTTTTGGTAAATTCCTTCAACGCCTGCTCCTCCGTCCGTCCGGTCTTGGCGACGATTGTTTCGATCGAACGGGCGATCAGAGGTGTGTCGGTAAAGCCGGGGCAGACGGCGTTGACGGTGATGCCGGTCCTGGCAAGCTCCAGCGCCAGGGAA
Source organism: Neorhizobium sp. R1-B (assembly GCF_004368875.1). Lineage (NCBI taxonomy): Bacteria > Pseudomonadati > Pseudomonadota > Alphaproteobacteria > Hyphomicrobiales > Rhizobiaceae > Neorhizobium > Neorhizobium sp. R1-B. The sequence continues at coordinate 96,241 of NZ_SOEM01000011.1, forward strand.
CGGGTGAGGCCGACGACGCCATGTTTGGCGGCCACGTAGGCAGAGACGTAGGCATAACCGGTGAGCCCGGCGGTCGAGGCGATGTTGATGATGCGGGCGCCTGACCCAAAAGCCTTGAGATCCGGCAGCACGGCCTGTGTCATGAGGAATACGCCGGTGAGGTCGACCGTCATCACCCGGTTCCACATCTCCAGCGAGGTCTTTTCGAAGGGCGCGCTCGGGCCTTCTCCCGCATTGTTGACGAGGATATCGACCGGGCCGAAGGCAGCGCGGGCTGTCTTGAGGCCGTTGTCGATGGCGATTTCGTCGGTTACGTCGAAACCGTCGGCGACGCAGACCTTATTCTTACCGAGCTTTTCGGCCAGCGCCTCCAGTGGTTCGGTCCGCCGGCCCGCCAGCGTCACCCGCGCGCCGGCTTCCACCAGCGCCGTCGCGATCGCCGCGCCGATGCCCGAACCCGCGCCGGTGACGAGGGCGTGGCGGTTGGCAAGCCTGGCCGGGGCCGCTTCGGTCATGACGTGATCCTTATTTCGCTGCAGCCGTCGGGCCGGCGGCCGGAGGGGCAGCCGCTGCCGCAGCGCGCGCGAGGTTGGTCTCGTATTGCGCCTTGCCGGAATAATACTGCTTCGGCCAGGGAATGCTGGTCAGGCCGATCTTGGCTGCCTCGTGCAGAACCCAGGCGGGGTCGGCGAGATGCGGGCGGGCGACGGCGCAAAGATCGGCACGGCCGGCGGCGATGATCGAGTTGGCGTGGTCGGCCTCGGAAATCGCGCCGACGGCGATGGTCGGGATGCCGATCTCGTTGCGGATCTTGTCGGAAAAGGGCGTCTGGAAGAGGCGGCCATAGACCGGCTTTTCTTCCTTCCAGACCTGACCGGAGGAGCAGTCGATCAGGTCGGCTCCCACTCCCTTGAACATTTTTGCGAAGATGGCGGCGTCTTCGGGTGTGTTTCCACCCTCGAACCAGTCGTGGCAGGAAAGTCGGACGGAAATCGGCTTGTCGTCTGGCCAGACTTCTCGGATGGCGCGGAAGACTTCGAGCGGATAGCGAGCGCGGTTTTCGTGGCTGCCGCCGTATTCGTCGGTGCGGATGTTGGTGAGCGGCGAGAGGAAGCTCGAGAGCAGATAACCGTGTGCGCAGTGCAGTTCCAGCCAGTCGGCGCCGGCTTCGGCCGCATATCCAGCCGCCCGTACAAAATCCGCCCTGACGCGATCCATATCGTCTCGGTCCATCGCTTTCGGGGTCTGGCTGCTTTTGAGGTAGGGGAGTGCCGAAGCCGAGATCAATGGCCAGCCACCCTCTTCGATCGGCTGGTCGATGCCTTCCCAGGCGACCTTGGTCGAGCCCTTGCGGCCCGCATGGCCAAGCTGGATGCCGACCTTGGCGGCGGAATTCTCATGAACGAAGGAAACGAAACGCTTCCAGGCCGCCGCCTGTTCATCGTTCCAAAGGCCGAGGCAGCCGTGGGTGATGCGGGCATCCGGCGAGACGCAGGTCATTTCCCCAAACACGAGGCCGGCGCCGCCAAGCGCACGGGAGCCGAGATGGACCAGATGGAAATCGTCCAGCATGCCGTCCTTGGCGGAATACATCGCCATCGGCGACATGACGATGCGGTTCGGCAGATGTGTTTCGCGCAGCGAATAGGGCGTGAACATCGGCGGCAGGGTGCGGCCGTTGCCGCTGACGTCGATGCCGTTTTTCCCGGCGAACCAGCGCTCGTAACCTTCCAGCCATTTCGGATCGCGCAGGCGAAGGTTTTCGTGGCTGATGCGCTGGGAGCGGGTCAACATCGAATACATGAATTGTTCCGGCTCCAGTGTATCGGCATAACGCTGGCCGACCACTTCGAACCATTCCATGGCGTTGCGGGCCGCATTCTGGATGCGGGCGACATCGACGCGGCGGATTTCCTCGTAGGTATCGAGAACCGCCGGGATCTTGTCCTTGGAATGGCCGAGCTTGTTGAACTGGTTGGTGAGCTCGATCGCGTCGTCGATGGCGAGCTTGGTGCCGGAACCGATCGCGAAATGGGCGGTGTGGGCGGCGTCGCCCATCAGCACGACATGCGAGTTGCCGTTGAAATGGCTCCACTTGCCGCAGATGAGGCGGTTGAAGTTCAGCCACGCGGATCCGCGCAGATGCCGCGCATTGGTCATCAGTTCGGAGCCTTCGAGCACTTCCGAGAACAGGTCCTGGCAGAAGTCGATCGAGCCCTGCTGGTCCATCTGGCCAAGGCCGTGCTTTTCGTAGGCCTCTTCGGTGGTCTCGACAATGAAGGTCGAGGTCTTGTCGTCGAACTTGTAGATATGCGCCTGGAACCAGCCGTGGTCCGTCTTGCGGAAATCGAAGGTGAAGGCGTCAAACAGCTTGTTGGTGCCGAGCCAGATATAGCGGTTCGGGCGCACAACGAGATCCGGCTCAAAAACTTCCGGATAACGGTTGCGGATCTTCGAGTTGAAGCCGTCGGAAGCGATGATCAGGTCCGCATCCGGATAGTCGATATCGCCGTTGGCCTCCGTCTCGAAAACCAGTTCAACGCCGAGCGCCTCGCAGCGGCGCTGCAGGATGTTCAAGAGCTTCTTGCGGCCGATGCCGACGAAGCCGTGGCCTGACGTGCGCTGGCGCGTGCCCTTGAACAGCAGTTCGATATCGTCCCAGTGATTGAATGCATCCTCGATTTCGGCGGCACTTTCCGGGTCCCAGGCCTTCATCGACACCATGGTGGCGTCAGAGAACACCACGCCCCAGCCGAACGTGTCGTAAGGTTTGTTGCGCTCGACCACCGAGATCGAATGCTCGGGATGAAACTTCTTCATCAGGAGCGCGAAGTAGAGGCCGGCTGGGCCGCCACCGATACAGACGATGCGCATATCCAAGTCCTCCTGACAGTTCACCACTTAATTATTTTAAGTTTAAACTATATGGCTTCGGATCTGGCCGTCAAGCTTATAATTCGTGAACGGCTCTGGCTATGGTCGTCTTGCGAGCGCCCCTCTCGCCGGTGGGATCAGTGCGCCCGACGGCATATTGAAGACTGGGACTGCGCTTTAACGATATCAGACACATTATAGCCGCGATCCCGTTGCTTTTGCTGCGCGTCTGATCAAAATCCGGGCTCGAAATCTTTCTCAGTATCGGCAACCAAAATGGAATCCACGGATCGTCAGCCCAACCGCTTTCGAGACCTCATTGAAACGTATCGTTCTTACCTCATAGCGCTCGCGGTGCTGCTGGTCTTCGCCTTTACGACCTTTGCGATCTACGATCTCACGACCGAGGTCAGCTATGACGACGTGATTGAGGCGCTCGGCCATACCCGTTGGTCTTCGATCGGGTTGGCGATCTTCTTTACCGCGTTGAGCTTTGCGGCGCTCGTCGGCTACGATATGAACGCGCTTGCCTATATCGGTCGGTCATTGCCGCCGGTGCCGGTCGCAATGACCGCGTTCAGCGCCTATGCGGTCGGCAACACCGCTGGCTTCGGGGCGCTCAGCGGCGGGGCTATTCGATTCCGGGCCTATTCGCGTCTGGGGCTTTCTCCCGATGATATCGGCCGGGTCATCGCCTTCGTTACACTTGCTTTCGGTATCGGATTGTTGGCGGTTACTGCTTTCGCGTCGCTCGTTACGGCCCCGCGGATCGCGGCAATCGTCCATATAGACCAAGGCTGGGTGCGAGCCGTGGCGGTTCTGATCATCGCGGTTCTTTTTGCATTGGTTGTATTGGGGAAGAACGGTCGGACCATAGCGATAGGCCGCGTGAACATCCGGCTGCCGGACACCCGTACATCGTCGCAGCAGTTTCTGGTCACTGTGCTCGATATCGCCGCTTCGTCGTCGGTCCTCTACGTCCTCTTGCCGCAGACCGAAATCGGTTGGCCGTCATTCCTGGCAATCTATACTACCGCCGTGGGAATTGGGGTACTCAGCCACGTGCCGGCAGGTCTTGGTGTCTTCGAAACCGTAATCATCGCGGCTCTTGGCAGCACGGTCAGAGTCGACGAGGTTCTTGGCAGCCTCGTCCTCTACCGTGTCATCTACCACGTTCTGCCTCTGCTGATCGCGACACTCGTCGTGATCGGTCTTGAAATTCGGCAGTTAGCCCATCATCCGGTTACGTCGACCTTGCGAAAGCTGGAATTCCGGCTGGCACCGCCCCTGCTTGCCACTTTTGCGATGATCGCGGGGGCAATGCTGATCTTTTCCAGCGTCACTCCGACGCCGGATTCCGATCTTAACCTGCTTTCCAGCTATCTGCCGCTGCCGTTGGTGGAAGGCGCGCATTTCCTGTCAAGCATTTTCGGACTTGTGTTGTTCGTCGCTGCGCGCGGCATTGGGCAGAGGCTCGACGGAGCCTGGTGGACAGGGCTGGTTTGTGCCGCGTTCGCTCTTGTCTTTGCCTTTGTACGTGCGGTTGCTCTTTTCGAAGCAGTGTTCTTGATCATTCTTCTTGCGGGGCTAGCTCTCAGCGCCAAACAATTCAATCGGCGGTCTTCGATGTTTGGTCAGGTTCTGACACCGAGCTGGATGACCGCAATGCTGGTCATTGTTGCCGCAGCCGTTACTGTCCTGCTTTTTGTATATCGCGAGGTGCAATACACCCACGAGCTGTGGTGGCAGTTTGAATTTGCCGAAGAGGCGCCACGTGGCCTGCGTGCTGCGCTCGGTCTTACGATCTTTGCGGGAATGCTCTCTCTTTTCAGTCTGCTCCGACCGGCGGCATTTCGCTCGCCACCGTCAACGACCGGCGACCTTGAGGCGGCCATTCGGATTGCGATGTCGCAGGACAACGCCGACGCCAACCTGGTCCGAATGGGCGATAAGCGGCTGATGTTTTCCGAAAGCGGACATGCGTTCATCATGTATGGGATTCAGGGCCGATCCTGGATTGCACTTTTCGATCCAGTAGGAGCCCGAGAGGAAACCGCCGATCTGGTGTGGCGTTTCATCGAGGAGGCACGTGCCCGAGGCGGGCGGGCCGTCTTCTACCAGATATCGCCAGATCTTCTTTCCCATTGTGCAGATGCGGGGCTGAGGGCTTTCAAGCTGGGTGAACTTGCAATCGTCGACCTCACGCGTTTCGATCTCAAAGGCAGTCGCCTCGCGAGCCTTCGTCAAGCGGTTAACAAGGGAGCGCGGGAAGGACTGGAATTTTCGGTGATCGACCAGCCGGAGGTCATGGCTTCGATCGAGGATCTTAAAGCGGTTTCCGATGCATGGCTTGCGGAGCATAATACCCGTGAAAAGACCTTCTCGCTCGGTTCCTTCCGCGACGACTATGTGAGCTCTCAGGCCGTTGCCGTTTTGCGAAAAGAAAATCGTATCGTTGCTTTCGCAACGCTGTCGGTCACTGATACGAAGCAGGAAGGAACCGTTGATCTGATGCGTTTTGCGCCCGAAGCTCCCAGGGGATCTATGGATTTTCTATTTGCGAAGATCATGGAATATCTCCGCGACGCCGGTTATGCGCAGTTCAATCTTGGCATGGCGCCGCTCTCGGGTATGGCTGCACGCGAGGCAGCGCCGGTCTGGGACCGGATCGGCGGCATCGTGTTTGAACATGGCGAACGGTTTTACAATTTCAGGGGATTAAAGGCCTTCAAGTCGAAGTTCCATCCGATCTGGAAGCCACGGTACCTGGCCGTTGCAGGTGGCGTGAGCCCTGCCATCGTGATGATGGACGCGACGCTTCTGATCAGCGGCGGCTTGAGAGGAGTGGTCGGCAAATGATGTCTATACGTTTTCTCGTCATCTCGCTTGCCGCATGGTTGTATATCACGGGGGCTGCCGGTCAGCAGCCAGGCTTCAATACGGGAATGATCCCGGCGCCTCGTATCCTGTTGCCGACCAATAGCGCCGATCTCAACGGTATTGTCTTTCTGATATCCGGCGGCGAAGGTTGGAGCGCTCGCGAGGATGTCCAGGCGCAGGCTGCAGTGGATGCCGGTGCCGCAGTGGTCGGTATCGATTTCCCGTCCTACATCAAATCGCTCGCGGCGGACGACGGCGGCTGCGTCTACATGGTTTCCGATGTCGAAGACCTCTCCCAGCAGATTCAGCGGCGGATCGGCAATTCGAATTATCGCCATCCGATCGTGGCTGGCCTCGGTGAGGGAGGAGCGCTGGCGCTGGCCATGGTCTCGCAGAGTCCCAATGCTACGATTGGCGAGGCGATTGCAGTCGACCCGGTTGCGGGCATACCGCTCTCCAAGGAGCTTTGCACTCCAGCTCCGAAACAGAAAGTCGGTGATCGCACGATCTACGGCTTCGACGGCGGCTCCTTGCCGACGGCGGTTACGATCATTTCGACCGCAGCGGCCGATATTGCCGGAAAGGCGCATGCCCAACGACTGAAGCAGGAACATCCGGAAGTGCAGCTTGATGATTCTGCCTCACCCCCCGAGGCGGCGCTCTCCCAAGCGCTGGCGGTCGGCCTCTCAGCAGCAAGTATGAACGACCTGCCGCTCGACCTGCCGCTGACCGTGCTGGAAGCCAAACCAGCAATAAACACGATGGCCGTGATTTATTCCGGCGATGGCGGGTGGCGCGATTTGGACAGCGAGGTTGGCGGCTATCTGCAATCGCAGGGCATACCAACCATCGGGGTGGACTCCTTGCGCTATTTCTGGTCGGAGCGGTCCCCCCAGGGGACGGCGGAAGATCTTGCAAGGATCATCGAGCACTATCGTCGCCAATGGAATGTTCAGAACGTCCTCCTTGTCGGCTATTCCTTCGGTGCGGACGTGTTGCCGGCCACCTACAATCGCCTCGCGCCTTCGGACCGGGAACGAGTGAAACAGATCACCCTTTTGGGCTTGTCGCACCAGGTTGATTACGAAATTTCCGTGACCGGTTGGCTGGGAGCCGAGGGATCCGGCAAGGGTGGAGATCCCGTGGATGACATTGCGAAGATCGATCCCAAACTCATCCAATGCGTCTATGGCACGGATGAAGATGACGATCCCTGTCCCATGTTGAAGGATCGAGGCGTCGAAGTCGCACCGATCGAGGGTGGTCATCACTTCGATGAAAACTATCAAGCTCTGGGCAAGCGCATTCGCGACAGTCTCCAGACACGTCTTAAATAGCGCCTGCGATTCCGCGCTTATTCTGCCCGACAACAGTGGAAGTTCCTGGATGATCTTGTCTGGCTTTAGGCCGGTCAGTGGGAATATGGGAGTGGCAACAGAGACCTCAACTCAACACTTGAGTTTCTGTCGTCGGGCCGTTAAATCTCACGCCACCAGACCGGGCCCCTCTGGCAGTTCGTCTTGAACTGTGATGTCGGACTGGAATCGTCCAAGTTAGGTGCCTGGTGTTCGTGGCGGTCTCCAACGAAAACGGCAGTGAACCTACGGCAGGCAAAATGTCAGTCGTATGCTCCTGCTGAACTACCATCGCGACATGAGGCATTCCACGCCATAAGAGATTGGGTGCCAAATGATGGAAATCTTCACCGCAGAGGCGTTATCTGCCCTCCTGCAAGTTATCATGATCGATCTTGTCCTTGCCGGCGATAATGCGATCGTCATCGGTCTTGCTGCAGCTGGACTGCCGAAGGAACAGCGGGCCAAGGCAATCCTCGTCGGTATCATTGCCGCGACTGTTCTTCGTATCGGGTTTGCGCTTGCTACCACGCAGTTGCTGCAGATCGTCGGCTTGCTGCTTGCAGGGGGCGTATTGCTCCTGTGGGTTTGCTGGAAAATGTGGCGAGAACTGCGTACACCGCATCAGCAGGAGGACGAGGCGGCTGAGGCGCTCGAAGGGGTGGATCTCAATAAAGACGGCACCATTGCCGGTGGCGCGCCGCGCAAAACCTTCTCGCAGGCTGCCTGGCAGATCGTTATCGCAGACGTCTCAATGTCGCTCGACAACGTCCTGGCTGTCGCCGGCGCAGCCCACGAGCACCCTGAAGTCCTGATCTTCGGTCTGGTTCTGTCGATCGCTCTCATGGGTGTCGCCGCAAGCTTTATCGCGCGTCTCCTCAACAAGCACCGGTGGATCGCTTATGTCGGTCTTGCCGTGATCCTCTACGTGGCGCTCGAAATGATCTGGCGCGGCGCGGTGGAAGTCATGCCCTATCTCGGCGGCTGATTATTCGCGGCGCGGTGAGATCTTCACCGCGCCGCCTTTGCACGACCGGTACTCTTGCTCGCTGCTCGCGAGCCTATCCCCTCCTCAATCAAAACTTATGGCCCTGCAGCAGAACCTATTCGTCATGCCGACGATCTGCTTTTATGCCTTTACCATGATGCGGCGTTCGTCGCCGGCCGCGTTGAGGTGGAGGACGCGGCTTTCGTTTGGAGGAGAAGGCGTCTTTCCGCCTGGCGCCTATGAGCTAACCGCTCGGGACAGACCCAATGACCGAACCCTGTTACGATGTCGCCCATCTGGGTCACGTGGAACTCTACACTGATCGTTTCGATGAAAGTCTGGATTTCTTCACCCGCATCTACGGGCTCACGGAAAATGGGCGTGAAGGCGATAGCGTTTATCTGCGAGCTTTCGACGACTACGAATTCCATACCCTGAAGCTCACCAAGCACCATACCACGGGTGTCGGTCATATCGGCTATCGCACATCGTCCGTGGAAGCGCTTGAGCGGCGCGTCAAAGTAATTGAGGAAAAGGGCTGGGGCGTCGGCTGGATGGAAGGCGATCTTGGCCATGGCCGCGCCTACCAGTTCAAGAGCCCCGACGGTCACCTGTTCGAACTCTACTGGGACACCAGGGAATATGTGGCGCCGCCGGAGGAAAAGCCGGCACTAAAAAACATCGCCCAGCGTTACCATGGCCGCGGAACGTGTCCTCGGCGCCTTGACCACGTCAATCTGCTCGCCGCCGATGTCAGCCTCATGCGAGAATTCATGATCACGGCGCTCGGCAGCCGGGTGACGGAAATGATCCAGCTCGACAACGGCCGTCTCGGCGGCTGCTGGTTCACCATCAACAACAAGACCTATGACCTCGCCTGCTCCGAGGATCAAACCGGTTCGCATGGTCGCTTCCACCATGTCACCTATGCCTGCGACCAGCGCGAAGATATCCTGCGCGCCGCCGACATCTTCCTGGAAAATGGCGTTCACATCGAGTCCGGCCCGCACAAGCATGCGATCCAGGGCACGTTCTTCCTCTATGTCTGGGAGCCGGCCGGTAATCGCGTTGAACTCGCCAATGCAGGCGCCCGCCTGATCTTGCGGCCCGACTGGAAGCCGGTCGTCTGGACCGAAGCCGACCGCAAGAAGGGCCAGGCCTGGGGGATGAAGACGATCGAAACCTTCCACACGCACGGCACGCCGCCGGCTCTGCATAAGTAAATCAAGAGGCATCCCATGGCAAAGACAGCATTGGTCATCAGCGCCCATTCGGCGGATTTCGTCTGGCGTTGCGGCGGCGCGATCGCGCTGCACGAGGAAAAGGGCTATGACGTTACGGTAGTCTGCCTGTCCTATGGCGAGCGCGGCGAAAGTGCCAAGCTCTGGAAAAACCCGGGCATGACGCTCGAAAAGGTGAAGACCGAGCGCCGCAGGGAAGCGGAAAACGCGGCAAAAGCGCTCGATGTTACCGACATCCAGTTTTTCGATCTCGGCGACTATCCACTGGTCGTCGATCAGGACGCCAAGTTCAAGCTGGTCGACGTGATCCGCAAGGTTCAGCCGGAATTCATGCTCTCTCATTCGAAATGGGACCCGTACAATACCGACCACATGTACGCGACACAGGTGGCACTTGACGCCCGCATGATTGCCCAGGCCTGGGGCCACAATCCCGGGGAAAAGGTTCTCGGCGCGCCGCAGCTTTACCTGTTCGAGCCGCACCAGACCGAACAGATGGAATGGAAACCGGATGTTTTCCTCGACATCTCGCCCGTCTGGGAAAAGAAGTGGGCGGCTATCCAGTGCATGGAGGGCCAGGAGCACCTGTGGCACTACTACAAGAACGTCGCGGAAAACCGCGGAAACCATTTCATGCGCAATTCGGGCGGGCAGTCCGGCGGGCGCAAGTCCACCCACGCCGAAGGCTTCCAGTCCGTCTTCCCCCGTACTGTGGATGAACTCTGATGTCGGTTGTCGTTCAGAACATCGAGCGTGCTGATCAGTCGGTCATCGACCGGCTGGCCGCCTGCGGCGTTGCCACGGTGCATGAAGCGCAGGGCCGCAAGGGCCTGCTCGCCAGCTATATGCGGCCGATCTTTCCGGGTGCACGCCTCGCGGCGAGTGCCGTCACTATCTCCGCACCTCCGGGCGACAACTGGATGCTGCATGTGGCGATCGAACAGCTGAAGGCCGGCGACATTCTGCTGCTCGCCCCGACCAGCCCTTGCGAGGACGGCTATTTCGGTGATCTCCTCGCCACGTCTGCGCAGGCGCGCGGTTGCAAGGGATTGATCATCGATGCGGGTGTTCGGGATGTGGCTGATCTGACGGAGATGAAGTTTCCCGTGTGGTCGAAGGCGATCTTCGCACAGGGCACAGTCAAGGAAACACTCGGCTCGGTCAACGTACCGGTTGTATGCGCTGGCGCCTATGTTCGCCCGGGTGATGTGATCGTTGCCGATGATGATGGCGTTTGTGTCGTGCTGCGCGAGGAAGCTGAAGTGGTTGCAAAGAAGGCGGAAGCCCGTGTTGCGGCCGAGGACGACAAGCGCAAAAGGCTCGCCGCCGGCGAACTCGGGCTCGACATTTATGAGATGCGGGGCCGGCTGGCTGAAAAGGGCCTGAAGTATATCTGAGCGCTGCAAAAGAGCGGAGGCGGTCATGAGTAAAACCGAAACCGGCGTCCGATGCATGTGGATGCGGGGTGGCACATCCAAAGGCGGATACTTTCTGGCCGAAGACCTGCCGGCCGATCGCGACAGTTTCCTGCTGCGGGCGATGGGCTCGCCCGATTCCCGCCAGATCGACGGAATGGGCGGCGCTCATCCGCTGACCTCGAAAGTGGCCGTGGTGCAGAAGTCGGAACGGGAAGGGGTCGATGTCGACTATCTCTTCCTGCAGGTCTTCGTCGACCAGCCGATCGTCACCGATGCGCAGAACTGCGGCAATATCCTCGCCGGCATCGGGCCTTTCGCCATCGAGCGCGGGCTGGTGCCGGTGAAGGGCGAGAAGACCGAAGTTTCGATCTTCATGGAAAATACCGGGCAGATCGCCATTGCGACGATCGAGACGCCCGGCGGCCGGGTGACCTACAAGGGCGAAGCCCGGATCGACGGCGTGCCGGGAACCTCCGCGCCGGTGCCGATCGTGTTCGCGGATACGGCCGGTTCCTCCTGCGGCGCGCTGCTGCCGACCGGGAATGCGGTCGATGGGATCGAAGGCGTCGCCTGCACGCTGATCGACAACGGCATGCCCTGTGTCGTCATGCGTGCCGACGTGCTCGGCATAAAAGGCGACGAAGACCCGAAGGAGCTGGAAGCCAACCAGGAGCTTCGCGCCAGGCTGGAGGCGATCCGGCTGAAGGCCGGGCCGATGATGAACCTCGGCGATGTCACCAAAAAATCGGTGCCGAAGATGACCATGGTTTCGGCGCCAACCGCCGGCGGAGCGATTTCGACCCGCACTTTCATCCCGCATACGTGCCACGACGCGATCGGCGTGCTCGGCGCGGTCAGCGTGGCGACGGCCTGCCTCCTGCCGGAAGGGCCGGCTTCGGAACTAGCCGTCATTCCAGACGGTGACGAGAAGCTGCTGTCGATCGAGCACCCCACCGGCGAGATGAGCGTCATCGCCACGATGAGGGATGGCGAGGTGCATCGTGCGGCGGTGCTGCGCACGGCGCGCAAACTGTTCGACGGCGTGGTTTTCGGCGATTGAGAGTAGGATACGGCTATGAGGATCGCATTTCTGGGATTTGGCGAAGCGGCACGCGCCTTTCACGACAGTCTTGCGCCGAAGCTCGATAACGGCGAATTCCGCGCTTATGACCTCCTGCTCGATGATGCCGAGAGGGCGGGCGAGATGCGGATGGCGATGGGGAGCCGTGGGGTCCGGCCGGAAGCATCACCTGCGGGACTTGCGGATGCCGAGTGGATCTTCAGCGCCGTGACCGCCGACCAGAGCCTCAAGGCTGCCCAGTCGATCGCGCCGTATCTCGGTCAAAGCGCGCTACTGATCGACATCAATTCTGTCTCGCCCGGCCGCAAACGGGAGACTGCCACGCTTATCAACGAGACGGGCGCCGGTTATCTCGACATGGCCGTCATGGCCCCGGTCCATCCGAAGGGGCACGCGACCCCGGTACTTCTTGCCGGCAGAGAGGCAGGAAAATTGTTGGGGCACTTTCGCAGTCTCGGTTTCGAGGCGGATTTGGTTGGTGACGCGCCTGGAGCGGCGACTGCCATCAAGATGGTGCGTTCCGTGTTTGTCAAAGGACTGGAAGCGATCACGGTCGAGGCCCTCCTGGCGGCAGAGGCATCTGGCTGTTTCGAAGAGATATTGTCATCCTTGTCTCGGAGCTTCCCTGGCCTCGATTGGTCCAGATTCGCCGACTACCAGTTTGAACGAACCACGCGCCATGGCCGCCGTCGTGCAGCTGAAATGAGGGAAAGCGGCGTGACGCTTGATGCCCTGGGCCTCAACGGCGGGCTTGCCCGGGAAATTGCCGCCGTGCAGGACGAGATGGCAGCAACCGGCCCAAAAACTGCGGGAAATCTCAGGCAGACAGTCGCGCGCGTTCTGGCTGCCCGCCGTCAGTCGAGATAGCGTACTCATCCTCCAGCCCCTGTCTCTGATCTGCCGGTGCTGGGCATGCACAGCCAGGCTGTATACATGGCGCTTGGCCAATTGATCAGATGTGGCTAAGATTTCGGGATCGAGGGGTGGGGCTGTGCCGACCTCGCCGCAGAGCACAGGTGCTGATTTGGAAGAAACTTCGAGAAACACTCATACGATGCGGGCTCTGATGGAGTTGCGCAAGAAGATATTGAGCGGCGATTATCCCGGAGGCACCCGGCTTTTCGAGGTTCCGCTGGCGGAGACGCTGCAAATTTCCCGCACACCCGTCCGCGAGGTTATGTCGCGTCTTGCCGAGGAGGGATTGCTTGATCGGCTCACGAACGGTGGCTTCGTCGTACGCAGCTTCACCTACGCGGACGCCGTGGACGCCATTGAGCTGCGCGGAGTCCTGGAGGGAACGGCAGCGCGGCTTGCCGCTGAGCGCGGGGCGTCGCAGGCGGGAATAGATCAGCTTCATGAAATCCTGGCGCGGCTCGAGACATGTTTCGGGGATGGCCCGGACGAGGTGAACCTGGAAGCCTATTCCGAGGCGAATGCAAAATTCCATGCGGCTCTGGTCGCACTTTCCAACAGCCCAGTCATCCAGCGGGAAGTGGAGCGAGCGACGCGCTTGCCCTTCGCGTCGCCATCGGCATTTCTTTCCAGCCGAACGCATGTTGCGGCGTTCCGGCAGTCTCTGCATATCGCTCAGGACCAGCACCGTTCTCTGGTTGCTGCGATCGTCGGGCGGGAGGGAGCGCGAGCAGAATTTCTCGCGCGGGAACATGCGCGCATTGCCCGCAAGAACCTCGAATACGCAGTCTATGAGAATCCCGAGCTGCTGCTGACCGTCCCCGGCCTCGTTCTGCTCAACTCCTGATGCAGCACCACGTTTGCACTTCCGACGGCGCAGGCCGGAGGCTGCGCTGACCTCGAATATTTTCCCTTGAATTTCCTCCCAGATGGCGTCATGTATACATTAAACTTCAAGCCATAGGGAGGAATTCTATGACCAAGGCCAATCTCACCCAAGTTTTGAAGGATGCGGGCAACACGGTCACGCATCTTCGCAATTCCAAAACAGGGATCTATGTATACCCTGTGGTTGCTCCAGAATTCTCCAACTGGCGCTCCGAACAAGCTGCTTGGCGGCAAACGGCTGTTCTTTTCGACCAGTCCCATCACATGGACGAACTTGTCGTCGAAGGCCCCGATGCCGCTAGGTTCCTGGAGAGCCTGGCGATCAACAGCTTCGCCAATTTCGGTGTCGACCGCGCCAAACACTACGTTCCGGTCACGCCGGCCGGTCATGTCATAGGTGACATGATCATCTTCCGCGAAACCGAGGAGAAGTTCGTTCTCGTCGGTCGCGCGCCGACTGCCAATTGGCTGCTCTACAATGCTTCTCTCGGCAAATATAATGTCAAGCTGACACACGATCCGCGATCTCCCTCCCGTCCGGACGGCAAAGAGGTCACCCGCATCCACTATAGGTTCCAGATCCAGGGACCGGACGCGCCGAAGGTCTTCGAAAAGATGAACGGCGGGCCGATCCCGGAGATCAAGTTCTTCCACGTCGACTGGATCAATGTCGGCGGCCGCAAGGTTCAGGCTCTGCGCCACGGCATGGCCGGCGCTCCGGGTCTCGAAATCTGGGGTCCCTATGCGGAGAAGGACGAAGTCCGCGCCGCCATCATCAAGGCAGCTGAAGAAGCCGGCGTCGACCTGCGCCCGGTCGGCAGCCGCGCCTACGCCACAAACACCCTGGAATCCGGCTGGATTCCGTCGCCGCTTCCGGCGATTTACACCGGTGATGAACTGCAAGGATATCGCGACTGGCTTTCTGCCCAAAGCTATGAAGCCAGCGGCTCGATCGGCGGCAGCTACGTTTCCGACAATATCGAAGACTATTACCTGAACCCCTACGAGCTGGGTTATGGCGTCTACGTCAAGTTCGACCACGACTTCGTCGGCCGCGCCGCCGTCGAAAAGCAGAAGGCAACCCCGCAGCGCCGCAAGGTCACCTTCGAATGGAATTCCGACGACGTCGTCAAAATAATTGCCTCGGCCTTCCAGCCGGGCGAACAGGCCAAGAAGTGGATCGACTTCCCACTCTCCAACTACGCCTCCTCGAGCTTCGACAAGGTTCTGAAGGACGGCAAGGTCGTCGGCCTGTCGATGTTCAACGGCTATAGCTACAACGAGCGTTCAATGCTGTCGCTCGGCGTCGTTGATGCTGACATCAAGGAAAACGATATCCTGACGCTCGTCTGGGGCGAGCCCGACGGCGGGACCTCCAAGACCTCTGTTGAGCAAGGCCACGGCCAGGCCGAGATCCGCGTTCGCGTCGCTGCAGTGCCCTACGCACAGGAAGCACGTGAAAATTACGCCGAAAGCTGGCGCACAAAGAAAGCCCTCTGATCTTCAGGCGTGCGAGAACATGGGTCTCGCACGCCGCTCCGTCCATCTTGGCCGGAGGTTCATTCGGATTAGACGGGGGAGGATCGATTATGGCACTTTTGAATCTTTTCAAGGGAAAGCAGGAGGAGAAATCCACCGAGCCGGCTGGCTTCAGGGATCTCATCACTGACTACTCCATCGAAGTCATGCCGCGCACAGCGGCTAAAATAGAAGACTTCAAGGTCCTTCTTCCAAAAGGCACGCGGGTCTATATCGCCCATATCGATGGCACGCCAATCGAAGATATGGTTTTAACGGCCAAGCGTCTGGCCAAGGACGGTTTTGCGGTGATGCCGCACTTCCCATCCCGCATCATTCCAAGTGTCGCAACGCTTGAAGATTGGATCAAGCGTTACAGAAACGAAGCCGGTGTCGATCAGGCGTTGTTGCTCGGGGGTGGGGTGACGACGCCGGCAGGCGATTTCGACAGCTCGATCCAGCTGATCGAATCCGGTCTATTCGATCGCTATGGCTTCAAACGCCTGCATGTCGCTGGCCATCCGGAAGGCAACAAGGACATAGATACCGGCGGCGGTACGAAGATCGTCGACGAAGCGCTGCAGTTCAAGCAGGCTTTTTCCCAGCGCACCGATGCGGAGATGGCAATCGTCACCCAGTTTGCTTTCGATGCCAAACCCGTGATCGCCTGGGCGGAGCGGATTGCTGCGGCCGGCATCAAGTTGCCGATCCATCTCGGCGTCGCCGGACCGACCAAGCTGCAGACATTGATCAAGTTTGCTGTCTCCTGCGGTGTTGGTGCCTCGTTAAGCGTGTTGCAGCGGCGTGCGATGGATCTCAGCAAGCTGCTGGTGCCATATGAGCCCACCGATTTTCTGACGGAGATCGCCGAATACAAAGCGGCTCATCCGGAAAGCCTGATCGACCGCATCCATGTCTTCCCGCTTGGTGGTATTCGTGCCGGCGCCGAATGGATGAATGAACAGATATCCGGGGAGCGCGCGATCACGCCGTGATGGCGTCAGTCGGGCAAGGCATCAATCGCAGATGTCGCAGACACGAGTGTTCTCGGCCGACAGATTGCCTATCACTGGTTGGGGTTCTTGATCCGATCGATATAGCGGCGCGCAGAGCGCGCCACGATATCCTGCCCGCCTTGTCGCACATTCTGGTGAGAGAAGGCGCCGTAGATTCGTTCGAAAGGCCATGGCGCCAATCGTTCGGCGACATCCGCTACCTCCGCGGCACTGAGCGGCAGCATGTTGGGGTAACTCCACATGAATGACACGTGATCTGCTCCCGGAGTTACCTGGACGATGTCTCCAGCAAGCAGCACGCCCTGCCCATCTTCGCCGGCCCAATGCAATACGGTACCGCCGGCGAAATGTCCTCCGCCATGAACAAGCGTGACGGCGGAGGAAAGGACGAGAGCATCCTCTTCCCATAGGCGGATGTAATCAGAGGAACGGCAGATCCATTCTTTATCCGCGGCGTGAAGATAAATAGGCGCGTCGAATGCGGCGGCCCAGTCCTGCATCGTCGTGTAGTAGTGAGGGTGCGAGATGGCAATTGCGCTCAGGCCGCCAAGCGCGTGGATAATTGCTTTAGTTGCTTCGTCAAGCAGAGCAATGCAATCCCAGAGCACGTTTCCGGCCGGCGTATGCAGAAGCAGCGCACGCTGGTTGATGGCGAAGGCCGGAACAGTCTGGATGGCCATCAATCCCGGCTCGAGTTGAAACCACGTATTCCGGTGTGCGAGAGCAAGTTTTTCCGGCGTCGTCCAAACCTGTCCGGAGGTCGGCACATATTGGCGCTCGTCGGCGCAGATCCGGCATGTTCTTGGTGGATGCTCGCCGTCATCGAAGGATGTGCCGCAGGCGGAGCAAACAAAGATCGTCATGGGAATCCTCCTCGATGTCCTGACCGAATCCGCTCGCAAGACAAGAGGAAACGCCATTCACGGCGGAAAGGGAAGACGTTGCGTGCGGGAAGATCTCACCGGTCAGATCTATTCATATTCTTTCCGATGGATTCACGGTTTTCAAAGGCTCATTCCATAAGATGCCGCAAATTGTCCTGTGAGAGGTGTCGATGACGATTGGGAAGACGCCACGTATCCTTAACCTGGATCTGCTGCGCCTCATTTCGGCACTGATGGTGCTGCTGTTCCACTACGGATTCCGCATGCAGATTTCCGGGGAGGGCGGCGGCATCGGTTTTCCGGAGCTTGCGCCGCTGGCCATGTGGTTCGACACCGGCCTCCTGATCTTCTTTGCCATTTCCGGCTATGTCATCACGATGTCGGCAGAAGGACGTTCGGCTTACGAATTTGCGGTCGGGCGGGTGGCCAGGCTCTGGCCGACTTTTATCGTCTGCGCGACGATTACCGCCATCGTTCTGACAGCCATGCCGGTACCGTCCCTCCAGCCCCCGACGCTTGAGCAGTGGATGGCGCATGCTGTCATCCTGTCAAGAGCGCTAGGCCAGCCTTTCCTCGATGGTGCCTATTGGACGATTGCGTACGAGATCATCTTCTACGGTTGGATATTTCTGCTGATTGCAACAGGCTTTTTCGACCGCGGCTGGCGCATGCTCATCCTGCTGTGGCTTAGCATTTCCGCTTGCAATGAAATTGCAATCGGAAGCGGCGTCCTGCAAAAACTGCTGATCACAGAGTATTCCGGTTACTTCGCCTTCGGCTTGGTGCTCTACAAAACCCAGCGGCATCGTTCGGCTGGAAATCTTTGCGTCCTCGGCGCAGCCGCTATCTGGGCCATGTTTACGCCTTTCCTCACCGAATCGGATTTCGTCGAGACCTATGGCCTGAGCCGGCAGGTTGTCGGCCTGGCCATTATAGGTCCGGCAGCGCTTGCGGTCATGACCATTGCCGCGCTCTCGCCGTCACTGCGGATTGCTCCTGGCCTGGCTATGGGCCTGGGCGGACTGACCTACCCCCTTTATCTGCTCCATCAAAACATCGGCTACTCCGTCTTCGCTCATTTCGGCACGGAAGATGATCGTTGGATAGTCGGCGTCGCGTTGGTTGCGGTCCTCTTCCTCCTGTCATGGCTGATCGCCAGGGGGTTGGAACCGGCCGCTCGGCGGGTCATCATCCAATTCGCCCGGCGGCTCGAGGATGGCGTCTCTCGTCTGAGGCAGCGGGCAATCCAAGCCGATTGACCCTGCAGTTTTACCCGGATAAATCATTTCCGAAATGAGGAGAAGCGGGGTGAAGCTCAGTTGGACCGCCTTTCAGGGCGATAAACGCATCGTCGGCGGCTCGCCGGTCGAAGTCGTCACGGCATTGAAAGCCGAGGAAACAAGCGGAGTTCTGATCTTCGATGACGCTACTGGGCGGCCAGTCGATCTCGACCTGCGTGGGGATGTGGAGGAGTGCCTTGCGCGCCTACCGACGGGCGCCGAAAGTTCCGTTGAGCCGACGGAACGGCGGCCGGGGCGTCCGAAGCTTGGTGTCGTCGCTCGCGAAGTGACGCTGTTGCCGCGGCATTGGGAATGGCTTAACCGGCAACCGGGAGGTGCATCCGTCGCATTGCGGAAACTGGTCGAATCTGCGCGGGCTGCCGGTGATCCCGACAATCGCAAGCGACAGGCTCAGGAGGCTGCCGATCGCTTCATGCAGGCGCTCGCTGGCGATCAGCCGGGCTACGAAGAGGCGGCTCGAGCGCTCTATGCAGGGCAGGCTGACCGGTTTGCCGATCTGGTCGCGCCATGGCCGAAGGATATCCGCGACCATGCCAGACATCTGGCCGAAGGTGCTTTCGCGACTTCGAGCCCTGAGCAAGAATAGCGATTGCGGCAATGCTTCGGCAACTGGCTCAGCCAAGCGGGCACGTTTCTGCACATATCCTGTTCGGGATTGAACATGGACCGGCAGCTCCGAGGTGCTTAAGTTGCGTCTCGCCGTCTGGAGGGCGAGCGGGAGGATTAACGCATGGATCGCATGAAGAACAAGATCGTCGTCGTGTTCGGCGCGGGGTCAGTAGGACCTGGCTTCGGAAACGGCAAGGCGGCGGCTGTTGCCTACGCTCGCGAAGGCGGAAGCGTCGTCTGTGTCGACGTCAACAGGGACGCTGCCGAGAATACTCTTGAGGTGATCGAATCCGAGGGTGGCGTCGGTCTGGCGCTTGCCGCTGATGTGACCAAATCCGATGATATCGCTGCCGTAATCGAAAAGACCATGGGGCGGTTCGGTCGCATTGATGTGCTGCACAACAATGTCGGCATCAATCTTCCGGGCGGTGCCGCGGAGGCGACCGAGGAAAGCTGGCGGCGCGTGATCGACGTCAATCTGACCAGCGCTTTCCTGACCTGCAAGGCGGTCTTGCCGATTATGGAGCGGCAGGGAGGTGGTGCTATTATCAATATCTCGTCGCTCGCATCCATCAGGTGGACCGGCTATCCCTATGTTTCATATTATGCATCGAAGGCAGGCCTCAACCACTTCACGCGGGCCATCGCGATCGAATATGCCGCAAAAGGCATCCGCGCCAACACGATCCTTCCCGGCGTCATGGATACGCCTCACATCCAGAAGCAGATAAGTGGCTATTATGGTTCGGCGGAAGAAATGAAAGCCAGACGCGATGCTCTGGCACCTATGAAAAAGCAGGGAGACGGCTGGGACATTGCTTGGGCCTCCGTCTTCCTTGCCTCTGATGAGGCGAAATACATCACCGGCGTGGAATTGCCGGTGGACGGAGGTCTGCATGTCACGGTCTCCGGGAGCATCACCTGAGCTGATTCTTGTTCCATGATATGAACCAGAAAAGAAGATTTTTCCTTCTGTACCGATTTTACGCTTGCCTAGTTGACGAAGCTCGCGCAGAGTTTGGGGAGTTCGGAGAGAACCAGGTCCAGAAAGTGGACTATTGTTGAGGCTGGAGGAGCCTGAGACAGGGAGGAACGGCGACGCCGGTGAGGAGGCGTTGCGGTTTCAAATTCGCGGTGAGCCGCTTTCCCCGTCTGCTTTCGGCCTTCGCGTGCGCCTGTTCGGAGGAGGGTGAGTTGTGACGGCAGCGAACAACGTGATCGAGTCCATGGACGAGGCTTCGTTGCTTGCCGGCCTTGAAGGTGTAGCTCCACAGCAGCGCGGGTCGATCTGGATGCGTCCCGTGGAGTGGGTCGCAGCCATGCTGCTTGTGGCGGTGATTGGCTTGCTTCTGACCGGGGTCGTTTCGCGCTATGTCTTTTCGCTTCCGATCGTCTGGATCGACGAGGTTGCCTCGATTTCCTTCCTCTGGCTCGCAATGCTCGGAGCCGCAATGGCGGTCGACCGCAATGAGCATCTGAGGCTTACCCTGTTCGTGGGGATGCTGCCCGGAAGGCTGCAGGACCTGGCCCATACCCTGACGATGCTATTAATGGCGGTGTTCCTCGCGGCCATGCTGCTGCCCGCCTACGAATATGCAATCGAGGAGTCCTTCATTACGTCTGCTGCGCTCAATATCCCGATGAGTTTTCGAGCAGCCGCTTTGCCTGTTGGTATCGCCCTGATGCTGATCCTGGCGCTGGCCAAGGGGCTTAGAGGGTCAAGCGTCAGGCGCGTTGCCGGTAGTATAATTCTGATCGCGGCAATCACAGGTCTTCTGTGGGTTGCGGGACCCAGTCTCAAGCAGATCGGCAACTGGAATATTCCAATCTTTCTGGTCGGCTTCGTGGGATTGTTTCTGGTGCTCGGCGTGCCGATAGCCTTCTGCTTCGGCCTCGGAACGCTCGCCTTTCTCACCTTCACCACTTCGGTACCGGTTTTCGTGATGATCGGTCGCATCGACGAAGGCATGTCGAGCATTATCCTGCTCTCGGTGCCGATCTTCGTCCTTCTCGGCTGCATCCTCGACGCGACAGGCATGGGCAAGGCGATCGTCGAATTCCTGGCCTCGCTGCTTGGGCATGTGCGCGCCGGCATGTCTTATGTGCTGCTCGGGTCGCTTTTTCTCGTTTCCGGTATTTCCGGTTCTAAAGTATCGGACATGGCGACGGTTGCGCCGGCGCTGTTTCCCGAAATGAAACGGCGCGGTCACAAGCCGCCGGAGATGATTGCGCTGCTCGCGACCGGGGCGGCCATGGCCGAGACCGTGCCTCCTTCGATCGTGTTGATCGTGTTGGGATCAGCAGCCGGAGTTTCCATCGCGGGCCTGTTTACGTCCGGCTTTGCAATCGCCATGGTGCTGCTCCTGGTGTTGGCTGTCCTTGCCCGGTGGAAATCGCGGCATGAATCCATGGCCGGCGTGCGCCGGGCGCCGTTGCCGGTCGTCAAGAAAGCCCTTCTGGTCGCGGCGCCGGCCCTCGTGCTGCCTTTCCTGATCCGCACGGCGGTCGGTGAGGGCATTGCAACCGCTACCGAAGTTTCGACCATCGCCGTGCTTTACGCCATGATCATTGGCGTCCTGCTTTATGGCGGCATCAGCTATGGCCGGCTATATTCGATGCTGGTTGAGACCGCGGCACTTTCCGGTGCAATTTTGATGATCCTGGGAGCTGCTTCGGCCATGGCGTGGGCGCTGACGCAGACCGGTTTTGCCGCCCAGCTCGTTGATGCGGTGCAGGGACTGCCGGGCGGCTGGATGACCTTCATGGGCGTCACCATCCTCATCTTTCTGGTGCTCGGCTGCGTGCTCGAAGGGCTGCCGGCGATCGTGCTGATGGCACCGATCATGTTCCCCGTCGCTCGCTCGCTCGGCATCAACGACATTCACTATTCCATGGTGGTGGTGACGGCGATGAATATCGGTCTCATGACCCCTCCGATCGGCATCGGTTTCTACATCGCGTGTAAAATCGGCAATGTTTCGCCGGACGAAGCCATGAAGGCCATCTGGCCCTATATCGGCGCGCTGATGATCGGCCTTCTGGTGATCGCAGCTGTGCCCTATTTTTCCACCGCCTTTTTGTGAGAGGGCAGGAAACGCATAACCGGGAACTGAAATCGGAGGAGGATTTCATGAACGTCAATCGCAGAACTATTCTTTTGGGCGCGGCCACGACCGGTCTCGCCACCACATTTTCGATCCGCACGCGGCCCGCGAATGCCGCCGAGTTCACCTACAAGTTCGCGAACAACCAGGCTTTGACCCACCCGATGAACATTCGCGCCAAGGAAGCGGTGGCGAAGATTCAGGAGGAGAGCGGCGGCCGCATGGCGATCAACATCTTTCCCTCGAGCCAGCTCGGTGCCGATACCGACATGCTGAGCCAGGTGCGTTCCGGCGGCGTCGAAATGTTCAGCCTGTCGCCGATCATTCTTTCGACGCTCGTCCCGAATGCGTCGCTGAACGGTGTAGGGTTCGCGTTCCCCAGCTACGATCAGGTCTGGCCGGCGATGGACGGCGAGCTCGGCAAATACGTCCGCGGAGAGATCGAGAAGAAGGGCCTGCTGACGCTTGAGAAGATCTGGGACAACGGTTTCCGCCAGATCACTTCATCCAAGGGACCGATCGAGTCTCCGAAAAACCTCGAAGGGTTCAAGATTCGCGTGCCGGTCAGCCCGCTCTGGACCTCGATGTTCACCGCCTTTGGTTCGGCACCGGCATCGATTAACTTCGCAGAGACCTATACGGCCCTGCAGACCGGCATCGTCGATGGCCAAGAAAATCCGCTTGCCATCCTTGCGACTGCGAAGCTTTACGAAGTGCAGAAATATGTCTCGCTGACCAACCACATGTGGGACGGTTTCTGGATCCTGCTCAACCGCCGCTCCTGGCAGGCGCTACCTGAAGACCTGCAGCAGATCGTCGCCAAGCACTTCAACGCGGCAGCCGAGCTGCAGCGCAAGGACGTCATGGCACTGAATGCCACCGTCCAAGTGGAGCTCGAGAGTAAGGGTATGAAATTCAACAAGCCGGACGGTGCGCTTTTCCAGGAAAAGCTGCGCAGCGCGAATTTCTACAAGGACTGGAAAGCCAAGTATGGTGACGAAGCCTGGGCGATCCTGGAAAAAGCCGTCGGCAAAACGCTGGGCTAAGCAGGACTAACCAGGCGCCAGATAGAGGCTCATCTATGGAGCGGAATGTGGAAATCCCGTCGATCCTGTCGGAGAGCGCGGCTTCGGGAACCGGCGCGCAAGCGGTGGAACGGGCTTTGCAGCTACTTTCCATCGTCGGCCGCCGTGCGGAAAAGGGCATTGCCCTTGGCGATGTGGTTTCCGAAAGCGGATTGAACAAACCCACCGCCCGGCGATTGCTCATGGCGTTGATGCGGTCCCGCCTGGTGGAACAGGATGAGCTAACCCGCCGGTATTATCTCGGAGGGGAGCTCTACGTGCTCGGCATGCTGGCTTCGCGCCGGCATGGCCTGCTGGAAATGGCTGGCGAAAGCCTGAAGCGGCTTTCCGCCGCGTCAGGCGACACCAGTTTCGTTTCCATGCGGCGCGACGATTATGCCGTCTGCCTGCATCGCGAGGAAGGGGCGTTTCCAGTCCGAACGCACGCTCTTCTCGCGGGCGATCAAAATCCACTGGGTGTCGGTGCGGGGTCGCTTGCTATGCTCGCGGCTCTGCCGGATGCAGAAGTGGCGGCGATAATCGACCGAATAGAAGGGGTCGTCGCGGCCCAGTATCCCGGCTATTCTCCGGAAATCATCGGCAGAGATGTCGCCCGGACGCGCGAACAGGGCTACGCCTTGAACCCAGGAAGAGTGATTGCCAATTCCTGGGGAATAGGAATGGCGATCCTGCTGCCGGATGGCCGTCTCGCCGGGGCGTTGTCCATAGCGGCCATCGACAGCCGCATGAATGAAATGCGGCAGAAAGAACTGATGGCACTGCTGCGCCAGGAGGTGGAGCGAGTCCAAGGCAAGCTGAAGGCGCTTTTCGGCGGCGAAAAAGCGCCGATTCCAAAGCCGCAGCTGGCGGCGCGCACACGGGCGCCAGAACGGGTCTGAAACAAGGGAGAAGGTCATGGCAGGAGCACAGATCGTCGGTTGGGCTCATTCGAAATTCGGCAAGTCCGAAGCCGGATCGACCAGGGAGCTGATGGCCGAGGTGATCAATCCGGCGCTCGAACACGCGGGGATCACGGCAAGGGACGTCGACGGGATCTTCGTCGGGGTGTTCAACAACGGCTTTTCCAAGCAGGACTTTCAAGGCGCTCTCGTCGCGATGGCTGCCGACGGATTGGACCACGTGCCTGCGGTGCGGATGGAGAACGCCTGCGCAACGGGTTCGGCGGCCCTTTATTCAGCGCTCGATTTTATCGCCTCCGGCCGAGGCAAGATCGCCCTCGTCGTGGGCGCGGAGAAAATGACGGCGCTCCCGACAAAGGAAACGGGCGATATATTGCTTTCCGCTTCCTATCGCGAAGAGGAGGCGGATGTCGAAGGGGGGTTTGCAGGCCTCTTCGGACGCATCGCCAGCCACTATTTTCAGCGGTACGGTGACCGTTCAGAAGAGCTGGCGATGATCGCCGCGAAGAACCATGCAAACGGCGTGAAGAACCCTTATGCGCATATGCAGAAGGACTTCGGCTTCGATTTCTGCAACACCGTGTCGGACAAGAATCCTTACGTAGCAGCGCCGCTGCGCCGTACCGATTGTTCGCTGGTATCGGATGGAGCAGCCGCATTGGTCATCGCGACACCCGAAGTTGCCGCCGGCATGAAACGGGCTGTCGCCTTCAAGGCGCGCAACCATGCCAACGACATCCTCGCCATGTCGCGGCGCGATCCGATCGCCTTCGAGGGAGCGCGCAGGGCCTGGCAGAAATCGCTTGGTGAGGCGGGTGTGTCGCTCGACGATCTAGATTTCGTCGAAACGCACGACTGCTTCACGATCGCAGAACTCATCGAATATGAAGCCATGGGACTTGCGGCACCCGGAGAGGGTTATCGGGTTATTCGTGAAGGCATTACCCGCAAGGATGGCCGTTTGCCGGTAAATCCATCGGGCGGGCTCAAATCCAAGGGGCATCCGATCGGCGCCACTGGCGTCTCCATGCATGTGATGGCGGCAATGCAACTCTGTGACGACGCAGGCGAGATGCAGATTCCGAACGCCACCCTTGCCGGGGTTTTCAATATGGGCGGTGCGGCTGTCGCCAACTACGTCTCCATTCTGGAGCGGACGAAATGAACGCCGTCACTTCGGTGTCTGCCAGTAATCCTGCCGAGCCGAAGGGAGGGCTTGTGCCCTGCTCGACACGAGTCATGAATCTCGCGCATTTCGTGACGCAGGCCAGGCGCCGCGATCCCCGGGGGGTGGCACTCGTCTGGGCGGAGAAGACCTGGACATGGGAGGAATTCGAGACGCGTATCGATGCCATGGCCGCTGCCTTGCAACAGCGCTTTGGGGTCTCCAAGGGTGACCGCATCCTGGTTCAGTCGCAGAACTGCAACCAGATGTTCGAATCCATGTTCGCCTGTTTCCGGATTGGCGCTGTCTGGGTGCCGACCAATTTTCGGCAGACCCCGGAAGAAGTGGCCTATCTCGCCAAGGCCAGCGGCGCCAAGGGCATGATCTGCAACGTCTCTTTTCCCGATCACGCGCGCGTGTCGCGCGAGACGAGTGCCCAGATCGGGTTCGTGATCGCCATCGGCGAAGCGGAATTCGGTCCCTCATACGACGAAATTGTCGAGGAATTTCTTGGACGGGCGGCTCTCGATGAGCGGGTCGAGAGAGATGATCCTTGCTGGTTCTTCTTCACCTCGGGTACGACGGGGCGGCCCAAGGCGGCGGTGTTGACCCATGGCCAGATGAATTTCGTGGTTAATAACCATCTCTGCGACCTGATGCCGGGCGTTACTTCCGCCGATGCGGCTTTGGTCGTCGCGCCGCTGTCGCATGGGGCCGGCGTGCACCAGTTGACCCAGGTTGCGCATGGGGCGAAGACGATCCTGTTGCCGACCGAAAAGTTCGACATCGATGCGGCATGGGCGCTGATCGAGAAATGGCGCGTCTCGACCATGTTCACCGTGCCGACGATCCTCAAGCTCCTGGTCGAGCACCCGGCGGCGGAGAAATACGATCACTCCTCGCTGCGGTATGTGATTTATGCGGGTGCGCCGATGTACCGCGAGGATCAGAAACGGGCGCTGAAGAGCCTGGGATCCGTCATCGTGCAGTATTTCGGTCTCGGTGAGGTAACGGGCGCGATCACCGTTCTGCCGCCGGCTCTTCATTCGGCGGAAGACGGGGAAGGCGTGAAGATCGGGACCTGCGGTATGGAACGTACCGGCATGCAGGTGTCGATCCAGAATGATACAGGTGAAGAGGTCCCGCCCTTCGAGACTGGGGAAATCTGCGTCGTCGGACCGGCGGTCTTCGCCGGATACTACGATAATCCAGAAGCGAACGAAAAAGCGTTCCGCCACGGTTGGTTTCGAACGGGTGACCTTGGCCACATGGACGATCAAGGCTTTCTCTATATCACCGGGCGTGCATCCGACATGTACATATCCGGCGGCTCGAACGTCTATCCCCGCGAGATCGAGGAGAAGCTGCTCACCCATTCTGCGATCAGTGAGGTGGCGGTGCTCGGCGTGCCGGACCCGCTTTGGGGGGAGGTGGGTTATGCGGTCTGCGTCGTAAAGCCCGGCACGACCGTTACAGAAGCAGAGATGCTTGCATTCATCGACGGCAAGATGTCTCGCTACAAGATCCCGAAACGCTTCATCTTCTGGGATGTGCTGCCGAAATCCGCCTATGGCAAGATCACCAAGAAGATGATCCGCGAAGAACTTCAGGCGAGAGGCGAGCTTGATCACAAGCCGGCTCATGAAAAACCGATGCTGCGTCAGCTCAAACATCCGGGACCTGTAGCGCCAATCCGGCATGAGGCGGTGCGGACTGAATTGAGGCCTGTCGAAGGCGAGCTGCGACCGGGCGAAGTCTTTCTCGCCGGCGTAGCGCGAGTTTTTGCAGATGCGGGCTGCAAAGGCGGTTTCGTCAATATCGAAGGCGGAGCCTGCGACCCGTTCAGCTACGTGCTTCCGGCCTTTTCCCCGGACGAGGACCATGCCGCCTGGTACAGCGCGACTTTTGCGCCGTCGGCGGGCGGCAGATTCGAGAAGGCCACCGCCATATTCGGCGAACGCGATGGTGTGCCCTTCCTTCATTGCCACGGTATCTGGGATACAGGCGAGAACAGGCTTCGAATGGGCCATGTCCTGCCGTTCGACAGCGTGGTGAGTGAGCCAGTCACGGTCAAGGGCTACGGCAGCGCAACCGCTACCTTCCATTCGATCCCCGACCCGGAAACAAATTTCACCCTGTTTTCCGCCAAGGGCGAAAGCGGGTCAGGCAATGGCATGCTGCTGCGGGTGCGGCCGAACGAAGATATCGCAACGGTAATCGAGGACGTGTGTCATCAGCACGGGATTGAAAGCGGGAGGATCTTCGGCATCGGCAGCATCAATGAGCCGGTGTTCGAGGATGGGAGACGAGTTGCCTGCCTGGCGACCGAGATCGCTGTCGAGACGGGGCTGCTGGAACAGACAGCCGAGGGGCCGCGCGCAACGCTGGATGCGGCGGTCGTCGATACGGACGGCGTCATCTACCAGGGGCGGCTTGCGCGCGGCGATAATCCGGTTGGCGTCACCTTCGAATTGGTCATTGTCGGAAACTAGGAGAATGGCATGCGAAGTGTCGTCGTGACGGGTGCGGGATCGGGTATCGGCCTTTCGACGACGGAGCTTCTGATTGACGCCGGCTGGCATGTCATTGCCGCCGACCGGGATGCCTCGGCCCTCGCGCGTCTGGGCGAGCGGCTTAGCAATCGTCACGCGATCACGCTTGCGCCGCTTGATGTGACGGACGAAGCGGCGGTCGCGCAGTTGGCCGACCGATGCCGAACGCTCAATGCGCCGCTGGCCGCGCTCGTCAATAGCGCAGGTATTGCCGCCAATGCGCGTTTTGCC
The DNA here is from genome assembly GCF_004368875.1 of Neorhizobium sp. R1-B. NCBI lineage: Bacteria > Pseudomonadati > Pseudomonadota > Alphaproteobacteria > Hyphomicrobiales > Rhizobiaceae > Neorhizobium > Neorhizobium sp. R1-B. The sequence goes on from NZ_SOEM01000011.1 coordinate 124,242, forward strand.
GATACGACGACCGACATGCTGCGGAAGATCTATGAGGTCAACGTTATCGGCGCCTTTGCGCTATCGCAGGCGCTGGCCCCGGTTCTCAGGGAGAATGGCGGCGGTTCGATTGTCCATATTGCCTCGGTTTCCGGGATAAAAGGCAATCTCGGTCGCTCGGCTTATGGCGCTTCCAAGGGCGCGTTGATCACGCTGACGAAGATCATGGCCGTTGAACTCGCTGACGACCTGATCCGCGTCAACGCGATCGCACCCGGGCCGATAGAAACCCCGATGGTCAAGGAAAACCATACTGCGGTGACACGGGAGGAATGGCAGCGCACGGTTCCATTGCGTCGTTATGGTCAACCGGAGGAGATTGCATCGGCTATCGCCTTCCTCGTTGACGGCGAACAGTCCTCCTATGTGACCGGCCAGATCCTGGCCGTAGATGGTGGTTTTACGGCAGCCGGACTGATGGCCTGATCCGATCCGGCACAGTTTTCCTGTATGACAATATCTTCATGAAAAGGGGTGCGTGAACCGCCTTAGTTTCGTTTGACAAGTTCCCGCACACATCGGAAAACTGGCGCATTCAACGACAGCCATTGGGGGGACGGTTCATGTCCAGGCGCGCGTTTTTCGGCTTTTCCGCTCTTCTCTTTTCCGCATTCGCTCTCGCCTTGCCGTTGACGGCTGCGGAGCGGCGTATCGAGAGCACACCGGATAGCGACTATCTCGGTTTCGATCTCAGAACCGTGAAGAACGTCAGCCAGCCGCAATGCGAGGCGGCGTGCATCGGCGACAATGCATGCAAAGCCTTCACCTATAACGTCAAGGCCAAGTGGTGTTTCCTGAAGACGGACTACGGCCAGCTCAATCCCTTTCCCGGCGCCGTGGCGGGCAAGATCGTTGACGTCGCCACGGAGCCGGACATAGGCGCACCACAAAAGCTCTCTTTCCTGTCCGAGGACCTGCTGCAGCAGGCCAGGGAGCAGAAAGAGGGCCTGACGCTCGGGGATAACCAGCAGGGTTATGGTGTCGAAAACCTGAAGACGATCGCCCAGGCGGAACTCCTCCGCGGCAATGTCGATACCGCGATCTACAATCTCAAAGGTGCGCTTACGTTGACCCCCGATAATGGTGCGCTCTGGATCGAGCTGGCGCGTGCTGCCGGCACCGCAAGGGACGATAGCGAAGGTACCCTTGCTGCGATCAACGGCTACCAGCTGTCCCGCACGGCCCAAAGCCGCGCCGATGCACTGGCGGTTCTTGGAGCAGCGCTTACCAAGCAGCAGAATTACCGCTCTGCACTGAATGCCTATAAAGCGAGCCTCGCGTTGGTGAAGGCCCGTACCGTGCAGACGGCCTACAATGACCTTCGCGAGCGCCAGGGTTTCCGCGTGACGGGTAATACGGTCGATGCGGACAGCGCCAATCCGCGCGCCTGCGTGCAATTTTCCGAGCCGCTGGTGAAAGCCGGTGTCGATTACGCTCCGTTCGTGGTGCTCAACGGCCAGGCGCCGAAGGCTATGGAAGCCAAGGACAACCAGATCTGCGTCGAAGGTCTGACGCACGGCCAGCGATACAAGCTATCGCTCCGCCGCGGCCTCCCGTCATCGGTCGACGAGCCGCTCGTCGCCCAGATCGATCTTGATCTCTACGTCAAGGACCGGTCGGCGACGGTACGCTTCACCGGCGACAGTTTCGTCCTGCCTTCGACGGCCCGCCGCGGCATTCCGATCGTTTCGGTCAATACGGAAAAGGCAGACCTGAAGCTCTACCGGATAGGCGACCGGAATATCGCCTCGCTTCTCGCCAATTCGCAGTTTCTCACCCAGATGGACGGCTACAATGCCGGCCAGATCGAGCAGCAAAGCGGCGAGCTCGTCTGGCAGGGAACGATTGATATTGGCACCGAACTCAACAAGGATGTGGTGACGAGCTTGCCGGTCGATGAAGCGTTGCCCGCCCGAAAGCCGGGCGTCTATGTGCTGACGGCGGCCGCTTCCAATACGGTCTCGCAGGAATGGGACAGCAAAGCGACGCAATGGTTCGTCGTTTCCGATATCGGTCTTACCACCTATGCCGGTACGGACGGCCTGCATGTCTTCGCCCGCTCGCTTGGTTCCGCCAAGCCGATCAGCGGCGTCGATCTTCAGCTTCTTGCCAAGAACAATGAAATCCTTGGCACCGCGAAGACGGATGCGGATGGCCGCGCGGTTTTCACTGCCGGCTTGATGCGCGGCACCGCAGGGATGGTGCCGGCGGTCCTGACGGCACAGAACAGCGGCCAGGATTTCGTCTTCCTCGATATGACCCGCGCCGGTTTTGATCTCTCGGACCGCGGCGTAACAGGCCGCCCGGCGCCGGGTGCCATCGATGTCCTGCCTTGGACGGAACGGGGCATCTACCGCCCCGGCGAAACGGTTTACGCCAGTACCCTCGCCCGCGATGTCGATGCCGCGGCCATCGAAAATCTACCGCTCACCTTTGTCTTCCTGCGTCCGGACGGCGTCGAGGATCGACGGATGGTCAGCAATGGTTTGCTCGGCGGCTATGCCGTGAGCCTGCCGCTGCAGCAGACGTCCATGCGTGGCACCTGGACAATGCAGATCTTCACGGATCCGAAGGGCTCCGCAATCGGCGAAAAGACGTTCCTCGTCGATGACTTCGTGCCTGATCGCATCGAGTTCGAGATGGCGAGCGATGCGAAGGAGATCGAAGCGGGCAAGCCGGCGTCGATCAACGTCGACGGGCGCTTCCTTTATGGTGCGCCCGCAGCCGGTCTCAATCTGGAAGGTGAGATTGCGCTGAAGCCTACCCGGGAAAATTCGGCGTTTCCCGGCTATCAATTCGGATTGGCGGATGAAGAGGAAACCGAGACGGTAAGGATACCGCTCGATGAGCTGGAGCCGACCGATGAGGATGGGAAATCGATCATCGAAGCGCTGGTGAGCGAAATCCCATCGATCACGCAGCTTGTCAACGCAGATATTGTCGTGCGGATGCAGGAGGCAGGTGGCCGGGCCGTCGAGCGCACGATGACCTTACCCGTCAAGTCAGAGGGCTCTCGTATCGGGATCAAGCCGGAGTTTACGGGAGATCTGGCAGAAAATTCGGTCGGCAATTTCACGGTCATCGTCGTGGGCGCCGACGGCAATAAGCAGGTGATGCGCGGCCTTTCGTGGAAGCTCATCAAGGTCGACCGCGACTACCAATGGTATCGCGACGGGTCTTCCTGGCGTTTCGAGCCGGTAACGCGCACGAGCCAGATTGCCGATGGTGCCGTCAACGTCACCGCCGATGGCGGCCGGATCTCCGTCCCGGTCGGCTGGGGACGTTACAGGCTCGAGGTCGAGACTGCCGATGTCGGCGGACCCGCGTCGAGCGTGGAATTCGACGCCGGCTGGTTCGTGACCGCGACCTCGACCGAAACGCCGGATGCACTGGAAATCGCTCTCGACAAGCCGAGCTACAAAATCGGCGACACTGCGAAGCTCAAAGTCTCCTCGCGTTATGCCGGAGAACTGATGCTGACGGCAGGCTCTGAAGAGCTGATCACCGTGCAGGCGGCGAGCATGGGCGAGCAGGGCGGTGAGGTGGAAATTCCCGTCACGGCGGCTTGGGGCGCCGGCGCCTATGTAACAGCTACGCTCTATCGTCCGGGCGAGGCACAGCAAAGCCGGATGCCGATGCGCGCGATCGGTATCACATGGTTGAAGGTCGATCCGGAAAATCGGGACCTGCAGGTCTCGGTTGATGCGCCTGAAAAGACGCTGCCGCGTCAGCCGCTCGATATTTCCGTGCAGGTAGCCGGAGCCGGGGCAAATGAAAACGCCTATGTAACGGTCGCCGCGGTCGATGTCGGTATCCTCAACCTGACGCGCTACGAGCCGCCGGCACCGGACGACTGGTATTTCGGCCAGCGCCGCCTCGGGATTGAGATTCGCGACATATACGGCCGGCTTATCGACGGCTCGCTCGGCGCCACCGGCCGCCTGCGCACCGGCGGTGATGGCGGCAGCATTGCCCTGCAGGCGAGCCCGCCAAAGGAGAAGCTGGTGGCCTTTTTCTCAGGCCCCGTAAAACTCGACGCCGAGGGCAAAGCAAAAGTTTCCTTCGATATTCCGCAGTTCAACGGCACCGCCCGCATAATGGCGGTCGCCTGGTCGAAATTGGGGGTCGGACATGGCGTCAAGGATGTGATCATCCGCGACCCGATCGTGGTAACCGCAAGCATGCCGCGTTTCCTCGCCCCTGGAGATCAGGGCAATCTGCGTCTCGATATCGCCAACACGGATGCGCCGGCCGGCGACTATCAGCTTACTGTCATGACGACCGATCCGGTCTCAGTCGGGCAGAACGGGAGCAAGAACCTAAAGCTCGCAGCAGGCGGAAAGGCAAATCTCACAATCCCGCTTTCCGGTATCGAACCGGGCAATGGTGAGGTCTATGTGCGTCTGGCGAGCGTTTCAGGACCTTCCGTGTATCAGCAGCTTGATATCCCGGTGCGGCCGGCGTCGATGCCCATTACGGAGCGTCGGCTTGTTGAGCTTCGGCCCGGGGCGAGCCTCACAGTTGATTCCAACTTGCTTGCGGACAGTGTCCTGCCCGGGGGCTCCGTCAGTGTGAATGTCAGCCGGTCGAACGCCTTCGACATTCCGGCGCTGCTGATGGGCCTCAGCCGTTATCCATACGGCTGCGCCGAACAGACCACGAGCCGCGCGCTTCCGCTTCTTTATCTCAGCGAAATGGCGGTGCAGAACGGGTTGGCCGACAATGCGGATATCAAGAAGCGGGTGCAGGACGCCATCTATCGCGTGCTTTCGTACCAGTCCTCGGCCGGCAGTTTCGGCCTCTGGGCTCCGGGCGGCGGCGATTTGTGGCTCGATTCCTATGTGACGGACTTCCTCTCTCGTGCCCGAGAGCAAGGTTACGACGTTCCGGAAAAGACGTTGGTTCAGGCGTTGGAGAACCTGCAGAATACGCTCGGCTATACCAACAACATCAAGGACCAGGGCAACGAAATCGCCTATGCGCTCTACGTGCTCGCGCGAAACCGGAAAGCCGCGATCAGCGATCTGCGCTACTACGCGGACACGGCGCTCAATGACTTCCCGACGCCTCTCGCCAAAGCCCATATTGCTGCGGCGCTGGCGCTTTACGGGGATGCCCAGCGCTCAAAGAGCATTTTTGCAGATTCCCTGCAGATGTCGGAACAGGCGCAGATCCATAAGGTGAGCCTGGCTCGCTCCGACTATGGTTCGTCGTTGCGGGACGGCGCAGCGGTCCTGGCACTGGCCGCCGAGAGCAAACCCGTGCCGCCGATCGTGCCGGCGCTGGCGAATATCGTTGCCAAGGAGTGGGCCGCCAAGAAATATACCAGCACCCAAGAACAGACCTGGATGCTGCTCGCCGCCCGTGCTCTGCAGAACGGCGACGACAGCCTGCGGCTTAACGTCAATGGCGCTTCTCACCGCGGGACGCTGATGTCGCAGATGACGGGTGACGCGCTGATCGACCATCCGGTAACGATCAGGAACGACAGCGGCGAAACCCTTTCCGCGGCGATCACCACGGTTGCGGCGCCTGCCCAGCCGCTTCCTGCCGGTGGCGAAGGTTTCGAAATCTCCCGAACCTATTACAATATGGATGGCGAGGAAGTGAATGTCAGCGAGGCGCAGCAGAATGAACGTTACGTGGCGGTGCTGACCATCACCGAGACGAACGAGTGGCCGTCGCGCATCGTCGTGACCGATCTGCTGCCGGCCGGTTTTGAGATCGACAATCCGAGCGTCGTCAACAGCGCCAACCTTTCGAATTTCGATTGGCTGGAGGAGGTTCAGGCTGCGCATACGGAGTTCCGCAACGACCGTTTCGTTGCCGCATTCGATCGCAGCGCCGGCGATAATCGCCAGATCACGCTCGCCTATGTCGTGCGCGCCGTGACGCCGGGCGTTTATGACCATCCGGCGGCGCAGGTCGAAGATATGTACCGGCCGCAGTTCTCGGCGCGGACTGCAACTGGCAAGATGGAGGTGCTCGCCGCGCAATAGCGGCGGCTCGATCCCATGAAACGCAGGTGGAAGCTCTCGATCGGCATCGGTGCCGGCTTGGTCCTCGTGGCCGGGCTGGTCGCCGGTCTTGATGCCGCCGACCGGGCCTTCCCGCCGCCGCTTGAAAAGGCGCAGGTCGTCTCGACCGAAGTGCTGGACGCGGATGGTGTGCTGTTGCGGGCCTTTGCCACGCCGGAAGGTCGCTGGCGACTGAAGACCGCAGCGGAGGACGTCGATCCTCGGTTTATCAAAATGCTGGTTGCCTATGAAGATCAGCGTTTCTACGACCATGCAGGCGTCGACCCTCTGGCTCTCGGCCGGGCGGCGCTGCAATTCATCACGAACGGCCGCATCGTTTCCGGAGCCTCCACGCTTTCCATGCAGGTGGCTCGGCTGATAGAGCCGCGCGAAACCCGTTCCTTTTCTGCAAAGCTCATTCAGCTTGTCCGTGCTCTGCAAATAGAGCGGCGCTTGAGCAAGCAGGAGATTTTCGAAATCTATCTCACCCACGCGCCTTATGGCGGCAACCTGGAAGGGATTCGTGCCGCAAGCCTCGCCTATTTCGGCAAGGAGCCGCGCCGATTGACGGTGGCGGAAGCAGCCCTGCTCGTGGCCCTGCCGCAATCGCCTGAAGGCCGGCGTCCGGATCGGCATGCCCAAAGCGCGAAGGCAGCGCGTGAGCGGGTGCTGGTGAGGTCGGCCGTCGCGGACTTGACGGGCGAGGGCGAGGCGGAGCGTGCCCTGAGCGAGGCAATCCCGCTGCGGCGGCTGCAATTGCCGGCCTATGCCGCGCATCTTTCCGAAGCGGCTACTCGAAAGCGACCGGATATCAAACAGCACAAGACGACGCTCAGACGCGGCATCCAGCAGGGACTGGAACAAGTCGCCCGCGAGGCGACCTCCAGGCTCAGCCCCCGGGTTTCGCTCGCGATGGTCATGGCGGATGTGACGACCGGCGCAATCGTCGGCGAGGTGGGTTCCGCGGACTATTTCGATGCGAGCCGTTCAGGCTGGATCGATATGACGCGGGTTCTGCGCTCGCCTGGCTCGACCCTGAAACCATTCATCTACGGACTAGCCTTCGAGCAGGGGATCGTCTCCCAGGAGACGATCATTGAAGATCGGCCGGCGGATTTCTTCGGCTACCGGCCGAAAAATTTCGACATGAGCTACCAGGGCGACGTCAGCATACGGCAGGCACTTCAATTGTCGCTCAATGTGCCGGCCGTGCGTCTGCTCGATGCGGTCGGGCCGTCACGGCTGATGATCCGTTTCCGGCGAGCCGATATACGGCCGGTCCTGCCACCAAATGAGGCACCCGGTCTGGCAATCGGGCTTGGCGGCGTCGGCATCACGCTCAAGGATCTCGTGCAGGCTTATGCCGCGCTGGCAAATCAGGGACAGCCCGTCTTGCTCGGAAACGGGGTCGATCGGGCGCCGGGTCTCATCGAGGGCGAGCCATTGCTCGAGCCGCAGGCTGTCTGGCACGTCGCAGATATTCTGTCGGACGTTCTGCCGCCACAGGGGAGCCCGAGACTCGGCATCGCCTATAAGACTGGCACGAGCTACGGCTATCGTGATGCATGGTCCGTTGGCTATGACGGTCGTTATGTGCTCGGAGTCTGGGTCGGTCGGCCGGACAATGGGGCGGTGCCGGGCATTGCCGGCTATCAAACCGCTGCGCCGATCCTCTTCGAAGCCTTTTCCAAATCAGGCGTTCCGATCGCGCCTTTGCCGTCGGCTCCTGCTGGTGTCGTGCGGCTTGCGCAGGCCGATCTTCCGATCAGCCAGCGACGCTTTTCGATGACGGCGGCCGGCCTCATCTCGGCCTCAACTCGAGAGCCGCCGCCGCAGATCGTCTATCCCCCCGAAGGGGCAAGGGTCGATCTTGGCGCTCGGTCCGGGCAAATCTCGCCGCTGGCACTGAAACTGCAGGGCGGGCGGGCGCCCTTCCGCTGGCTGGCGAATGGAAGACCGCTCACCGATTTGTCGCGTCGGCGAACCAATCAATGGATGCCGGAAGGGGCAGGCTTTTCGACACTGACGGTGATTGATGCCGTGGGAAGAGCCGCGAGCGTCAGGGTATTCGTGGAGTGAAAGCTGTAACCTTCCCCGAAGGGGAGGTCGCCGCGAAACGGTGGGTGGGGTGTAATCTTTCAGATGGATCACCCCACCTCCTTCAGGGGAGTAGTCAGGCCGCGGCCATTGCCTTCTTTTTCGCAATACGCTGGCGAATAGTTTCGACGTCCGCGCGAGGTGTCGCTGCAAACAGTGTCCGGGTATACTCGTGCTTGGGGTCGGAAAAGACCTCATCGCGCGTACCGTATTCAACCGCCTCTCCGAAATACATCACCATGACCTCGTCAGCGATATAGCGAACGACGGAGAGATCGTGGCTGATGAAGACGTAGGTGAGATTGAACTCGTCCTGCAGGTCGGCAAGCAGGTTCAACACCTGTGCCTGGACCGAAAGATCAAGCGCCGAGACCGGCTCGTCGAGCACGAGGAGCTTTGGATTCAGCATCAATGCGCGCGCAATCGCGATACGCTGGCGCTGACCACCAGAGAACATATGCGGATAGCGGTTATAATGCTCCGGCCCCAAACCGACCTTCTTCAGCATCTCGTTTGCGCGATGCCGCTGTTCTTCCGCCGACATATCCGTATTGATCGCTAGCGGTTCACCGAGCACATCGCCGATCTTCTGGCGCGGATTGAGCGAGCCATACGGATTCTGGAAGACGATCTGCACCTTCTGACGCATTTCATGGGTGAGGCGCCCCGGGCGCGTATCGACCTTCTTTCCGTCGATCAGGAGGTCGCCGGCAGTCGGCTCGTCGATGAAGGTGATCATGCGAGCAAGCGTCGATTTTCCGCAGCCGGATTCGCCGACGATTGCCAGCGTCTTGCCGCGTTCCAGCTTGAAGGAGACACCCTTCACCGCGTTAATGATCTTCTTGGGCTTGAAGAGACCGCTGGAGAGTTCGTAATCGCGCTTGATGTCGCGCACCTCGAGCATGGTGTTATCGGTCATGCATTTACTCCCAATCCCGTTTCCTGGGCAGGTTCCGGAGTTCCGTCAAAGAAAGCGGAAACGGTGGTGAGGCGGTCGCCGGTGGCGTTTTCCGGCAACGCCGCCAGCAGGGCTTTCGTGTAATTGCTCTTCGGGTTTTCGAAGAGGGAGAGCACGTCGGCTTCCTCCATCTTGCGGCCCTTGTATTGCACCACCACGCGGTCGGCTGTCTCGGCCACGACGCCCATGTCATGGGTGATCATGATGAGGCCCATGCCGTTCTTGGCCTGCAGCGACATGATGAGGTCCAGGATCTGCTTCTGGATCGTCACGTCGAGAGCCGTGGTCGGTTCGTCGGCGATCAAGAGCTTCGGGTTACAGGCGATGGCGATGGCGATCATCACCCGCTGGCACTGCCCGCCCGACATTTGGTGCGGGAAGCTGCCCAGCCGCTCTTCCGGGTTAGGCAGGCCCACTTGCTTGAAGAGTTCGATGGCGCGGGCGCGGCGGGCTTGTCTGTCGAGGCCGAGGTGGACGCGTAGTACCTCCTCGATCTGAAAGCCCACCGTAAAGCACGGATTGAGGCTGGCGATCGGTTCCTGAAAGATCATGGCGATATCCTTGCCGATCAGCTTACGCCGCTCGGCCGGGCTGATCTTCTGGATGTCGCGGCCTTCAAAGAGCATGCGGTCTGCGGTGATCTTCGCAGTCCAGGGGAGAAGCCCCATGACCGCAAGCATGGCGACCGACTTGCCGGACCCGGATTCGCCGACGATCGCCAGCACTTCACCCTTTTGGACCGACAGCGAGACCCCGTCCACGGCTTTGAACCAGCCGGTTGCGGTTTCGAATTCGACTGTGAGATTGTCTATTTGCAGAAGCGCCATGATCAGGACCTCTTCAGTTTCGGGTCGAGCGCATCGCGCAGGCCGTCGCCCATCAGGTTGATGGCAAGGACGGTGATGAGGATCGCCAGGCCAGGGAAGGTGACCACCCACCAGGCACGCAGGATGAATTCCCGTGCTTCTGCGAGCATCGTGCCCCATTCCGGCGCCGGTGGCTGAGCACCCATGCCGAGGAAGCCGAGGGCAGCCGCATCCAGGATGGCGTTCGAGAAGGAAAGGGTTGCCTGAACGATCAGCGGCGCGGTGCAGTTCGGCAGGATCGTACGGAACATCAGGCGTAACGGGCCGGCACCGGCAAGGCGGGCCGCAGTCACATAGTCGCGCGTCTTCTCGGCCATCACAGCCGCGCGGGTGAGACGCACGAAATGCGGCTGGAGCGTTAGCGCGATGGCGATCATTCCGTTCGTCAGGCTGGGTCCCAGGATGGCAACGAGCACCAGGGCGAGCAGCAGCGACGGAAAGGCCAGGATGATATCCATCAGGCGCATGATAACTGTGTCGACCCAGCCACGGAAATAGCCGGCGATCAGACCAACCAGTATACCGCCCACCAGCGACAGTGTGGTTACGAAGACGCCGATGAACAGCGAATATTGAGCGCCGTAGATCAGGCGTGAAAGAATATCGCGTCCAACAGGATCAGTGCCCAGCAGGTATCCGGCGCGGCCACCTTCGGTCCAGATCGGCGGCACCAGTACCGCATCGCGATACTGTTCAAAGGGTGAGTGCGGCGCGATGATGGGTGCGAGTACCGCGATCACGACAAGCGCCAGGAAGACGAAAAGCCCGATGACGGCGCCGCGGTTTTCGGAAAAATAGAACCAGAACTCCTTGAGCATCTGGCGGCGCATGGCGGCGGTCGAAACGGCCGCGGGCGGCTTGTCGATGATGGTATCGGCCATGGGATTTTCTCCTTCTTAGTGCCGTATACGGGGGTTGATCAGGCCGTAGAGCAAATCAACGATGAGATTGACGAACATGATGATGGCGGCGATGAGCAGCAGGCCGCCTTGGATGACCGGGTAGTCTCGGCGGAAGACGCTGTCGACCATCCATTTGCCGATGCCGGGCCACGAGAAGATCGTTTCGGTCAGGATCGCGCCGGCGAGCATGACGCCGATCTGCAGGCCGATGGTGGTGATGACCGGGATCATGGCGTTGCGCAGAGCATGGATGCCGACGACGCGGAAGGGCGAAAGCCCCTTTGCCCGGGCGGTGCGGACGTAATCTTCAGACAGGACCTCCAGCATGGCCGAGCGCGTTTGCCGCGCAATGACTGCCAGCGGGATCGTGGCCAGCACGATCGACGGCAGCGCCAGATGGCTCAGTGCCGATGCGAAAGCACCCTTCTGGCCAGACAGCAGCGAATCGATCAGCATGAAGCCCGTCACCGGCGGAAAGAAGAACATCAACGAGATGCGTCCGGAGACCGGGAACCACTGCAGGGTGCCCGAGAAGAGGATGATCAGTAGCAGGCCCCACCAGAAGATGGGCATCGAATAACCGACGAGAGCGACGCCCATCAGCGCCTGATCAAAGAACGATCCCCGCTTGATGGCCGCGATTACGCCAGCCGGAATGCCAAGTGCAACCGCGATGATGATTGCGCAGAGTGATAGTTCGATCGTGGCTGGGAAGAGGGCCAGGAACTGGTCGAGGATCGGTTTCTTCGACACGATCGAAGAACCGAAGTCGCCGGTCACCACGCCGCCTAGATAATCCAGATATTGGACCACCAGCGGCCGATCGAGACCCAGTTGCTGACTGATAACGGCATGGCGCTCCGGCGACATGACTCGTTCACCCGAAAGAAGGGCCACGGGATCGCCCGGCAGCAGCCGGATAAAGGCAAAGGCGATGATAGAGACCCCGATAAAAGTCGGGACCAGCACGGCGAGGCGCCGCAAAAGGAAGCCAAACATTCTAAAACCTTCGATGGTTTCGGTCTTGGCCGGTTCAAGGCTTTGTCAAGCCATGGAAGCGGCGATTGAGGCGTCTGTGCCACATTTTTTGGCGTCTCATAAGAAAATGCCGCGGGAAACGCAACGCGCCCCGCGGCAAAAACATTGTGAGCCGCTAAATTACTCGGTGATATCGACGGCTTCGAAGGTGAAGTCGCCGAGCGGGCTCTGGGTGAAGCCCGTCACGCCCTTGCGCATCGGAACGATGGAGAGGGAGTGATCGAGTGTGGCCCAGGGGGCTTCCTTCTTGAAGATCACCTGTGCCTGCTCATAGAGCTTCGTACGTTCCTCGTCGTTGGACGTGACCTTGGCCTTCTTCACGAGTTCGTCGAACTCCTTGTTGCACCACTGAGCGCGGTTGTTGCCGCCCACGGCATTGCAGCCGAGCAGGGTGTCGAGGAAGTTGTCCGGGTCGCCGTTGTCGCCGGTCCAGCCGAGAATGACGGCGCCGTCACGGTCCTTGGCCTTGGAGCGATCGAGATATTCGGCCCATTCATACGAAACGATCTCGACCTTGACGCCGATCTTGGCGAAATCGTCCTGCATGATTTCCGCTGCGCGGCGGGCGTTCAGCATGTAGGGGCGCGAAACCGGCATCGCCCAGAGCTTCATCGAAAGATCCTTGACGCCGGCGTCGGCGAGCATCTTCTTTGCAGCGTCCAGATCATAGGCGTCGTCCTGGGTGGCCTCGTTGTAAGACCACATGGTCGGCGGGATCGGGTTTTTCGCCGGGGTCGCCATGCCTTGGAAGACGGCATCGACGATCGCCTTCTTGTTGATCGCCTTGTTCAGCGCCTTGCGGACTTCGACCTTGTCGAATGGAGCCTGGGTTGTGTTGTAGGCGAGATAGGCGACGTTCAGGCCTTCCTGCTCCAGAACCGTGAGGTTCGGATTGGATTTCATGGACTGGACGTCGGCTGCGTTCGGATACGGCATGAGGTGGCATTCGCCAGCCTGCAATTTCTGATAGCGAACGGCTGCGTCGGTGGTGATTGCGAAGACCAGATCGTCGATCTTCGGAGCCGGACCCCAGTAGTCGGCATTCTTCTTGTAGCGGATAACCGCGTCCTGCTGATAGCCGACGAACGTGAACGGACCGGTGCCGACCGGCATCTGGTTAAGCTGTTCCTTCTTGCCGGCCTTGTCGAGGCTGTCGGCATATTCCTTCGACATGATCGATGCGAACGGCATGGCGAGGTTGGCGAGGAAAGGCGCTTCCGGCTTGTTCAGCGTGATCTTGACGGTGAGGTCATCGACCTTTTCCACCGACTTGATGAGTTCCGGGAAGCCCATGCCGGCGGCATATTCCCAGGCGGCACCCGGGATATACTGGTTCCAGGCGTTTTTGGTATCGATCTGGCGGCCAATCGAGAAGACAACATCGTCGGCGTTCAGGTTGCGACTCGGGGTGAAGAAGTCGGTGGTCTGGAATTTCACATTCGGGCGAAGCTTGAAGGTGTAGACAGTGCCGTCACTGGAGATTTCCCAGCTCTCGGCGAGGCCTGGCTCCGGCTGCGTCGTGCCGGGCTTGAATTCGAGAAGGCGGTTGTAGATCGGATGAGCCGAAGCGTCGAATGTGGTGCCGGCCGTGTAGATGCCGGGGTCGAAGCCTTCCGGGGAACCTTCGGAGCAGTAAACGAAGGTCTTGGCGCTGGCAGCGCCCGCGAAGAAGGTCGCCGACAGCAGCGCCGCGGCAAGGGTCAGTTTGTATTTCATGATAGTCTCTCCCGTGTGACCTGTGGCCTCTTGCGGCCCAGGTAATCTGTCATTGAACTAGATGCGCAACGGTGCGCTTCAAGCTTGATATTCTTGTTATTTACCTCCCGGTGGGCGAATTGGACCCGCGTGTGCTTCGATTGTTCCTTCCGGCGGATGTCATTTTACGTCCACGTAATTCCAGAGCGCCAAGTTTTCGCAAGGCTACAGCTCCGTCTATTTTTGTAGCGACAGCGTTTCTTAGAAAATTTTCCGCAAGTTCGACACAATCCCCATGTGTTCTTACCATTTTTGGCCCGATCTTTAGATTCTCGACCGGCAACGGCGCGGGAGCATAGCGATTATCATTCTGTTGTCGAGATGCGAAAATTCGCCTTTTCGGTCACTTTTTCATTTCAGATGTGTGATCCTGACGAGTGCTGCATTGGCGCATTGCCATCGGGTGAGAATGGAGTACGGTTCGGCCCTCCAATCAGCATTACTTGCATCGAGGCGATGGTTCATGAGGACAGGCAATTCCAATCTCCCGCTTATCTGGGATTTCATCGACCGCAAGACCGAGGTTTTTATCGATTTGGCGGACCGGGTCTGGGAGACGCCTGAAACCTGCTACATGGAGAAGCTGTCAGCGTCGGCGCATCGGGAAATGCTGGAAGCTCAAGGTTTCGCCGTTACTGAAGATGTGGCCGACATACCGACAGCACTGATCGGGGAAGCGGGTGAAGGTGGTCCGGTCATCGCCTTCCTCGGGGAATATGATGCATTGGCAGGACTGAGCCAGAAGGCGGGACTTTCCCACCACGAGCCGATCGTTGCTGGCGCAAACGGGCATGGCTGCGGCCATAATCTCCTCGGCTCCGCCTCGCTTCTTGCGGCGACGGCGCTCAAGGATTGGCTGGAAGAGACGGGAACGCCCGGCCGCGTGCGCTACTACGGCTGCCCCGCGGAGGAAGGCGGTGCGGCCAAGGCTTTCATGGTTCGCGCCGGCGCCTTCGAAGACGTGGATATTGCCATCAGCTGGCACCCCAGCAACTTTGCAGGCGTGCAGCGCGAGACTTCGCTCGCCAATTGCAGGATCGATTTCAGCTTTACTGGACGCGCCGCTCATGCAGCCGCGGTGCCGGAGCTTGGGCGCAGCGCCCTCGATGCGGTGGAACTCATGAATGTCGGCGTCAACTATATGCGTGAACACATGCCGTCCGATTGCCGCATACATTATGCGGTGCTTGATGCCGGCGGCATTTCGCCGAATGTGGTGCAGGCTTATGCCAAGGTTCGTTATGTCGTCCGCGCGCCGGAACTGCCGGGCCTCCTCTCACTGATCGAGCGCGTGAAGAAAGTCGCGGAGGGCGCGGCTCTGATGACCGAGACGAAGGTCGAGAGCACCATCCTTGCGGGCGTATCCAACCTCATCGTCAACACGCCGTTGATGGACGTGATGCAGGACGTCTGGGACAGCATTGGCCCGCCTCCATTCGATGAGGAAGATCGAATATTCGCGGAAAAAATCCGCGCAACATTAACCCCGGAGGACATTTCGGCGAGCTGGAACCAGGAGCGGCTGGAGGAACGGGATGTCCCGCTTGCGGATTTCATCCTGCCGGCTCACAGCGAAAATCGCCAGATGGGCGGTTCCACCGATGTGGGCGATGTCAGCTGGGTGGTGCCGACGGTGCAGGCCTACGGCGCAACGCTTGCCGTAGGGACCCAACTTCACACGTGGCAGGTCGTCGCGCAGGGCAAGAGCCCGCTTGCCCATAAAGGAATGATCTCTGCAGCCAAGGCTATGGCTGCTACCGGTCTTGCCGCGATCGAGAGCGAGCAGCTCCGCGAAGCCGCTTGGGCCGACTTGAAGAGACGGCGCAAGGGACAGGTTTATACAAGCCCAATTCCGCCGGGTGCCGAGCCGCCAGTCGCGGCGATGACGGTGAAATAGCCAAATCCATTGATCGAACCGTCAATTCTTTTGACCGTTCACTGGGCTGAAAACGGCAATTGGGACTGTCCAACGCCGTGGTTTGCTCCTATGAAAATCCATCTATCGTGGTATGTCTCAAAGGAGGTCACCCGTGACTATTCAGCCGAACTCCATCGAAGCCCGGGACAAGGCTTATCACCTTCACTCCTATACCAATGCCCGCGCATTGGAACGGGACGGTTCCCTGGTGATGGATCGCGGCGAAGGCATCTACGTCTACGACAACAACGGCAAGAAATACATTGAAGCGATGGCAGGGCTTTGGAGCGTCGCCGTCGGCTTTGGCGAAAGCCGTCTCGTTGATGCGGCCACCAGGCAGATGGCGAAGCTGCCTTACTATCATACTTTTACGGCCCGCAGCCACGGACCTTCCATTGAGCTCGCCGAAAAGCTGATCCAGATGGCGCCGGTTCCGATGTCGAAGGCTTACTTCACCAATTCCGGCTCGGAGGCCAACGATACCGCGATCAAGATGGTCTGGTACCGCTCCAATGCGCTCGGCAAACCGGAAAAGAAGAAGATAATCTCCCGCATCAAGGGTTATCACGGGGTGACGATCGCAGCTGCGAGCCTGACCGGCCTACCGAACAATCATCGTTCCTTCGATCTTCCATTGCCCGGAATTTTCCACACGACCTGCCCGCATTATCGCACCTTCAAGCAGGAAGGCGAGACCGAGGCAGCGTTCGTGGAGCGCTGCGCAAAGGACCTTGAGGATCTGATCCTGAAGGAGGGCCCGGAAACCGTGGCGGCCTTTATCGGTGAGCCGGTCATGGGTGCCGGCGGGGTCATCGTGCCGCTGGCCGGCTATTGGGAAGCGATCCAGAAGGTGTTGAAGAAATATGATGTTCTTCTGATCGCCGATGAAGTGATCTGCGGTTTTGGCCGGACTGGCGAGATGTTCGGCACGACGACATACGGGCTTCAGCCGGATATCATGACGTTATCCAAGCAGATTTCCTCATCCTATCAACCCATTTCGGCACTGCTTATCAACGAGAACGTCTACCAACCGCTCGCCGATGAATCGGCGAAGATCGGCACCTTCGGCCATGGGGTGACGGCCGCGGGGCATCCAGTGGCGGCCGCCGTAGCGCTGGAAAACATCGCGATCATAGAGGAGCGCGATCTCGTCGGTAACGTGCGGGCCTTGGCGCCGAAATTCCAGAGCCGCCTGAAGGCGCTGGAAGGCCATCCGCTGGCGATCGAAGCGCGCGGCGTCGGCCTGATCGGCGCATTGGAGTTGAAGCCGCGTGACGGTTTTGCCGCCGGACAGCTTGGTCCGAAGCTGTTTTCGATCATGGTGGAAAAGGGCCTCATCTCCCGCGCGATCGGAGATTCCATGGCACTTTGCCCACCGATGATCGTCAACGAGCAGCAGGTAGACGCCATTTTCGACACCTTTGAAGCTTCGCTTGACCTGTTCCAGAAACAGCTCGCCGCCTGACATCGTACCGGATCTGGATAACCTCTTGATCCGGCTCGATTGCGGAAAGCACTTGCGCTCCTATATTGAGCGTTATGCTTGATCTCGCCGAGGGCTATTGGCCGCACATCCTCTTCACTGCATCGGTCCTGGCGGGGGCGGCGGCGGCAATTCACGCCGCGATGACAAAGGAGGAAGTACGTTCGGCCGTGGGCTGGGTCGGCGTCATCATCCTTTCCCCGATCATCGGAGCCCTGCTTTACCTGATTGCTGGGATCAACCGCATCCGACGCACCGTCATCAGTGATCGCCGCGCGCTGCTTCAGGGGGAGATTCGTGCCCATTTCGCTTCTTATGATGCTACGGACGACCTAGTCGCCGACGGATTCGGCCGCCGGTTCGTAGCCATGAAGACGCTTGGCGATCGTGTGACGCATCATCGCTTGACGACCAGCAATCTGATCATTGCGCTTGATACCGGGGACGAGGCCTATCGCGCGATGCTCAGTGCCATCGACGGTGCTCAGCGAAGCATCATCCTGGAAACCTACATATTCGATCGCGACAGGATCGGTGAGCGTTTCGCCCGCGCCTTGATCGAGGCCGTGAAACGCGGCGTTGAGGTCCGTGTCCTCATTGATGCGGTTGGCGCTCGGTATTCCGTCCCGAGCGTTCTCGGCCGGTTGCGCGACGGCGGCGTCATCGTCGACGTCTTCAACGGCAATGTCATCATGGGACTTAGATTGCCCTATGCCAATCTCAGAACGCACCGGAAAATATTGGTGATCGATGGCAAGACAGCCTTTACGGGCGGCATGAACATCCGCGAAGGCTTTTCAAGCGAATTCAGCGGAGACATGTGCTCCTTCGATACGCATTTCAGGGTCACCGGTCCGGTCGTGGCCGATCTCTTCGCGATTGCGGCAGCCGATTGGCGGTTCGCTACCGACGAGATGTTGGACGAGGAGGCCTGGGCTCTTGATCCGCCGGAAACGGAGCCGGGAAAAGCCGTCTTCGTGCGAGCTGTGTCATCCGGCCCCGACCGCAGCGTGGAGACGAACCACAAGATGTTGATGGGCGCCTTTTCGGTGGCGCGGTCCTCCGTCCGTATTGTCTCGCCTTATTTTTTGCCGGATCGGGAGCTGATCACCGCGCTGGTCACTGCGGCGCGACGAGGTGTAACGGTTGATATAGTGGTACCGACTGCCAACAATCTCGTTCTAGTCGACCGGGCGATGACTGCGCAATTCGACCAGATGTTGAAAAACCATTGTCGGATCTGGCGAGCTTCCGGTCCCTTCAATCACTCGAAACTCATGGCCATCGATGGTCGGTGGGGCTATGTCGGCTCGTCCAATCTCGATCCCCGCTCCCTTCGGCTTAATTTCGAGGTGGATCTCGAAGTTCTGGATTGCGCGTTTGTGGTAGCTTTGGAGCGAAGGATCGACCTGGCGATTTCCTCCGCAACTGAAGTGACGCTTGAGGCGTTGATGGCAAGACCCTTTGTGGTACGTCTCATTGAGCGCGTGCTATGGCTCGGGTCACCCTATCTTTAGACTGAGCTGGAAATGTTAGATCAATGAGCGGATTGTCGTATAATCCACCTCTTTGCGAATAACCTTCGGAACCATGCGGGAAAAGCGCACCAATCTTCCCACAAACATCCTGGCATCAATCCGCGCCCGCAAGGACCGCGGAGCCGGCGTCCATGCACCGCATGACCGGGCCAAGGGCATGCTGGTTGCCTCCTATAACGTGCATAAATGCGTGGGCATCGACGGCAAGTTCGATCCCGCTCGAACCAGCCATGTCATCCGCGAGATAGGCGCCGACGTGATCGCTCTTCAAGAGGCGGATACCCGCTTCGGCGAACGGCGCGGGCTGCTCGACCTCGCCTGGATGGAGCGTGAAACCGGGCTCTTTCCTGTTCCGATCAGCGGCGTTGCCAAGGCGCATGGCTGGCACGGCAATGTTGTCTTCTTTCGTGAAGGGCTGGTGCGCGACGTGCATCAGGTCAAATTGCCGGGGCTCGAGCCACGAGGGGCCCTTATCACCGAACTGGAATTGAAGGACGGCAGTGCCTTCCGCATCATCGCCGCCCATCTCGGGCTTCTCAACCGCTCGCGACACCAGCAGGCCCGCGTCATCATCGACATCCTGCGATCGCGTGATGAACAGCCGACCGTTCTGATGGGCGATCTCAACGAATGGCGGCGGGGAGACCGGTCCTCCCTCAACACGCTCGCGAGCGTGTTCGGTTTGCCGGCGGCTGTGCCGAGCTTTCCGTCGCGTTTGCCGGTGCTGGCTCTTGATCGAATCATGGCGAACCGGCCGGGTCTGCTGGACACCGTAGAGACCCACGACACGCCCCTCGCAAGGCTTGCTTCCGACCACCTGCCGATCAAGGCAGTGTTGAAGCTCGGCATGCTGCCTGCCAGCGATCACGCTGAAGCCGGCTGATATGTTCTACAGCCTTTACCAGGACGGAAAGCGTCGATAGGCTGTCGGCCATCTGCTTCGTCTTTCCTTGGAATTTCCATATGACCGATATCAGCATGATCGAAGCCGCGCAGGCCCGATTGGATGGGCAGGTGCGCCGCACGCCGTTGCTGTCTTCTCCATTCCTCGATGAGATTGCAGGGCGGCGCATATTCGTGAAGCCGGAATGTCTGCAGCATACCGGTTCCTTCAAGTTCCGCGGCGCCTGGTCGGCGATATCGGCTCTCTCGCCTGAGGTGCGTGCCAAAGGCGTGATCGCCTTCTCTTCAGGTAACCATGCGCAAGGCGTCGCGCTGGCGGCGAAGATCCATGGCGTTCCGAGCGTTATCGTCATGCCGTCCGACGCACCTCGCATCAAGATCGACAACACCCGCGCCTATGGCGCCGAGGTGGTGCTTTACGATCGCGCCAGCGAGGATCGAGATGCTATCGGCGCTCGATTGTCGCAGGAGCGTCAGCTCACCCTCATCAAGCCTTTCGATGAGCCATATGTGATTGCCGGGCAGGGCACTGCCGGATTGGAAATCGCCGAGCAGGCGAAAGAACTGGGCATCGACAAGGCAGATGTGCTGGTGCCGACCGGCGGCGGCGGGTTTATTTCGGGTGTCTCCTTGGCCCTGGAAGCCAAAGCCCCCGATTTTGTGGTGCATCCGTGCGAACCGGAAGGCTTCGACGATGTCACGCGTTCCCTGGCGTCCGGGAAGATTGAGCGTAATTCTACCCAGTCGGGCTCGCTTTGCGATGCAATCATCACCCCCCAGCCAGGTGCCATTACTTTTCCAATCATGTCGCGGCTTTGCGGTTCGGGCCTTGTGGTGACGGAAAGTGAAGCGCTTCATGCGGTGGCGCTAGCCTTCAACCGCCTTAAGATCGTCGTGGAACCAGGAGGTGCTGTAGCCTTGGCCGCAGCGCTGTTCCATGGGGAAACGCTGGGGGAAACGGTGATAGCCATTTGCTCGGGCGGGAATATTGACCCGAATGTCTTTCGTCTGGCCCTCGACCAGAGTGCAATTTAGAAGCGATACGAGGCTCAGGGAATAACAAACCGTTAATCCCTTGGAATGCTCGTTAAGAAAAAAGGATTTTCTACGGAACGCATAGCTGAGTGAAACATTATCTCTATCGGGTTTATCGAGATAAGGTAGCATAGAGAACGCTCGCAAAGGGCGGCACCAGAACCCGGGAGGCATTTATGCGCCAGCTACAACATCAGACACGGTCCTTTCCCGTTGGTAGCGCCAGCAAATGGCAGTGGGCAGCCAATACCGCACTGGTTTCCGCAGCCTTCATCTTCGTCGGCGCCGTAGTGCTTGGGCTCTTTCCGTAAGCTTCCGGTCTTCCCAAGACTGTGCGACACCTCCCGCGCTCCGCCGGCTCGGGAGGTGTTTTGTTCTTCAAGGCTATTTCGCCGGCAGATACGCTTCCGCGAGTTCTACCCAAAAGCTTGTCCCGATCGGCAGCGCCTCATCATTGAAGTCGAACTGGGGATGATGCAACGGCGGGTCATTGTCGGTCCGCTTCGTGCCCAGCAGGAAATAGCTGCCGGGACGCTCTTTCAGCATGAAACCAAAATCTTCGCTGCCCATCGATGTCCTTTCCAGATCTTCGACATTCTCTTCCCCGAGAATCCCTTTTGCCAGCTCGCGGACAAAGTCGGTTTCGGCCGGATGGTTGATCGTCGCGTCGTAACCGCGCTCGTAGTCGATCGTGACCGTCATGCCGAAG
Organism: Neorhizobium sp. R1-B; assembly: GCF_004368875.1. Classification (NCBI taxonomy): domain Bacteria; kingdom Pseudomonadati; phylum Pseudomonadota; class Alphaproteobacteria; order Hyphomicrobiales; family Rhizobiaceae; genus Neorhizobium; species Neorhizobium sp. R1-B. The sequence goes on from NZ_SOEM01000011.1 coordinate 145,503, forward strand.
CTTGCGGCCTGGCCTTGCGCTATCATGCGGACACGTTCCTCCAGTCTGTCGCGCACCGCAGGGTCATAGGACCGGATCGTAAGGCGCATCTCGGCGCGTTCCGGAATCACGTTGCTCGCCATACCACCACGAAAAGACCCGACGGTGATTACCACCGGGTCGAGCGGATGGATATTCCGGGAGGCAATTGTCTGGAGAGCCATGATGATGCTTGCGCCGCAGACGATCGGATCGGATGTCGATTGAGGTTCCGCGCCGTGGCCGCCCCGCCCGTTGATGACGATATGGCACTCGTCGGCAGCGGCCAGTATCGGTCCTTCCTTCACAACGATCTTTCCGAATGGCAAAGTAGGGTCGTTGTGAAGGCCGAACACTGCATCGCAGGGGAAGCGATCGAACAGGCCGTCCTCGATCATCAATTTTGCGCCGGCGAAATTTTCCTCTGCCGGTTGAAAAATCAAATGGATCGTACCGTCGAAATTCCTTCGTTCAGCGAGAATCCTCGCCGCGCCGAGCAGCATCGCCGTGTGGCCGTCATGCCCGCAGGCGTGCATCAGACCCTTGTTCCTGCTGGCGTATTCGGCGCCTGTCTCTTCTTCGATCGGCAAGGCGTCGATATCCGCGCGGATACCGACCGACCGATTACCTGTGCCGTTTTTCAAGGTCGCTACAAGTCCGGTCTTGGCGAGGCCGCGCGTGACTTCGTAGCCGAACTCCGTGAGCTGCCGGGCCACGAAATCGGACGTGTTGAACTCCGAAAGTCCCAGTTCCGGATGCTGATGAAGATAGCGGCGGGTTGCCACCACCTCGGCCATGTAGTTTGAAAATTGTACCGTCATCGCAAAAACTGCCTTCGCTAGTTTGTCTGCGGCGCTTGAAAACCTTCCGCTCCACCATGGATAGCAGCGCCGTCGTACGGAGGTAACCCAGTTCCGGATCAAATTTCGTGTGGGCGGCCCGTGGTCGTCGCCGAAGGTGAATCTTCCGTCTTATCAAGGCCCTGCTGTTGTTCAGCTTTCATTCAGGCTTGCGCCATTAGAGGCGTTGATGTGTTAATCCGCCAGAAGCGGGCAATAGATTTTGGTCAGTTATTTGCAATATCGTTACTGCCCTCTATTTCCCCTCTTCGCGAATTTGCGTCGGGCCAGTCACCATAATCAAAATGATGACTGGCGCTTCCAATGCAGGCCGAGTAAGGCGAGGCCGACGAACCCTTAAAGTTTTCTCACCCAGAAGCCCGTGTCCATGTCCTTTCAGAATCCGCAGCCAGCTTCCTCGCGCGATACCGAAGCCAAGCAGATCGATCATAACGATTCGATCCGTTCGACTTATTTCAACATAGACGCGTTGAGGGAGTGCGGCGAAAAGCTCGGCAAGGAGGGCACTTCCAGCCTACCCGGTTTCCTGGAGTTCGACTTCTTCAAGCGCCATCAGGAGAACGAGAAGGAAATCTTCCGGGTCTACCGCGCAACCGCTGCGGATGTGGATGCCGGAGCGTCGATCACGCCCGCCGCCGAGTGGCTTCTCGACAATTATTACATTGTCGAGGAAGCGATCCAGGAAGTCCGCCGCGACTTCCCCAAAAAGTTCTATCGGCAGCTTCCGACGATGACGGTCGCGGGGCAGGAAATTCCCCGCGTGCTCGCGGTGGCATGGCTCTATGTCGCCCACACCCACAGCAGCGTTTCACAGGACGCTCTGGCTGCCATGGTCGACGGATTCCAGGTCGAAGAGCCGCTCGAGATCGGTGAACTCTGGGCTCTGCCGTCTTTTATCCGCTTCGTTCTAATCGAAAACCTTCGTCGTATCGCCACCCGCGTCGACCGTTCCCGCAACATGCGCCGTCGTGCGAACGATGTAGCCGACGAAGTCATCAGGCTGAACGACGAGGCCGCCAGTGCGGATGTGCTCAAGAGCATTGAGGCGCTCACCAGCGACAACACGTTCATCACCCAGTTTCTTTATCGTCTGCGCAATGCCTCCCAGACCTCAGGTTTTGCGGTAACCTGGCTGGAGCAGCGGCTCGAGCAGGCCGGCACCGATGTCGAAGAGGTGATGCTCGCCGAACAGAACCGGCTTTCGTCCGGCAATGTGACGATGGGCAATATCATCAAGAGCCTGCGTCACATCGATGACACGGAGTGGAGCGTCTGGTTCGAACAAGTTTCGCAGATCGACAAGATCTTCCGAGACCGCACGGATTACGAAGCCCTCGATTTCGGTTCGCGAAACGCCTACCGCAACCGTATCGAACAGATCGCCCGCCGCTCCCGCAGGAGCGAAAGCGAGGTCGCCAATGCGGCCATCAGCCTTGCAGAGCAAGCAGCCGGGGAAAGCGACGATCCACGCGAAAGCAATATCGGCGCCTTCATCGTCGGACGCCGGCGCAGGGAACTGGAAGCTGCAGTCGGTTACAAGCCGCTTATCGTGCAGCAGACGGTCCGTCTTGTTCGACGGCTCAACTGGTTCGCAATTGCGGGTCCGGTCATATTCCTGACCGTGCTGGCGATGGCAATTGCCGGCTGGTTCCTCGTCCAGGCGAATATGCCGCTGCCGGTCGTGTTCTTCTTTCTGCTGATGTTCGCCCTCCCTGCTTCGGAAGGTGCCACCGGCCTCTTCAATACGCTCGTGACCTATGTGGTGCGTCCGGCCCGCCTTGTGGGCTATGAATTCAAGGAAGGCATTCCTGACGACGCCAGAACGCTCGTCGCCGTGCCCTGCCTGATCACCGACCGCGACACGGTTGACGAGCTCGTGCGCAACCTCGAAGTCCATTATCTCGCCAACCCGCGCGGTGAAATCTACTTCGCGCTTTTGAGCGATTGGCGTGACAGCAAGCTCGAGGAGACGGATGCGGATCTGGAAATCCTCGACTATGCCAAGCGCGAGATTGCGGCACTCAGCGCCAAATATGCTCATGACGGCAAGACGCGTTTCTATCTCCTGCATCGGCGTCGCCTCTTCAATCCGAACGAAGGCGCGTGGATGGGCTGGGAGCGCAAGCGCGGAAAGCTGCACGAACTGAACCTGCTGCTTCGGGGTGACCAGGATACAACCTATCTGCCGGGCGCCAACATGGTTCCCGCGGACGTCCAATACGTCATGACGCTCGACGCCGATACGCGCCTGATGCGGGATGCGGTGACGAAGCTCGTCGGCAAAATGCATCACCCGATCAACCGGCCGGTGCTCGATCCGAAGAGCAATCGCGTGATCCATGGTTATGGGCTGATGCAACCGCGCGTCACGCCATCGCTGACGACCGGTAAGGAGGCATCCGTCTTCCAGCGCGTCTTCTCTGTCGGCCGAGGGCTGGATCCCTATGTCTTCACGGTGTCCGACGTTTATCAGGATTTGACCGGCGAGGGCACGTTTACCGGTAAAGGCCTCTATCATGTCGATGCTTTCGAAGCATCGCTCAAAGGCCGGATCGACGAAAATTCCGTCCTTTCGCACGACCTTCTGGAAGGTTCGTTCGCGCGCTGCGCGCTCATCACCGACGTTGAACTGGTCGAAGACTTCCCGGTTCGATACGAGGTCGAGGTTTCCCGTCAGCATCGCTGGGCCCGTGGCGACTGGCAGTTGCTTCCCTATATTCTCGATCCGACGCGCGGCGTGACTGCACTCGGCCGCTGGAAAATGATCGACAATCTGCGTCGCTCGCTTACTCCGATCGCCTGGTTCTTCGCATCGGTTCTAGGCTGGTATTTCATGGACCCGCTCGGTGCGTTGATCTGGCAGATCCTGCTGATTTTCCTGCTCTTTGTGGCACCGACGCTTTCTCTGGTGACTGGTCTGCTGCCTCGCTCGACTGATATCGTGCCCGGAGCGCATTTCTATTCGCTCTGGTCGGATATGCGCTCGGCCAACGCTCAGGTTGCGCTTCGCATCGTCTTCATTGCCGATACCGCCTGCATCATGACGGACGCGACCGCTCGCTCCCTCTACCGGTTGTTCTTCAGCCGCAAGCTGATGCTGGAATGGCGTACGGCCGCATCGATCCAGTCGAGCGCTCAGGGAAGCCCTCAGGATTACTATCGCGCGATGTGGCACGCGCCCACGATTGCCGTTCTCAGCATCATTCTCTCAGCTTTGCCCGGCGACAACGCGTTCCTGGTGGGCATTCCCTTCGCGGTGCTCTGGATCTTCTCGCCGCTCGTTGCATGGTATGTGAGCCAGTCGGCGGAAACGGAAGATCGCCTTTTCGTTCCGGATACGGTCTCCGTTGAACTGCGCAAGATCGCTCGCCGCACCTGGCGGTATTTCGAGACCTTTGTAACGCTCGAGCAGAACTACCTGCCGCCGGACAATTTCCAGGAACGCCCGGATCCGATCATCGCCAAGCGCACTTCGCCCACCAATATCGGGGTCTACTTGCTGTCGACGATCTCGGCGCGCCATTTTGGCTGGATCAGCTTCACGGATACGATCGAGCGTCTCGAGCAGACGATCTCGACGATCGAAAAAATGGAGAAATTCCGTGGGCATCTGTACAACTGGTATCATAGCGATACGCTGAAGCCGCTTGGCCAACCCTATATCTCGGCAGTCGACAGCGGCAATCTTGCCGGTCATCTGATTGCGATTTCATCCGCCTGCCGCATGTGGGCCGAAGCGCCGTCAGCTCACCTGCAGGGCAATCTCGATGGTATCGGCGATGTCGCCGGCATCCTCGCCGAAACGTTGACCGCTCTGCCCGATGACCGCAAGACAGTGCGCCCGTTGCGCCGCCGGCTTGAGGAGCGCATCGCCGGCTTCGGAAACGCGCTTGCCGCCGTCAAACGGGAGCACGAGTTTGCTTCGATCCGGATCATCAACCTGACGGTTCTGGCGCGTGAGATCCAGAAACTGGCGACCAATCTCGATCATGAGGTTCGTTCGGTTCAGAGTGACGAGGTAACCCGCTGGTCAGCATCCCTCGTCAACGTTTGCGAAGCGCATATCGCCGACAACGTCTTTGATAATTCCAATATGGAGTCACTGCGCGGGCGGCTGGCTGCGTTGAGGGACCGTGCCCGGACGATCGCGTTCTCGATGGACTTCAGCTTCCTGTTCCGCAAGGAACGCCGGCTGCTTTCGATCGGTTATCGTGTCGACAGCAACGAATTGGACGAAGCTTGCTATGATTTGCTGGCGTCCGAATGCCGCCTGACTAGCCTGTTTGCGATCGCCAAGGGTGACCTGCCGACGGAGCACTGGTATCGCCTGGGTCGTCAGGTCGTGCCGATCGGTGCGCAGGGGGCCCTGGTCTCCTGGTCGGGCTCGATGTTCGAATATCTGATGCCGCCGCTCGTCATGCAGGAGCGGCAAGGGGGCATCCTGAACCAGACCAACAATCTCGTGGTCAAGGAGCAGATGAACCACGGCAAGCGGCTTGGCACGCCATGGGGCATTTCGGAAGCGGCCTTCAACGCCCGCGATCATCTGTTCAACTATCAGTACACGAATTTCGGTGTGCCGACGCTCGGTCTCAAGCGAGGGCTCGGCCAGAACGCCGTTATCGCTCCCTATGCCTCGATCCTCGCCAGTCAATATGATCCAATCTCGGCTGCTGAAAACCTGGCGGAGCTGCGCTCCCTCGGCGCGCTCGGCATGTTTGGCTTCCACGACGCCGTCGACTTCACGCCGACCCGCGTTCCGGAGGGGCAGCGTTGTGCGGTGGTGTATAACTACTATGCGCACCATCACGGCATGTCGATTGCTGCGATCGCCAACGTCGTGATGAACGGTCTGCTGCGCGAATTCTTCCATTCCGATCCCGTGATCGAGGCAGCCGAACTGCTTCTGCAGGAAAAAGCTCCGCGCGACATACCGGTCATGAGCGCAAAGCACGAGGAAACGCCTGGCAAGGGTCAGGGCGAGCTGCTGCGTCCAGAAATCCGCACGATCACCAATCCGGCGACCAAAGACCGCGAACTGGTTCTTCTGTCGAATGGTCACTATTCGGTGATGCTCACCGCAACCGGCTCCGGCTATTCCCGCTGGAACGGCATGTCGGTTGCCCGGTGGAAGCCGGATCCCACGGAAGATCGATGGGGCCAGTTCCTGTTCCTTCGCGATACCGCGACCGGCGAATGGTGGTCTGCAACGTCGGAACCCCGTCGTGCGGAGGGCGAGACGAGCAAGGCGATATTCAGCGACGAGCGCGCTGAGTTCCACAAGACCATCGGCGATTTTACCAGCACCGTGGAGTGCATCGTCGCGACCGAGCACGATGCGGAAGGTCGCCGCCTGACCTTGCTGAACATGGGCACGGAAGACCGCTTCATCGAGGTCACCTCCTATATGGAGCCCGTGCTGGCGTCAGAAGATGACGACAATGCCCACCCGGTCTTTTCGCGGATGTTTGTCCGCACCGAGATCGGCAAACGCGGCGATGTGATCCGGGCGTGGCGCAACAAGCGAAATCCCGGCGATCCCGACATGGTGATTGCGCATCTTGCTGCCGACAACGCAGGGTCTGCACGGCCCACGGAGTTCGAGACCGACAGACGGAAGTTCCTCGGCCGTGGTCGCACGCTTGCGGAAGCGGCAGCCTTCGACCCCGGCGCGACGCTTTCCGGAACGGACGGCTTTACGCTCGACCCGATCCTGTCGCTGCGCCGCGTCGTGAGGGTACCGGCGGGCAAGAAGGTGAGCGTCATCTTCTGGACGATTGCCGCTCCCAAACGCGAGGAACTTGACCAGGCGATCGAGCGGTATCGTCATCCGGACGCTTTCCAGGCTGAACTGACGCAGGCTTGGACCCGTACGCAGGTGCAGATGCGCCATCTCGGCGTATCGTCCCAGGATGCCGCGGCCTTCCAGCATCTGGCGCGTTACCTGATCTATCCGGATATGCAGCTCCGGGCGGACCAGGCGACGATTCAGACTTCAATGCAGCCGCAATCGTCTCTGTGGCCTTCGGCGATTTCGGGCGATTTCCCGATCTTCACGCTGCGTATCAACGACGATGCTGATATGGCGGTCGCGAAGGAGGCGATGAGCGCTCAGGAATACCTGCGTTCGCGTGGCGTCATCTCGGATCTGGTGATCTTCAACGAACGCGCGGCCTCCTATGCGCAGGAAATGCAGCACGCGATCGAGTATCTGTCGGAGAATGCCCGTCGTCTCGGTCAGCAGGAAGGGCAGCGTCAGCATGTCTTCTCCCTTCGCCGCGACATCCTGGACGAGACGGCGTCGGAAGGTCTTGTAGCCGCATCGCGCGTCGTTTTGCATGCGCGCAACGGCAAGATCAGTGACCAGCTCAACCGGACAGCATCCATTTTCGCACCCGCCAAGGATCAGGTAATCGAGATAGACCGGCGTCCGCTGCTGAACGGCGAAGTCTTCCAGCCGCCCGCTGAGGCGGAAGCACCTGCCGACCTTGAGTTCTGGAACGGATATGGCGGCTTCTCAAAGGACGGCGGCGAATATGTCGTGCGCCTCAGGGGCGGGCAGGCAACCCCGCAGCCGTGGATCAACGTGATCCCAAACGAAAAGTTCGGCTTCCATGTGTCGGCGGAAGGGGCAGGCTTCACCTGGGCTCGGAACTCTCGCGACTACCAGCTTACGCCGTGGAGCAACGATCCGGTCATCAATCGGCCGGGCGAGGCCTTCTACGTCTGCGACCAGGACAGCGGCACTGTGTCGACCCCCTTCGCGGCTCTGTCGCGCAAGCCGGAAATAAAATTCGAAGCCCGGCACGGGCTCGGCTATTCGGTGTTCGCATCAGAAGACAACGGTTTGAAACTCGAGCTGACGCAGACGGTTGACCGCACGCGCCCGGCAAAGCTCACGTCGTTCTTCCTCCGCAATATCGGTTCCGAAGTTCGCAGGCTGCGCGTGTACGGATATGCGGAATGGCTGCTGGGTAACAATCCTGCCCGGACCATCCCGTTCATTCTGTCTACCCGCGACGAGGAAGCGGGCACGCTCTTTGCCACGAATCCCTACAGCATCGACCACCGCCGCTTTGCCTTCATGGCCATGCGGGAGATGCCATCCGGCTTTACGACAAGCCGGCGCGAATTCATCGGCCGCTTCGGTTCGGTACAGCTGCCCGCGGCAGTCGTGTCCGCTTCCGCTCTTAGCGGTTCTCTCGATCTTGATGGCGATCCGTGCGCGGCACTCTCCTATGACATCGAGTTGGCGCCCGGCGAAGAGAAGAGGATAACCTTCTTCCTGGGCGATGCCGAGACCCAGGAAGACGCTCGGGCGCTTGTCGCCGAGCTGCGGGCAGAGGATTTCGAAACGGTTCTCGACGCAAATCGCGAGTTTTGGAGAGGATTTACCGGTCGCCTGAAGATTTCCACGCCGGACAAGTCTCTCGATAACCTGGTCAACCACTGGCTTCCATATCAGGCGCTCGGTTGCCGCATCATGGCGCGCACCGCCTTCTATCAGTCGTCCGGAGCTTATGGCTTCCGCGACCAACTGCAGGACACTTTGGCCTTCTTGGTTCAGGAGCCGTCGCTGGCGCGGCATCAAATCCTTCACGCCGCGTCGCGCCAATTCCACGAAGGCGACGTGCAACATTGGTGGTTGCCGAATTCCGGCGCCGGTGTCCGCACGATGATTTCGGACGACGTGGTCTGGCTCGCCTATGCGGCGCATCAATACGTCTCGGCGACAGGCGACAAATCGCTGCTGGATGAGCCGGTTGCTTTTCTTGAAGGTCCTATTCTCGAAAAACACAAGCACGACTCGTTCTTCAAGCCGGAGATATCCTCAGAAACGGCTACCGTTTACGAGCATGCCGCCAAGGCACTCGATATTGCCGTTGCCCGCACCGGGGAAAAAGGCCTGCCTTTGATCCTCGGCGGCGACTGGAACGACGGCATGAACCGTGTCGGTATAGGCGGCCGCGGTATGAGCGTCTGGCTAGGCTGGTTCCTGGCAAGTGCCTTGCGGAGCTTCCTGCCATACGCTTCCGAGCGAAACGACCAACCGCGTGTCGAAAGCTGGACGGCGCATCTGGAGACTCTGAAGCAGGCGCTGGAGAAAGCGGGCTGGGACGGGAGCTATTACCGCCGCGGTTACTTCGACGACGGTTCTCCGCTTGGCTCGATTTCGAGCGACGAATGCCGGATCGATTCGCTGGCACAGTCCTGGAGCGTGCTTTCGGGCGAAGGCGATCCCGAGCGGGCGAGCCAAGCGATGAACGCCGTTCTGGAAAAGCTCGTTGACGAGCAGGCAGGGATCATCCGTCTCTTCGCCCCGCCTTTCCAGGAAACGCGCAAAGATCCCGGCTATATCCGCGCCTATCCGCCCGGCGTCCGCGAAAACGGCGGCCAGTATACGCACGCGGCGATCTGGGTGGTGCTGGCTCTTGCTGCTTTGAAGCGGGGAGAGGATGCCTGGAAATGCTTCCAGATCCTCAATCCGATCAATCACGCGCTCAGCCGTGAGGCGGCTGATACCTATCGCGTGGAACCCTATGTGGTTGCCGCCGACGTCTATGGGCACGGCTCCTATACCGGCAGAGGCGGCTGGAGCTGGTATACGGGTTCCGCCGGCTGGCTTTATCGTGCTGCAGTCGAAGGCATTCTCGGCATCCGGCGCCAAGGCGACCGGTTGTTCGTGAATCCCGTGCTGCCGGCAGGCTGGAACGGCTTCACTGCTGAAATCACCATTGATGAAGTCGCGCACAAGATCGCGGTGGAAAGTGGCAAAGTCACCATCAATGGGCAGTCCGTCAGCGAGGGAGAAGGGTTCCTCCTCAATACGTCGTCGACACGAGTAACTGAGTTCACCAACTGAGATCAGGTCACGGTGAAACAAAAAAGCCCGCCGCCATGGAAATGACGGCGGGCTTTGTCGCGTCGTCCGCTACGGTTCAGGCCGTTTGCGGCAGCGGCCCTTCGGGCTGTTTCTCATCCTCGTCATTGAGAATACCGCTGGCCTTGAGAAGCGAAGCAAAACGGCCACCGCTCTGGCTGAGCTCGTCATAGGTGCCCATCTCGATGATCCGGCCATTGTCGAGGAAGATCACCTTGTTGGCATCGCGAACGGTCGAGAGCCGGTGGGCGATGATGAAGGTGGTACGGTCCTGGCGCAGCCTGTCGATCGCGGCCTTCACACGTGCCTCCGTCTCCACATCCAATGCACTGGTTGCCTCGTCGAGAACGAGGATAGGTGCGTTCTTGAGGATGGCGCGGGCAATGGCAATTCGTTGCCGTTCGCCGCCCGAGAGGCGATTGCCACGCTCTCCGACCGGGGTCTCGTAACCGACCAACCGGCTTTCGATGAACTCTGTCGCCGCCGCTGCTTCGGCCGCTCTCGCGATATCCTCCTCGGTGGCGCCCTCGCGCCCGAGGCGAATATTCTCGCTGATCGAACGGTTCAACAGTCCCGCGTCCTGGAACACGGTGGCAATGGACTGGCGGAGCGATTTGCGCGTGATCTTGCTGATATCGGTGCCGTCGATGAGGATCTTGCCCTCCTGGGGATCGTAGACCCGCTGCAGGAGGTTGATAAGGGTCGTCTTGCCGGCACCTGTCGGGCCGACGATCGCAACCGTCTCCCCGGCATTTGCGGTGAAGGAGATGTTGTGGACGCCCTGGCTCGTGCTGGCGAAGCCGAAGGAGACGTTTCGAAACTCCACCTCGCCTCGAACGTCGGAGAGCTCACCGGCATCGACCGGTTCAGCGCGTTCCTCAACCGAATCCTCAAGTGCGAAAAAATCTTCGAGCTTGGCGCGGGCTTCAAAAATCTGCGTGGCGAACTGGCGCAGAAGATCGAGGCGCCCGATGAGAAGATTTGCAAAGCCGATAAAGGCGACGACGTCCCCGACACGCAGTTCGCCCTGTTGGACGAGCACGGTGCCGATCACAAGAATAACACCCATCGATACTGTCGAGGCCGTGCGATTCAAAGCACTGGCAAGAGCCCACCAATCGAGCACCGGATACTGGGCGGCGAGCAGGTCTTTCGTGTAGTTCTTTAGCGCCTTGGTTTCTGCTTCAATTCGATTGTAGCTATGCAGCACCGAGACGTTGCTGATGGCGTCGCTCACATGTGAAAAGACTGTGTGGTAGTGGCTTTCAACGGAGGCTTGCCCTTCCTTGGTGCGATTCATCACCGTCACGCCGATGATCCAGTAGAGAATGCTCAGCACCAGAAGCACGAGGCTCAATCGCCAGTCCATGGAGATGGCTGTCGGAACCAAGAGAACCAAAGCGACTGCCGTGGCAAGATGCGTGCGCATGAATTCGAGCCATAAACCGAACAGGCTTTCGGCGGCACGCAGTAGGGTGTGCAGAGCATTCGACGTACCGCGTTGGCTGTGCCACGCGAGCGGCATGGAGATGATTCGGCCGAAGGCTTCGGTCAGCAAGGATGCGCGGCGGCCATGGGCAAGCCGGTCAGCTTCCCTTGCAACAAGCACATAGGCGATTGTATTGAAAACACCAAATCCAGCCCAGAGCATCAACACAGGGGTAACGTTGCCACCTGAGGAAATGGCATCGATGATTCGGCCGAAAAGGATCGGCTCGGCGATAGTAATGATCGCGAGCACGATATTGGCGACAACCACTGCGGTAACCCGCCATTTGTTCTTCGCCAGATATTTCAGTGCTCGGGCGTAAACCTGGAACAGCGTCAACGAATACCACCTCATTCTTATGGAGCCGCAACTGCGGTCGTGCTTGGTACTTAAAGATCGGAAACGGCAATTCCGCGACGAAGCGGGCGATTAATAGCCCTTCTGCCAGAAATGTTCCTTATACGGCAAGCCTTTGTAAACCTGACCTCCCGGCTAACCCCGAAGTAACTCTTTTCAAGCCGTCAAGAGGCTAAATTTTGCGGTATACCTTCAACGAATGATAACTATGCTGGTCAACTATGGCCCGGGGAATTAACTGAAATTTCACGCAAGCAAAGACGCCAGATGGGCATTTCGGGGGCAGTCTTGAACATTCAGCTGATCATACAGCTCCTGGTATTGGCAGGCGAGACCAAGGCGGAAGCGGAGTTGACGGCCCAGCTAGAATCCCTGCTGGCCGCCTATGGCTTTGAATACTATGGCGTGCTGATACAGCCCCGGATCAACGAAAATCCTATGGACCTGCTGTTGGCAGGCCGTTGGCCCAGCGGTTGGCCGCAGGTGTATGTCACCCGCAGATATGTTCTCATTGATCCGACCATCCGGATGTTGAGCATCGCCCAAAGGCCGTTCCGCTGGCGCGACGCGCTTTTTACGCTCAGGAACGATCCGCACCGGCAGCGCATGCAACGAATGATGCAGGAAGGAATTCGTTACGGTCTACAGGACGGCTACATCTTTCCGGTCTATGGTCGTAACGGGCTTCTGGGAACGATGACGGTCGGTGGCAGGCCCGTCGATCTTTCGCCTGCGGAGATAGCGCTTTTCGATGCGGCAGCGAAAAAGGTCTTCTGGCGCTTTATGGAGATGCGGGGTGAGGCTGCAGCGCTTGAGGCCGCAACCCAAGTCGACACGCAGCTTACGCGCCGAGAGATGGAAGTCGTCGGATTGCTTGCAGAGGGCTTGACCTCCAACGAAATCGCAAAGTCGCTGGAGATATCCAGCCATACCGTCGACTGGTATATCAACGGTTTGCAGGAGAAGCTGCGGGCAAAGAACCGTCAGCATGTCGTTGCCTCTGCCTTCCGCATGGGATTGGTGACTTGAGCAACCGCCGATGACCGAATTATGACATTAATTTAGCGCCAGGCTTCCAGGGAAATTGCACTGAGGCGATTAAGGCGATATGGGTTCTTCGCAGTGCAGCATTTCGATGGCGCCTGGGGAGGTCCGTTTTGCCGATTTCGAAGATTCTCGTTGCCAACCGGTCTGAAATTGCGATCCGCGTTTTTCGGGCTGCGAACGAACTGGGTATTAAAACGGTTGCGATCTGGGCGGAGGAGGACAAACTCTCGCTGCACCGTTTCAAAGCCGACGAAAGCTATCAGGTTGGCCGCGGCCCGCATCTTCCGCGGGACCTGGGCCCGATCGAAAGTTATCTCTCTATCCCCGAAATTATCCGCGTTGCCAAATTGTCCGGCGCGGACGCCATCCATCCCGGATATGGGCTTCTTTCGGAGAGCCCGGAATTTGTCGAAGCCTGCGACGCTGCCGGTATCACCTTCATCGGCCCGAGGGCCGAGACGATGCGTCAGCTCGGCAACAAGGTGGCTGCCCGCAATCTGGCGATTTCAGTCGGCGTACCGGTCGTTCCGGCAACGGAGCCCCTGCCGGATGACTTGGCGGAAGTGGCCAGAATGGCAGCGACGATCGGCTATCCGGTGATGCTGAAAGCCTCTTGGGGCGGCGGCGGGCGCGGAATGCGCGTCATCCGCGCCGAAGCAGATCTCGCCCGCGAGGTGACTGAAGCCAAGCGCGAGGCCATGGCTGCCTTCGGCAAGGACGAGGTCTATCTGGAAAAGCTCGTGGAGCGGGCACGCCACGTGGAGAGCCAGATTCTCGGCGATACCCACGGCAATGCCGTGCATCTTTTCGAGCGAGACTGTTCGATCCAGCGGCGCAACCAGAAGGTCGTGGAACGTGCCCCGGCCCCCTATCTGTCGGAAGCGCAGCGGCAGGAATTGGCCGACTATTCGCTGAAGATCGCCAAGGCGACGAATTATATCGGCGCCGGCACGGTCGAGTATCTGATGGATGCCGAAACCGGCAAATTCTACTTCATCGAAGTCAATCCGCGTATCCAGGTCGAGCATACGGTGACCGAAGTTGTCACCGGCATCGATATCGTCAAGGCGCAGATTCATATCCTCGAAGGCTTTGCGATCGGCACGCCGGAATCGGGCGTACCGACCCAGGAAAATATCCGCCTCAACGGTCATGCGCTCCAGTGCCGCATCACAACGGAAGATCCCGAGCACAATTTCATTCCGGACTACGGCCGTATCACCGCCTATCGTTCGGCGGCCGGCTTCGGCATCCGCCTCGATGGCGGCACGGCCTATTCGGGCGCGGTCATCACCCGCTATTATGACCCGTTGCTGGTCAAGGTGACAGCCGCCGGCTCGACGCCGCAGGAGGCGATCAGCCGCATGGATCGGGCGCTGCGCGAGTTCCGGATTCGCGGCGTGGCGACCAATCTCACCTTCCTCGAAGCGATCATCGGTCACCCGAAGTTTCGCGACAATTCCTATACGACGCGGTTCATCGACACGACGCCTGAGCTCTTCGAGCAGGTCAAACGGCAGGATCGCGCAACCAAGCTGCTGACCTATCTTGCCGACGTAACGGTGAACGGCCATCCGGAAACCAAGGGCCGGCCAGTGCCTTCAGAACAGATGGCAAAGCCGATCATCCCTTACATCAACGGTGATATCCCAGACGGCACGAAACAACGCCTCGATGCCCTTGGTCCGAAGAAGTTCGCCGAATGGATGCGAAGTGAACAGCGCGTGCTGATGACCGACACGACGATGCGTGACGGACATCAATCGTTGCTCGCGACCCGGATGCGCACGTATGATATCGCCCGCGTCGCCGGCGTATATGCACGGGCGCTTCCCACTCTCTTTTCGCTGGAGTGCTGGGGCGGGGCGACCTTCGATGTCTCGATGCGCTTCCTGACCGAAGACCCCTGGGAGCGGTTGGCGTTGATCCGCGAGGGGGCTCCGAACCTGCTCCTGCAGATGCTTTTGCGCGGAGCCAACGGCGTTGGCTACAAGAACTATCCTGATAACGTCGTCAAATATTTTGTCCGCCAAGCGGCGAAAGGCGGCATCGATCTCTTCCGCGTTTTCGATTGCCTGAACTGGGTCGAGAACATGCGTGTCTCGATGGATGCCGTTCAGGAGGAAAACAGGCTCTGTGAAGCGGCGATCTGCTATACGGGCGACCTCCTGAACTCTGCCCGGCCGAAATACGACCTCAAATATTACGTCGCTTTGGCCGAGGAACTGGAAAAGGCAGGTGCCCATATCATCGCGCTGAAGGATATGGCAGGCCTTCTGAAGCCCGCCGCCGCTCGCGTCCTGTTCAAGGCGCTGCGCGAGGCCACCAGCCTGCCGATCCACTTTCATACGCATGACACGTCCGGCATATCTGCTGCCACCGTGCTTGCCGCAGTCGACGCAGGCGTCGATGCCGTCGATGCCGCCATGGATGCGCTATCTGGCAATACCTCGCAGCCGTGCCTCGGATCGATCGTCGAGGCGCTGTCGGGCACCGAGCGTGACCCGGGTCTTGATCCGGAATGGATCCGCCGCATCTCCTTCTATTGGGAAGCGGTGCGGGGCCAATATGCAGCCTTTGAAAGCGATCTCAAGGGACCGGCTTCCGAAGTCTATCTCCATGAAATGCCGGGGGGCCAGTTCACCAATCTCAAGGAGCAGGCCCGCTCGCTCGGCCTTGAAACGAAATGGCATAAGGTCGCCCAGACCTATGCCGACGTGAACCAAATGTTCGGCGACATCGTCAAGGTGACGCCGTCCTCGAAGGTCGTCGGCGACATGGCGCTGATGATGGTCTCCCAGGACCTGACGGTGGCCGATGTCGAGAACCCAGCCAAGGATATCGCCTTTCCGGAATCGGTCGTTTCCATGCTGAAGGGCGATCTTGGCCAGCCGCCGTCCGGTTGGCCGGAAGCGTTGCAGAAGAAGGCGCTGAAGGGCGAAGAGCCCTATACAGCGCGTCCGGGCTCGCTGCTGGCGGAAGCCGATCTCGATGCAGAACGCAAGGTCATCGAGGAGAAGCTCGGCAGAAAGATCGACGACTTCGAATTCGCTTCCTATCTTATGTATCCCAAGGTGTTTACCGACTTTGCCTTGGCGATCGATACCTATGGACCGGTTTCCGTCCTGCCGACACCTGCGTATTTCTACGGGCTGAAAGATGGCGAGGAACTGTTTGCGGATATCGAGAAAGGCAAGACGCTGGTCATCGTCAACCAGGCGATGAGCGCTACCGATGCGCAGGGCATGGTGACGGCCTTCTTCGAACTGAACGGTCAGCCGCGCCGCATCAAGGTGCCGGACCGGGCGCATGGCGCATCCGGGGGCGCGATTCGCCGCAAGGCTGAGCTTGGCAATGGTCTGCATCTCGGCGCGCCCATGCCTGGCGTGATCTCGACAGTCGCCGTCTCCACCGGCCAATCGGTCAAGGCTGGCGACGTGTTGCTCTCTATCGAAGCGATGAAGATGGAGACCGCGCTTCATGCGGAAAAGGACGGCGTGATCGCTGAGGTCCTTGTCAAGGCTGGCGACCAGATCGATGCAAAGGATCTGCTGATCGTTTACGGCGGCTGATTCTTTTACTGACGTTATTTCTTGAAATGCATCGAGGCCAGAGGCGCCATCCATTCGGAATGGCGCCTCCAATCTTTTGTCCTGCGGCCAATCCTGAGAACCTTTTGGATCGTCGCCGGTTTCGTTCGCACATAATTTGTGAGAGACGGGCCGCCAATGCGCCGTTGCAATTTCAATCGATTTAAATATGGTCGCGACAACCAGAAGGATTGGACGTATGGATACTCGCGCACCTCTCAACCCTCCTATTCGGTCTGAAAAATTCATTACCCGCGAAAGGGTAGGCGTATCGCTGCTGTTCCTGATGAACGGCTTCATGGTGGGCGCATGGGCTCCAAAAATTCCGGAATTTGCAAGCCGTCTCAGCCTGGACGAAGGGGCTCTCGGGTTGATGATCCTGACATTCGGGCTCGGATCGATCGTGATGATGCCGCTCGCCGGCAGCCAGATCGCCCGCTTCGGATCGAGCCAGGTTTCCAAATGGACGGCGGTTTTGCTCACGCCGACGTTGCTGTTTCTCACCTGGGTCGGCGGGATCTGGACCGGGGCAATCGCCATCTTCCTTTTTGGGGGCCTGATCGGGGCAATGGATGTCGCGATGAATGCGAATGCGGTGTCGGTCGAGAAGCGCATGCGGCGTGCCATCATGTCCTCCTGCCACGCCTTCTGGAGCTTAGGCGGCCTGATCGGCTCCTCGACCGGCGGCTTCCTGATCGAGCATATAGGGGTTTCCCCCCATGCGATCCTCGTCACAGCACTGGCGGCGCTGATGATCGTCGCGGCTTGGCGGACGGTGTTGCATGACGCACCGCATCCCGACGAGGGGCATCATGGCAAGAGTCGCCTGCCGCTTTCGCCGCTTCCCTGGCTCCTTGGCATCATGGCCCTGTTCTGCATGATACCGGAAGGCGCCATCCTCGACTGGGGTGCGCTTTATCTCCGTAACGAACTTGCGGCCTCCGTCACGCTGTCCGGTTTCGCGTTCGCTGCTTTCTCTCTGACCATGGCGGCGATGCGTTTTGCGGGTGACCTCATCCGCGACCGGTTCGGCGCCGTCATGACGCTTCGCGTCTGTTCAGTGATTGCAATCCTTGGTCTGCTGTTGATCGGCTTTGCCGAGAATACGGCAATGGCGATCGCGGGCTTTGCGCTGACGGGTATTGGCATTTCCAACATTGTGCCGATCGCCTTTTCCGCCGCCGGCAACCTGCCCGGGATGGCACCCGGTGTCGGTCTCTCGGTCGTTACG
This sequence comes from Neorhizobium sp. R1-B, assembly GCF_004368875.1. Classification (NCBI taxonomy): domain Bacteria; kingdom Pseudomonadati; phylum Pseudomonadota; class Alphaproteobacteria; order Hyphomicrobiales; family Rhizobiaceae; genus Neorhizobium; species Neorhizobium sp. R1-B. The sequence continues at coordinate 162,976 of NZ_SOEM01000011.1, forward strand.
ACGATGGGATATTCCGGCATTCTCGTGGCGCCGTCGGCAATCGGCTTCATTGCCGAGCACACCGGGCTTGCTGTGATCTTTGCAGCCCTCTCCATCCTGATCGCAGTGGCCTTGCTGCTGTCACCGCTTGCAAGGCACGCCGACAACGCCCATCACTAAAAAGGCGCAATCGCGCGCTGATGGAAGAAGAGCGCCTGCTGCGATAAAGTGCGTGGCGGGCCGGTTGACAACCCGCAAACCATACGCCACCTGAAAGGCGCTCCTATTTTCAAGGCGACGAGAAGCTCCATGTCCTCACCCGTCGATTATGATCCCAAGCCGCGGCGTGCCACCGTTGCGGTCGATGTCGGTGGCGTCATCGTCGGCGGCGGCGCGCCCGTCGTCGTTCAGTCGATGACCAATACGGATACTGCCGACATTGATGCGACGGTCGCGCAGGTCGCCGCGCTCTACAAGGCTGGTTCGGAAATCGTCCGCATCACCGTCGACCGTGACGAGAGTGCTGCAGCGGTACCAAAAATCCGCGAGCGCTTGTTGCGGCTCGGCATGGACGTGCCGTTGGTCGGCGATTTCCACTATATCGGCCATAAGCTGCTTGCCGACCATCCGGCCTGCGCCAAAGCGCTGGCTAAATATCGCATCAATCCGGGCAATGTCGGTTTCAAGGACAAAAAGGACAAGCAGTTCGGCGACATCATCGAGATGGCGATCCGCTACGACAAGCCGGTGCGCATCGGCGTCAACTGGGGTTCGCTCGACCAGGATCTCCTGACCACGTTGATGGACCGCAACGCCACCGAGGGTTCGCCGCTTTCCGCCCGTCAGGTCATGCATGAGGCCATCGTCCAATCCGCGCTAATTTCCGCAGAGCTTGCCGAGCAGATCGGCCTGCCACGCAACCGAATCATTCTGTCGGCTAAGGTCAGCCAGGTGCAGGACCTGATCGCTGTCTATTCCATGCTTGCCGAGCGCTCCAACCACGCGTTGCACCTTGGCCTCACCGAAGCCGGCATGGGATCGAAAGGCATCGTCGCCTCGTCTGCGGCAATGGGTTATGTGCTGCAGCATGGGATCGGCGACACGATCCGGGTCTCGCTGACGCCGGAGCCGAACGGCGACCGCACCCGCGAGGTTCAGGTGGCGCAGGAACTGCTGCAGGTCATGGGCTTCCGCCAGTTCGTGCCGGTGGTCGCGGCCTGTCCCGGTTGCGGCCGCACGACGTCGACAGTTTTCCAGGAGCTGGCGCAGAACATCCAGAACGACATCCGCAAGAACATGCCGGTCTGGCGCGAGAAATATCCAGGCGTCGAAGCGCTTAACGTCGCCGTCATGGGCTGCATCGTCAACGGGCCCGGCGAAAGCAAGCATGCCGATATCGGGATTTCGCTGCCCGGCACCGGCGAGACGCCGGCGGCACCGGTTTTCATCGATGGCCAGAAGGCTATGACGCTGCGCGGCCCGAATATCGCCGCCGATTTCGAGAAACTCGTCATCGAGTATATCGAACAGCGCTTCGGGCACCGCTCGGCTGCAGAGTAATTTGGTTCCCAAGAGCCGCCACGCCAACACGTTGCAATCGTCGACGAGGTTGGTCAGTCCCGGAATGCCAGCTGTTGGACAAAAGGGGCTACCGAGTGCCGAAGCCTCTCCTCGCTATTGCCGCAATTCGTGGTAAATGAGATGTCACCATTGACGACGGGGACTTCAACTTCATGCTCAAGAAAATCGCAATCGTCGCACTTTGCGCGACCTATCTCTCTGCCTGCACCACAACCGACCCGTATACGGGTGAACAAAAGGTTTCCAACACCGCTGGTGGTGCCGTGATCGGTGCCGGCCTGGGCGCACTTGCCGGCGGGCTGACGGGAGGACGCCATGCGGGTCGCAATGCTCTGATCGGCGCCGGTATCGGTGCGCTGGCCGGCGGCGGGATTGGCGCCTATATGGACAATCAGGAAGCGGAATTACGTGCCGAGCTTCAGGGCACGGGCGTTTCCGTGACGCGCGTCGGCGATCGCATCATCCTCAACATGCCGTCCAACATCACCTTTGCGACCGACCAGGATCAGGTGATCCCGCCATTCTACAGAACCCTCGATTCGGTAGCGGTCGTGCTGAACAAGTTCAACAAGACCTTTATCGATGTAAACGGGCATACCGATTCGACCGGCAGCCTCTCGCATAACCAAGGGCTGTCGGAACGCCGTGCTGCGTCGGTTGCGAACTATCTGGCAGGCCGCGGGGTCGACCAGCGCCGCATGTCGACGATGGGTTTTGGTCCGTCGCAACCGGTTGCGTCTAACGCGACCTCGGATGGTCGCGCGCAGAACCGCCGCGTCGAAGTGGCGATCGCTCCGATTACGCAGGGCTGATTTTTGAAAAACTCTGACGAGTCGTCTAGATGCGGCTCGTCAGAAGCTTGAACCCGGCAACGCTATAGAAGACGGCCATCGTGCCTTCGATCCAGCGCCGCGCCCCCCTGTAGCCGCGCAGCGCGCGGGACGTCGAAAACACCATTGCATAGCTGGTGAAGACCGTCAGGCTGGATATCATACAGACGGCAATGATCAGGATGATCGCCGAAGTCGACGCGTTTTCGGGCAGACCCAGCGAAATGATCGCCAGCCAGGCAAAGATAGCCTTCGGATTGGTCAGGTGGATCATGTAGCCGCGCAACCAAAGCTGGCGTGCCGTATAATCCGTCCGGGCATTGCCGATTGCGGCTTTTGCATCCGGTGAGCGTGCGGATTTATAAGCCTTCCAGGCGAGATAGATCAGGTAGAGCCCGCCAAGGATTTTCAGGATCTCCAGTGCAAGCGCATAGTTGCGCAGCAGCGCCGCTAGGCCAAGCGCTGCGGCGCAGGCCCAGGTGAAAGAACCGCATCCGATACCGAGTGCGGTGATCAACCCGGCGCGGCGGCCTTGCGAGATCGAGGCGCCGATGATCGCGAAATTGGCCGGGCCGGGGCTTGCGACGTTGATGATATAGGCGACATAGGCGGGCCACATATAGATCAGGATCTCAGGCAAGGTCTTCCCTCGGGGTCAATTGTCTCGGCTGGCGATGAAGCGCGCCGCTTCCTGCAGAATAAGCGCCTTTTCTCCGTAGGGCGCAAGAAGGCCGATAGCTTCATTGGTCAGTACTTCGAGCCTCTTTTCAGCCCAATCCCTGCCATGGAGGCCGACCAGCGTTCCCTTGCCGCGCGCGGCATCCTTGCCAGCCGCCTTCCCCAAGGTGGAGGCATCGGAGGTGAGGTCGAGCAGATCGTCGGCGAGCTGATAGGCAAGGCCGATCTTTTGGCCGAAAAGACGAAGTCTTTCCCGATCGGCCGCCGGCGACCCGGCGACGATGGCGCCTGCCTCGCAAGCAAACCGCAGCAGCGCACCGGTCTTCATTGCCTGCAAGGTCACGATACCGGCTTCATCCGGCGCTGATTTTTCTGCGGCAAGGTCAAGAGCCTGTCCGCCTGCCATGCCGCCAGGGCCTGCTGCCCGCGCCAGTGCCAGCACAAGCTCTGTCTTGAGCCTGTCCGCAAGCGTGGTTTCCGGAGCCGCGATGATGTCGAAAGCATAGGTCAGAAGACTATCGCCGGCGAGGATAGCTGTCGCTTCGTCAAAAGCCCTGTGAACGGTCGGCTGGCCCCGCCGCAGATCGTCGTCGTCCATGGCCGGAAGATCGTCGTGAATCAGCGAATAGCAGTGAAGGCATTCGAGCGCCACGCTGACACGAAGCGCGGCATCGGATGACCCGCCGAGAAGAACCGCGCTTTCGCGCAACAGAAAGGGCCGAAGCCTTTTCCCACCGTTCAAGGAGCCGTGCCGCATGGCTGCCATCAGGTGTGCCGGGCGTGCGATCTCATCCGGCAGGGCGGCATCGGAAAGCACCGAAGCAAGCAAGGCTTCCGTCTCGGAAGCGCTTTGTCGTAAGCGCTCGTCAAATGCAGGTTTGGTGTCCGTCATGGCCGCTGTTTGGCATGCCAACCGTTGGCAAGCAACGGAGATTTACCAGTACACCGGAAGTTTCGGCGCCGGACTCGCCTTGGAAGCATTCACCGGTTATGAAATTGCTAAGCATGGGATAAGCGGGATATTGGACATTTCACCCGAACAGCACGCGGACGAAGAGGAGTCCGTCATGAGGACGCGGCGGGACCGTCTGTTGTCCAATAGGCTGACGCGTCGCTTTCTCTCAATTGCGGTCGTCGTCCTGGTGCTGCCCTACCTGTTGATCCTGGTCTACGCCATACCGTTTACTCGCCCTGTCTCGACCTTGATGCTCTCAGAACTGATCCTTTTCCGTGGCTATGATCGGCGCTGGGTTAGTCTCGACGACATCTCGCCCAACCTGGTGCGTTCGGTCATGATGTCGGAAGACGGACAGTTCTGCTTCCATGGTGGCGTTGACTGGGCCCAGATGCGCGGTGTGGTGGAGGATGCCCTTGACGGCGAAGCGACACGCGGAGCCAGCACGATTCCCATGCAGACGGTCAAGAACCTGTTCCTCTGGAATGGTCGTTCGTTCATCCGCAAAGGTCTCGAACTGCCTCTCGCAATCGGCGGCGACTTCGTGTGGTCGAAGCGTCGGATAATGGAGATTTATCTCAATATCGCTGAATGGGGCCCTGGCATCTACGGGGCAGAGGCGGCAGCCCAATATCATTTTAAAGTGCCGGCCGCAAAGCTCAACGCGCGGCAGGCAGCGCTTCTGGCTGTGGCGCTTCCCAATCCCATCACCCGGGCCGCGGGCAAGCCCGGCCGCGGAATGCAGCGCTTGGCCGCAGTCGTCGAGCGGCGTGCCCGCAGCTCCGCCGATTATATCAAATGCATTTATGGCTGACTTCGCGCAATTTCATTGGTTGTTGTCCGGCGGGCCGATTATAGGCAGGTAAAACCTGCTGGAGGCGCCGTCGTGGAAAAGCTCATCCTTTATATCGGCAACAAGAACTATTCGTCATGGTCCTTCCGCCCATGGATTGCGATGACGGGAGCTGGGATTCCGTTCGAAGAGGTGCTGATACCGTTCGATTTTCCAGCAGGGAATCCGAGGTTCAAGCCGATATCGCCAACCGGCAAGGTGCCCGTGCTGCATCATGGGGACCTGCGCGTCTGGGAGTCGCTGGCGATCATTGAATATGTCGCCGAGCTTTTCCCCGAAAGGCGCGTCTGGCCAAAAGCGGCGCCCGACCGAGCGATAGCCCGGTCGATTTCGGTTGAGATGCTTGCTGGGTTCAGAGCGTTGCGCAACGCCTGCCCGATGAATATCCGACGGCCAAAGCGCAAAATTGAACTGGCCGAAGGCGTGATGGACGACGTAGCCCGGATTTCCGCGATCTGGCGGGAACTGCGCGCGACGTCCGGCGGGCCATTTCTATTCGGCGAGTTCTCCGCAGCGGATGCGATGTTCGCACCGGTCGTTAATCGGTTTGACGTTTATGATCTTGTGTCGGATGCAGATACGCTCGCTTACATGGCGGCGATGAAATCCCATCCCGCTTGGCTCCAATGGCAGGAAGCGGCGCTTGCCGAAACTTGGATCGTGCCGGAAGACGAGGCGTAAGCCTCATATTTACAAAAAATCCCGCTGAGGACTGGTCAAACCCCTGCAGGGCATGTATAAGCCGCCCAAATTTCCGAGATCGAGACATGCCCAATCGGCCTCAGTTCCGGCCGGGGATCATGTTTTGCACGAAAGTGGAGTAACGAAAATGGCTGTACCGAAGAGAAAAACGAGCCCGTCCAAGCGCGGTATGCGCCGCTCCGCCGACGCGCTCAAGGCTCCGACCTATATCGAAGACAAGAACTCCGGCGAACTTCGCCGTCCGCATCACATCGACCTGAAGACCGGTATGTACCGTGGCCGCCAGGTTCTGACGCCGAAGGAAAACGCGTAAGCGTTTTAGCAGGCAGTTTGCATGAGGGCCGGCTTTGCCGGCCTTTTTTGTTTCAGCGATGTCTTGCGGAAAGCGCGAGCAGCCATCACAGTCCGGCCGACCAATCATTGTTTGGAGTCTGCCATGCTCGCTGCCCTGCCGTTGATGATCATTCCGTTCGTTCTCTACAATCTTGCGATGTTGGGAACGATGGGCGGGGGCGGAGTGGCTTCGCTCGACAATGTCTTGATCTCGCTGCGGATGCTCTCCGGCGCGGAGTGGACGATGACGCTGGGCGACGTTCTGATCGTGGTTGCGTTGTTTTTTCTCTTCGTGGAAATCCTGAAGGCGAGCCGCAACGGTCGCGGCTCGCTTTTCAATCACATGCTCTCAATGCTGACCTTCGTCGGATATCTGACGGAATTCCTGTTGGTCAGAGATGCTGCAACGCAGATATTCTTCATCTTGATGATCATAACATTCATCGACGTCATCGGCGGCTTTGCAGTCGCGATCCGTTCGGCCGGGCGGGATGTATCGATCGGGCTTTAATCAGAGATTGTCGAGCCGGCTTTGAAGGTTGCGAAGCTGTTCTTTCAGTTCGTCGATATCCTTCGAATCCGCCTTCTTTTGAGCTGCGGCTGGTGGCTGGCCCGTGAAGGGGGAAAACATCTGCACCGCCTGACGGAACATCTCAGTGTTCCGACGCACCTGCTCTTCCATCAATTGCATCGGCGCCTGCAGGTTTTTGCTGAGCGGCGTATCGCCAAAGGCCTTGGCCATCTGCTCCCGCATCTGCGTTTGCTGCTCCGTAAAGGTCTTCATCGAGTGTTCGAGAAAAGTCGGCACGACCATCTGCATCTGGTCGCCGTAATAGGAAATCAACTGCCGGAGAAACGAGATGGGCAGCAGGGTGTTCCCCGTCTTTGATTCCTGCTCGAAGATGATCTGCGTCAGAACGGAATGGGTAATGTCCTCGCCGGTCTTGGCATCCTGAACCAGGAACTCCTCTCCTTTCTTGACCATTTTTGCCAGGTCCTCCAGCGTCACATAAGTGCTGGTGCCTGTATTGTAGAGGCGTCGGTTGGCATATTTCTTGATTATGATTTCGCCTTCGGTCTTCGCCATAATTGCCTCCTGCTCCCGTCAACGTGGTTGTTTTTTGTCGATGGCGTTGCGCTCCCAAGAGGAATGTAAGCCTAAATGAAGCAGGCTGACAATCGATTTGTGCGGCGCGGCGATTGCTTTGTTGCGCAGCAAATCCGCGAAATCTCAAGGCCAATTTCCAACACAGCCTGCTGATGCGCCCCGGCGTTTGACTCTGCGGCCAAGCTTTGCCAGTCTCGTGAGCAATATCGAATAAGAGGAGACCTCCCATGGCTAATCCATCCATCGTGATCGCATCGGCTGCCCGCACTGCCGTCGGCTCGTTCAACGGTGCCTTCGCCAATGTCCAGGCCCACGAACTCGGCGCTGCGGCGATCAAAGGCGCGCTTGCCCGCGCCGGTGTCGATGCGTCCGACGTGGACGAGGTCATCCTTGGGCAGGTGCTGCCGGCGGGCGAAGGCCAGAATCCGGCGCGCCAGGCTGCGATGAAAGCCGGTGTTCCCAAGGAGGCAACCGCTTGGGGAGTGAATCAGCTTTGCGGTTCGGGCCTGCGTGCCGTGGCACTCGGAATGCAGCAGATTGCTTTGGGTGACGCAAAGATCATCGTCGCAGGCGGCCAGGAGTCCATGTCCATGGCTCCGCACTGCGCTCATCTGCGCGGTGGCGTGAAGATGGGCGATTTCAAGATGATCGATACGATGATCAAGGACGGGCTCACAGACGCCTTCTACGGCTATCACATGGGGATTACGGCGGAGAACATTGCGCGCCAGTGGCAGCTCTCCCGCGAAGAGCAGGATCAGTTTGCCGTCTCTTCCCAAAACAAGGCAGAAGCGGCGCAAGCTGCAGGCCGTTTCAAGGATGAGATCATTCCCTACGTCATTCAAACGAGAAAAGGCGACGTGACCGTCGATAACGACGAGTACATCCGTGCGGGTGCAACAATGGACGCGATGACAAAGCTCCGCCCGGCTTTCGACAAGGAAGGCACGGTCACTGCCGGCAACGCATCCGGCCTCAACGACGGTGCGGCGGCCACCGTGCTCATGACAGAAGAAGAAGCCAAGCGCCGAGGCATTGCGCCTTTGGTCCGCATCGCTTCCTGGGCTACCGCCGGTGTCGATCCGCAGATCATGGGTACCGGCCCGATTCCTGCTTCCCGCAAGGCGCTGGAGAGAGCCGGCTGGTCTGTCAATGATCTCGATCTTGTCGAAGCGAATGAAGCCTTTGCGGCGCAGGCTTGCGCGGTCAACAAGGACCTCGGCTGGGATCCCTCGATCGTCAACGTCAATGGCGGTGCCATTGCCATCGGCCATCCGATTGGGGCATCCGGTGCCCGCGTTCTTAATACGCTTCTCTTCGAAATGAAGCGTCGCGGCGCCAAGAAGGGTCTCGCAACACTTTGCATCGGTGGCGGTATGGGCGTTGCCATGTGTCTCGAAGCAATGTGATTTTCGCGGGATAGCTCCGCTTGCTCGAAGCCGGAAGGCGGAGTTGTTCCTGGCGCGAGTCTGTCAAAATCCGTAAGCATTTGGTTACGCAGAAGGACCGTATCACAAAGGGAAGGGAAGTGGCATGAGCAGGGTTGCATTGGTTTCGGGAGGAACGCGTGGTATCGGGGCGGCGATTTCAATTGCGCTCAAGGCCGCGGGTTATCGGGTGGCGGCCAACTTTGCCGGCAATGAGGAGAAGGCAAAAGCCTTCTATAACGAGACGGGAATTCCGGTCTTCAAATGGGACGTATCGAGCTACCAAGCATGCGCTGAAGGTATCGCCAAAGTCGAAGCAGAACTCGGACCGATCGATGTCCTTGTGAACAATGCCGGTATCACGCGCGATGGCATGTTCCACAAGATGACCCCGGAACAATGGAACGAGGTGATCGGTACCAATCTTACAGGACTTTTCAACATGACGCATCCGGTCTGGGCCGGGATGCGTGACCGCGGGTTCGGTCGCATCGTCAACATATCTTCCATCAATGGCCAGAAAGGCCAGATGGGGCAGGTGAATTACTCCGCGGCCAAGGCAGGTGATCTCGGCTTCACCAGGGCGCTTGCTCAGGAGGGAGCGGCGAAGAACATCACCGTCAATGCGGTTTGCCCGGGATATATCGGCACAGAGATGGTGCGAGCTGTTCCGGAAAAGGTGCTCAACGAACGGATCATTCCGCAGATTCCGGTCGGTCGTCTTGGCGAACCGGAGGAGATAGCCCGCTGCGTCGTTTTCCTTGCTTCCGACGAAGCAGGCTTCATTACCGGGTCGACGCTTTCGGCAAACGGCGGCCAGTTTATGGCCGGATAATTTCCGCCATTAACCGTCTGCCGTGACTAGGGGCCATATTGGCAGGCGATCCCGCCTGCCAATATGGTTAACGTGTTGTTATAATACGAGATATTGTGGTGAACAAACCGAGAAGCAGCCGATGTCGCCGATTCGTCAGCGATTTGTTCCGGCTTTACTCCAAAGGTTGACGCCAGCGCGTTAAGGCAAAGAAAAACCGGCGTCGGTTGCCCTACGCCGGTCGCCAATATCTTCCGCTCGTGCGGCTTAGCGGCAGCGAGCCTCGTAGGTGCGGCCGTAACGGTCGCGGTAGACGCAGTAGCCGCGCCGCTTTTCGGACTCGCCGATTGCCGCGCCGACGAGACCGCCCGCGACAGCGCCGACCGCTGCGCCGCCCCAGCTGTTGGTCACAGCACCGCCGATAACGGCACCGGTGCCTGCACCGATTGCCGTGCCCCGTTCAGTGGACGTGCAGGAGGCGAGCGTGCCGATCATGCAGCCTACTACCAGAATCTTCTTCATGTGATTTTCCCTTCCCTTTTACGCACGGCTACGCCGTTTTAGATCCTGCCCATCAATAGCAGGATGATGATGATCAGTACTACGAGGCCCAATCCGCCGGACGGACCATAGCCCCAACCTCGGCTATAACCCCAATTCGGCAAAGCGCCAATGAGCAGTAGGATGAGGATGATAAGCAATATGGTTCCGAGCATGGCTTTTTACTCCACTGGGCAATCCGGTTCGGATGTGGCGAGGAAACGTGGCTTGGCGTTTTTTGTTCCAAGAGGCGGAAGCGCAGTCTCTCACGTGTGATTAACGGATGTTAGGCGGGGTTAACACCCGCATCGGAGACCACCGTTAACGATTAACTGCGCCTCGGATTTTTAGAGTCGGACGCGGCTTGGCAGATACTAGATGTTGTGAGAACAAAACCGGAAAGAAGATCGGTCTCTGATTCGTCAACGTTTCGTTCTGGCTTTGACCCGAACGTTAATTCGGGCGCTTTTAGGAGTGGAGTCATGCGTTGCTGGTTTATCAAAAATTAACTATATCAATATGTTGACTCCGGTCTTTCTCTGTGAGTGACGGCGATTTCGCCGGAGCATCCATCAAAAGCGGTAGGAATCGGCACGAGATTCAGGATGTCGTTTGTGCGAGCAGGTGTGCATCAATATATAGCCGTGAACAAACGTTGAATCCTGTGGAGTCTGCGATTCGTCTCCGATTCGTTCGCGTCTGTTCTTTGCTACGATTTTCCTTGTGGAAGGAGATGATTAAATCGCGCGGAAAACCCCGTACCTGGCGTGCAAAACCGCAATGGAGGCTTGCCTTTATCGGCAGGGATCGCCATGTGTGGCGTGGCCGGCTTTTTCTCATGTAATGACCGGTCCACATATGCGCGGACCTAGGCTTTGAATTTTCAGCCCTTGATTACAAGTGGGCGCGGCGTTACCGCCGTGCTCGGACCCACCAATACCGGCAAAACGCATTACGCCATCGAGCGAATGGTCGCCCATGGTTCGGGTGTGATCGGTCTTCCGCTCCGGCTTCTGGCGCGGGAGGTCTATACGCGCCTGGTGGAAAAAGTCGGGATCTCCCAGGTGGCGCTAGTGACCGGCGAGGAAAAGATAACTCCGCCGAACGCCCGCTTTTCCGTTTGTACCGTCGAAGCGATGCCGCGTGAGACGAAAGCGTCGTTTGTCGCAATCGATGAAGTGCAATTGGCCGGCGATCTCGAGCGCGGACATATCTTCACTGACCGGATCCTGCATCTTCGCGGGCGCGACGAGACCCTTCTGCTGGGTGCCGCGACGATGCGTCCGATTCTCGAAAAGCTATTGCCGGGCGTGACGATCGTTGAGCGACCGCGCCTGTCTCAGCTCTTTTATGCGGGCCAGAAGAAAATCACCCGTCTTCCGCAGCGTTCTGCCATCGTGGCGTTTTCGGCTGACGAGGTCTATGCCATCGCAGAACTCATCCGGCGCCAGCGCGGCGGCGCGGCCGTCGTTCTCGGCGCGCTCAGTCCCCGTACGCGCAATGCTCAGGTCGGTCTTTATCAGTCAGGCGATGTTGAATACCTGGTTGCGACGGATGCGATCGGCATGGGTCTCAACCTGGACGTCGATCATGTCGCGTTTGCCCAGGACCGGAAATTCGACGGTTACCAGTTCCGAAATCTCAATCCTGGGGAGCTCGGCCAAATCGCCGGCCGCGCCGGGCGACATGTCAGAGACGGAACCTTTGGTGTCACCGGTCAGGTTGCACCCTTCGACGATGAACTGGTCGAGCGAATCGAAGGGCATCAATTCGATCAGGTGAAGGTGCTTCAGTGGCGTTCGAAGAACCTGGATTTTTCTTCGCTCAAAGCTTTGCGAGAAAGCCTCGATGCGGCGCCCACGGTTTCCGGTCTTACCCGAGCATTGCCCGCGACCGATAGCCAAGCCCTTGATCATCTTTCGAGATATCCGGAGATTCGGGACGCGGCGACAACGCCGGAACGCGTGGAGAAACTATGGGAAGCCTGCGCTCTTCCCGATTATCGGCGGATTGCGCCGGCGCAGCATGCGGACCTCATTTCGACTCTTTTCTCCGATCTTGTGCGCTTCGGTACTGTGAACGAGGACTTCATGGCGGAGCAGGTCCGCCGTGCCGATCGGACCGATGGCGAAATCGACACGCTGTCGGCACGCATTGCGCAAATTCGGACCTGGACCTATGTCTCGAACCGTCCCGGCTGGCTTGCCGATCCGACACACTGGCAAGAAAAGACGCGGGAAATTGAGGACAGGTTGTCGGACGCACTACATGAACGGTTGACGAAACGCTTCGTTGATCGCAGGACATCTGTGCTCATGAAGCGCCTGAGAGAGAATGCTATGCTGGAAGCTGAAATCAGTGTGAATGGTGATGTCTTTGTGGAAGGACATCACGTCGGGCAGTTGGCGGGATTCCGCTTCACACCCGTCGCAGGGGCCGAGGGGCCGGATGCCAGGGCGGTGCAGGCGGCTGCCCAGAAGGCATTGGCCCTCGAATTCGAGGCCCGCGCCGCAAGGCTCTATGCCTCCGGCAACGGCGATCTCGCCGTGGGATCCGATGGTTTCGTGCGTTGGCTGGGCGAACCTGTCGCCCGTCTTACAGCGAGCGATCATATCATGCGTCCGCGCGTTATCCTGCTGTCGGACGAACAGCTCACCGGCAATGCCCGCGATCATGTGGTTGCCCGCATCGAGCGCTTCGTCAATCATCATGTCGCCACGATCCTGAAGCCGCTCGATGATCTGTCGCGGGCCGAAGACCTTCAGGGTCTTGCGAAGGGGCTGGCTTTCCAGCTTGTCGAGAATCTGGGTGTTCTCTTCCGGCGCGATGTCACAGAAGAAGTCAAGTCGCTGGATCAGGACGCGCGCGCTTCGATGCGGCGCTACGGTATCCGCTTTGGCGCCTATCACGTCTTCATGCCGACGCTTCTGAAACCGGCTCCAGCCGAACTGATCACGCTTCTCTGGGCCTTGAAGAATGACGGCCTCGACAAGCCGGGTTACGGCGACCTTATTCCGGCACTTGCCGCCGGCCGTACTTCGGTTGTCGCGGATCCGGCTTTCGAACGCATGTTCTACAAACTGGCAGGCTTCCGCTTCCTCGGAAAACGCGCGGTTCGTATCGATATTCTCGAGCGCCTGGCAGATCTGATCCGTCCGCTCCTCCAGTGGAAGCCCGGCACCACCCCACGTCCGGAGGGCGCTTATGACGGCCGCCGGTTCACGACGACGACCGCGATGCTTTCCATCCTAGGCGCCACACCAGACGACATGGAAGAGATCCTCAAGGGGTTGGGTTACCGTGCGGATGCCGTCAAGGCGGAAGAGGCGCAGGCTTTCCTGGCTGCTCAAGGCGGGGCGTCTGCCGATAGTGTAGCGCCGGCATCTGCCGAAGCCGCACAGGAGACCGGAGAGGCTGACGACGCGGACGCCTCCGAAACGGCAGAGGCTTCGCCCGATACGGCTGTTGAAACGGCGCAATCCGAAGCGGTACCGGAGGCAGTAGAGGAAACGCCTTCGGCAGACCCTGCTGATGCGGCAAAGGCTGATGAGTCCGAGGAGCCGAAGCCCGTTCTTCTGTGGCGGCCTGGTGGTGGTCGGGACAACAATCAGCGAACTGGACGCCAGCAACACGGTGATCGGCGCGGCCACGGCGGTGGCCAACGCCAGGCCGGCGGTGAAGCGGCTCAGGGTGCTCAAGGGCGCCGTGACGATCGTCGCGATGGAGAGCGCAGGGAAGGGCGCCCAAGCGGCGACCGGGATCGTGAGCGCCGCGACGGCGGCCGGCAGAACCGCGACAACAATCGCCGACCTGACAACAACCGTGGCGATCGGCCAAACCGCGGCGAACGCCCGGAGGGCGGCCCACGCCAGGATCGTAACGAGCGCGGCAAAGGGTCGCAGCCGACGCGTTTTGAGGCTAAGCCCCCGCGCAAGGAGAAGCCGATCGATCCGGATTCGCCCTTTGCAAAGCTCGCTGCTCTCAAGGAGCAAATGAAGAAGTAAGGCTATGACGGAAAAGGAGCCACAAGCGGCGTCGTTGAGCGGTTCGCGCCAGCGCATCGACAAGTGGCTCTTTTTTGCCCGCATGGCGAAATCACGCTCCATCGCTCAGGACCTTATCCGCTCGAACCATGTCCGGGTGAACGGAGAGCTTGTTTCCCAGCCGAGTTCCCAGGTGAAGCCGGGGGACCGCATTGAGCTTGCGCTTGAACGTCGCGATGTCGTGCTGGTAGTGAGGTCGGGCGGCGAGCGGCGCGGCCCTTTCGAGGAGGCGCGTCTTCTTTACGAGGATCTCAGCCCGCCACCGGAAGGGAGGCAGCGGCTGACGCTCTTCGAGCAGGCGCAGCGCATGCAGGGAAGCGGACGGCCCACCAAGAAGGAGCGTCGGGAAACCGACCGGCTGCTTCCGGACGCAGATAGCGATTAGATTAGAAAAATCGCCTGCCGAGCTGCGGTTTTCAGGACGCTTTATCCTTGCTAAGCAAAGCCAAAGGCTTTACCTGACAGTCGAAAAGCCGGAATGCCTGCCTCCTGTCCTCTTTGCAGTTAGGGTTTCGCCTGTCCCGGCTTTCCGGCATGCTGGCACTCATCCTGTTGCCGGCGTGTTGCTGATCCGAGATATTGCTGGGGTGCCGCATGACGTATGTCGTGACCGACAATTGTATCCGTTGCAAATACACCGACTGTGTCGAGGTGTGCCCGGTCGATTGTTTTTATGAAGGTGAAAACTTCCTCGTCATTCACCCGGATGAATGCATCGATTGCGGCGTCTGCGAGCCGGAATGTCCCGCCGAGGCAATCAAGCCGGACACCGAACCGGGGCTGGACAAATGGCTCAAGGTGAATGCGGATTTTGCGCAGGTCTGGCCCAACATCACCGTCAAGCGCGATCCTTTACCGGAAGCCAAAGAGATGGACGGCGTGGCTGGCAAATACGAGCAATTCTTCTCGCCGGAGCCTGGCAAGGGCGATTGATCCATACCTTCCTCGCATGGCTCGGCAGCCATCTGGAATCATATTGCCTTTTTGTTGAGCACAGGACGAATGTGGCCTTGTGTGCACATGCAAAAGCAAATTATTGATTTCCGCACTTTTTTGTGGTAGGTAATAAGAACTGTTCCACAAGGCGGCACTCGCGTGCCCAAAAAACATCACGAAAGCAACAGATCATCCAAAACGCGGTACAAGTGACATTGCAACGCTTGAATGTTGGCGGTCGCAGTTCGCGATGGGGTTTGTTTTTCGCTAGCGTTGGTCGGACCAGTATGGAGTGACCCGACGGTTTCCCCCGTCTCATCCGGGCCTGACAGACCCGGTTTCCCCGACCCGAAACACGGGTGAGTAATAGGGAGTTTGTGAAACGAATGACGACTCAGCAGAAGAAGAATTCTCCCGCGCGCCAGGGCTTCAAGACCGGTGAATCGATTGTCTACCCCGCTCACGGCGTGGGAATGATCACGGCCATCGAAGAGCAGGAAGTGGCGGGCATGAAGCTCGAACTTTTCGTAATCGATTTCGAGAAGGACAAGATGCGCCTTAAGGTGCCTGTTGCCAAGGCCGTGAACATCGGCATGCGCAAGTTGTCCGAAACGGATTTTGTCGAGCGTGCCCTCAAGGTGGTCCAGGGCAAGGCACGCGTGAAGCGCACCATGTGGTCGCGCCGCGCTCAGGAATATGATGCCAAGATCAATTCTGGTGACCTGATCTCGATCGCGGAAGTGGTGCGCGATCTTTATCGTGCTGAGAACCAGCCCGAACAATCCTATTCCGAGCGCCAACTCTACGAAGCCGCGCTCGACCGCATGGCTCGTGAAATCGCTGCCGTTAACAGAATGTCTGAAACGGAAGCCGTTCGCGTTGTCGAGATCAATCTTGCCAAGGGTCCCAAGCGCGGCAAGACAATCGAAGAAGACGAGGCACAGGAAGAAGCCGCCTAAGCTTCTATTGCGCCTGTTTTTAAAACCCGGCCTTCCAGCCGGGTTTTTTATTGGAACTTTTTCCGTGCTGCAGCGTTGTCCCGCCGGGATGGCGAATTGCGTTAACGGCATCATTCGCGTCCGCGGGAAGCAGTGCGGGCGGATTTTTGGCTTGTCGGCCGGATGAATCCCCGCGGAATTCAACGAGGGGAGAAAAGCGCAGCCTTAAAATCTTCATCGCCGTTCGAAGGCACGGTGCTGGAGTTGGGCTTTGCTTTTTGTCGGATCAGACCGTTCACGGAGAGCACGATGACAGCCATGTCCGCAGACCGCACTATGATCAAGATAGCGATGTCGGCACCCTATCTTGCACGAGATGAAGAGCGAGATCTGGCGGTACGGTGGAAGGACGATCAAGACCAGAACGCTCGCAACCGGATCGCGCTTGCTCATATGCGGCTCGTAATCGCCATGGCTTCCAAGTTCCGCGGCTTTGGATTGCCGATGAGCGACCTCGTACAGGAAGGTTATGTAGGGCTGCTCGAGGCTGCGGCAAGGTTTGAACCGGAACGTGATGTACGTTTTTCCACCTATGCTAGCTGGTGGATCCGCGCTTCCATGCAAGATTATATCCTGCGCAATTGGTCCATCGTTCGCGGCGGCACCAGTTCGGCGCAGAAGGCCTTGTTCTTCAATCTTCGTCGGTTGCGTGCGAAGCTTGCCCGTGGGGATTCCAATCTGACGGCGCGCGCCATCCACGAGGAAATTGCCGTAGCTCTCGGGGTTAGTGTCGCGGATGTTCAGACCATGGATGCCCGCCTTTCCGGCAATGACGCTTCGCTACAGGCTCCGTCCATCGCCGGCGACGCCGACAGCGGCGAACGGCTGGACATGCTTGCCAGTGCCGAGCCGCTGCCCGATGAACAGGTTTCCGGAATGATAGACGGCGAACGGCGCCTGAAATGGCTTCAGGGTGCACTTACCAAGCTCAATGATCGCGAAAAGAAGATCATCCGGGCACGCCGCCTCACGGATGAAGGTGCGACGCTGGAAGCGCTCGGTGCCGAACTCGGCATTTCCAAAGAGCGCGTACGTCAGATCGAGAGTCGCGCGATCGAAAAACTCAAGATGGCGCTGGTTTCAGCCAACCCGCAAATGGCCGCTGTCTGCTGATATTCGGCGGGCTATTCGGAAATGATCTTCAGCTTCTGGCCTGGCGACAGAGTGGCGCCGGCCGATAGCGCGTTGATCAGCTTAAAAAGATCGAGTTTCCGGTCGGTTCCCATCATGCGGGCGGCGAGAGAAGCCACCGTGTCGCCTTGAGCGGCAGTCACGATCCGGACCCGCAGAGGTTTCAATGTTGCGGTCTCCTCCGGCGTCATTCGCCTGAACGTGCTGCGCAGCAGATCGGCCGTGGTCTGCAGTGAAGCGCTGTTCTTCGGCACCGCGGTGAGAAAGCGAAATATCTGCTCGCCCACCCGGACGACCGTAACGTCAAAGTCCCAGCGGTCGGCTGAAGCGCGAGCGGTTGCCGCGGGCAATCCATTGACCTGGATTTCCCGCACCGTCTCGGGCTGCAGCCCCGCCACCCAACCGCTCGTCAGGTAATTGGTCAGGCTGTTGTTATCGCCGGCGGCGACCCCATCGAACCGGATTGCCGTTTCACCCGGCCCGGTCGCCAGTACCGCTTCCACTTTGTTGTCGATACGGAAGTCGGGTGGCACGTCGAAACGGATGCCGAGCCCACCATGCAGGAAGGTCTGGCCGCGCACATAACCTTCCTGTGGGCTGTCCCCGTAGAGAAGGCCGTCGATGCCGGCGAGATAATAGTCGCGGCCCTTGTCGCCGACTGTGCCCTCCTGGCCGAAATTGCGCGCATGGCGGCGCGCAAGATCGACACGCTGCGTGGAATTGGGATGACTTGACAGAAAGTCCAGGCTTTGGTCGCTGTCAGGGTCGACGGATGAATACCTGGCATAAGCTGCCATGGAATCCAGAAAACGCGCCGCCGCATAGGGGTCATATCCTGCCTCGCCTAGCATTCGCACGCCAATCACGTCAGCCTGCAGCTCCTGCTGGCGGGAAAATGCTGCAAGCCTGAGCTTGCCGCGGGCAAGCGCCTGCTTGCCGGCAAGATCGCTCGAAAGGACCTCGGCGACAACGCGGCTGGCGATCACTTCCGCCTCCTCGCGCCGTTGCCGTTCGATACCGTGGTTAGCGGTCACATGCCCCATTTCGTGGGAGAGGACCGCTGCGACTTCCGAAGCGTCATTTGCCAGGGCGAGAAGCCCGCGGGTCACATAGAGATAGCCGCCGGGCAGCGCGAAGGCGTTGATCGCCGGCGAATTCAGGATAGTGATGCGGAAAGACTGGTTGGGATTTTCCGAGACAGCGGTCAGGGCGCCGGCTATCCGGGCGACCAGCCGTTCGGTCTTGGCATCGCGATATTCTCCGCCATAGCTCGCGACGATGCGGGGATGCTCCCGCGCTCCCATTTGCGCTCGGGGATCGTTCTTCTGGACTTCATCGACGATCTGCGGCGAGTCGGAAGGAGAGACGTTCGGAGTATAGGCCTGCTCGAAGATGGACTGACAGCCGGCCAGCAGGGTTCCCCCGAGCAGCAAGGCGCCCGCAGTCCGAAAGCCCAGCATGAAGCGAGCCCTTGGCAAGACCATCGAACCAGCCGTATCGCGCCTCATCGTCCTCGTTTCACGCACCGTCATTTCCAAGGTCTGCCATCCGGCTTTAGGATGGCTCTCTCGAACCAAAGCGAGTTTGTTCTCCATGTTCGCTTAGCGATTTTCGCACCACATGCACAGACATTATTGAGATATGTCTTATCGGCGTGTTTGCAAAGAAAATCCCCACAGCCAGTTCGCGATGCCATTGCGCCACGTCCAAATTGTGGCGGCAAATGTAACGGAGCTTTTGCAAGAGTCTCCGGGCGTGATCGGTCAAAAAGGTCGATAGACACTCCTTCAAGAGAGCCGGGAGCGATCAGCTCGAAAGAAATTCGAGGAGTGACGGGATGTCGCGACGGCCCAGAAATTCCTCTGCCGGTGCCTCCAGCGTGATCTGTCCCTGCTCAATAAATAGGGCGTGATCGGCCAAGCGGTTCAGTTCTTTCGGATCATGGGTGACGATCAGCACGGTATTGCCCGTCTCCCGATGCAGGTCGAGCAGAAGGCCCGCCATCGAGATGCGAAGACCCGGATCGAGCGCAGCAAACGGTTCGTCCATCAGCAGTACGGGCTTGTTGCGCACCAAGGCGCGCGCAAAGGCGGCTCTCTGTCTCTCGCCCCCGGAAAGCGTGCCTGGCATGCGTTTTTCGTATCCGCCTAACCCCACACGTTCCAACGCCTGCGAAATTGCCTTTCGGTGTTCGGGCGAAAGGGTCAGCGAAGGACTGATGCCGAGACCGATATTGGTGAAGAGGTTCAAATGAGCGAAAAGATTGTGGTCCTGGAAAACCAGCGAAACCGGTCGTTCGGACGGATGTTTTTCCGTCACGTCCTCTCCAGCGACGAAGACGCGGCCCATGTCGGGAACTTCGAAACCCGCAATGATATTGAGAAAAGTGGATTTGCCCGACCCTGATGGCCCAGTAATGGCTGTCACCGCGCCGGAGGGAAGAGCGCAATCAAACCGGAAATCCGTGGTGCCGAGCCTCAATTCGACATTCTCCAGCTTGATGCCGTCAGCCATTCTCCGCCCCTCTCCGGCCGGTCGTTCCCAATATGGTCAGCAGCAGGCAAATGATGCCCAGCATAAGCGCCAGGCCATCGGCGTCATTGGTCCGGTAGCTGGATAGCCGGCTGTAAACGAGCCAGGGCAACGTGACGAGATCGTTGGAACCGAATAAAGCCACGGCCCCGAGATCACCGAGCGACAGTGCCATGGCGAAGGAAAGTGCCGTCGCCAGGGGCTTTAAAAGCACAGGGAGGTCGATATGCCAAAGCCGCGAAGGACCGGAGAGGCCGAGACTTGCGGAAAGCCTGGCTGTCCGCTGACGATGGGTCTCGATGGCCGGCTCCAGCACCCGCATCACAAAAGGCAGCGCCATCAGCATGTTGATCACCGCGACCAGCAGAGGGGCAAAGCGACCAACATCCCCAAGGGGTCGTAGCACCAGGAACCAACCGGTGCCGAGGACGACCGGCGGCACCAGCAAAACAAGCGAGGACGTGCCCGCAAGCATTGCAGTGAAGCCCCGAGCGCTCGCCGCGGGCTTTTTCATGTCTGCCACCGCTTCCCTTCCTGCGATTATGGCGAGCGCGGTCACAATCGTCAGCATTCCGGCACTCAAAGCGATGGAGAAGCTCGTCCAGGCGGCGGTAAGAAAGGCGGCGCTCGATGCGAGGTTCCAGAGATTTGCTCTAAGCCCGGCGGCAAGGATCGAAGCCAGTGGCATGATCAGGAATACCGTGGCAGCAAGTATGGCAAATGAATCCCAAAGACGTACAGACAACGCCTGACCGTCGAAGCGGCGGCTTGTACGGCCCGAGGCTGCACCCGGGTCATCCGGCGTCGGCAATAATGCCATGCCGAGCAGAATAACGCCTGTTATGACGATTTGCAGCAGCGCCAGGGCGACCGCCCGCGGCGGGTCGAAATCGAAACGCAGCGATTGGTAGATCGCCACTTCGAGCGTGGTCGCTGCCGGTCCGCCGCCCAGCAGCAGCACCAGCGTAAAGCTCGTGGCACACAGCATGAAGACGAGCGCGCCGATGCCTGGGATGACGTTTTTAACGGCGGGCCATTCCACAAACCGGAAGACCGAGAGCGGTTTCATGCCGAGGCTTGCGGATAGAAGCCAGTATTCCGCCGGCTGGCGCTCCAGTGCCGCGAGCAACAGCCTCGTGGCGAGCGGCAGGTTGAAGAAGACATGTGCGAGCAGGATTCCGGAAAGACCGTAGATGCTGATGGGCTGGTCTAGGCCGAGCGTCAACAGCAGGCCGTTGATCAGGCCCTGACGCCCCCATATACCGATCAACCCTAGCGCGCCGATCAAAACCGGCAGCCCCATCGGCAGCGCCAGGAGGCGGACGATCCAGGTTCGGCAGGGAAAGTCGGGCCGGCGGGCAAGAGCGAGTGCCACGGGAAGTGCAAGCCCTACGGAAAGCAATGTCGACAGCATCGCCTGCCAAAGCGTAAAGCGCAGGATTCGCCATGTGTAGGCCGTAAAGAGCCGGGATTGGGCGCCGTCGGCATCCCAGGAAAGCAATGCAACAACGGCAATGGCGACGAAGAGGGCGATAGAGGCGAAGCTCATAAGACCCCAGGCGATGCCCCTTCTTCGCTCTCCCCGCGTCAGCAACATGATCTTCTTAATTCATGCTCATGGCAGTCAGCCACTCGTCTATCCAGGCTTGGCGGTTCCTGGCGACCTCGTCCGATCCCATGAGGAAGGTCTTCTGCGGCTGGACCAGCTTGTTAAAGGCGTCCGGCAGAGCGCCGGATATCTTCGCGGCGGGCATCATCCAATTGGTGGTGGGAATGATATCCTGGAAGGCAGGCGAGACCATGAACTTCAGGAACTCTTTCGCCAGTTCTTTTTCCGAAGCGCCCTTCAGGATGCCGGCCACCTCGATCTGGATGTAGTGGCCTTCGGCAAAGGACGCTGCTTGATAACGTTCGGTCTTTTCCTCGACCATGTGATAGGCGGGAGAGGTCGTGTATGAAAACACCATCGGGACTTCGCCTTTGGTGAACAAGCCGTAGGCTTCGGACCAGCCGGGCGCTACCGTCAGAATGCGGTTCTTGAGCTTTGCCCAGGCCTCCGGGGCCTTATCGCCATAGACAGACTTTACCCAGAGGAGGAGGCCGAGACCAGGTGTCGAGGTGCGAGGGTCTTCAATCGCAATCTTCTGCGATGGGTCTCCATCAACAAGCTCCCGAAGGCTTTTCGGCGGGTTCTTCATCGCCTCCGTATCGTAGACGACTGCGAAGTGGCCATAGTCATAGGGGACGAAGGTGTCATCGCTGTAGCTGCCAGGTACTTTGACCGCCGCAAGATCAAGGCCATGCGCGTCGAAAAGCCCCGTAACCTTGGCTTCGGAAACGAGATTGGTGTCGAGACCAAGTGCGAGATCCGCATCAGTATCCTGGCCTTCCAGCTTGAGGCGTGTGAGCAGCGCCACGCCATCCGCCACGCCGACAAATTTCACATTGCAGGCACACGTCTTCTCGAAAGCCTCCTTGACCTTGGGGCCAGGGCCCCAGTCGGAAAGGAAGCTCTCGTAGGTATAGACGGTCAGCGTTTTGTCTTGAGCGTGCGCGACAGTGTAAAGGGACAGCGCCGCCGCGGCCGCGAACATCGACAGAATGATATTGCGCATCAGCGCCTCCTCTTCAAAAGTTTGGGGAATAGGCGCTGGCAACAAGCCGTCTAATCCCTCCGCCGGTGCTAACCGGATCAGGTTCCGCGGGTTGGCAATGCCTCTCAGCCACATGAAATCGTGTGGCACCCCGTTAGAGCGGAGAAAGATTTAACGGTAGGAAGTTCCGCTGGCAAGGGGCCGGTTCAGGCCCGCCCTTGCCGAAAAACCTTGAGTTCACGCGGCACTTTCGCGGAACGGCCGAGGCGGTTTGCCACAGCATAGTCAATCGACTGCTCGACCACATGGGGGAGCACCGGTTTTGTCAGAACACCCAGAGGCCCCCTCACACCGTCAACGTCTTCCGGATTCCCGGTCATATAAATGACGGTGACCCCGTAACGTTCAGCGAGCATGCGACCGATATCCGGCCCGGTCCGCCCATCAGCGAGATTGACGTCGACAATGGCGATATCCGCCTCCGGTGCCAATTCGAGAGCATTCCGGCGGCCATGCGCAAATCCTGCGACCTCCAGTCCCATATGTTCAACCGTTTCGGCAATGTCGAGGGCGATCAGGAACTCGTCTTCGACAATCAGTACGCGTTGACTTGGCGCCTCGCGGGCCAGCCGACCACTCTCAACATTTGTCAGCATGAATGTCCCCAATTCGGTTCTCACTATGCCGGCACGTGAGGTGCGTCCCGGCGCTGATTGCCTTTCGAACGCCAGAGGAGGGAGATTGTTCCGGGCCGGTACATGCTTTTCTTGCCTAACTATTTGTTAAGCATAACAAATTATTAAATTATCCCTCGAGCTCCTCCCGGAGCATTTCGAGCTCCAGCCATTCCTCTTCCATCTTTGTCAGGTTTTCCCGAAGTTTTTCCATTTCAGCTGCGAGCTTGTTGAAAGCGGCAGGGTCTTTGGTGAAGAGAGCAGGATCTGCCATCTTCTTCTCCCGTGCGGCGATATCCGCTTCAGTCTTCGCCATCTCCTTCGGCAGATTTTCGAGCGCGAATTTCTGCTTGTAGGAAAGCTTGCCTTTGCCCTTCGGCGCTTCTACGGAAGCGTTCAATTCGGCCTTCGGCTTTTCAGCCTTTTCGGCCCTGCGCCTTTCCTCCAAAGCGCCTTTGCGCTGTGCCAGCATGTCGGTGTAGCCGCCTGCATATTCGATCCAGCGCCCATCCGGTGCGTCGGGATTGGCCGGCGCGATGGTCGAGGTCACAGTGCGATCCAGGAAATCGCGGTCGTGGCTGACGAGGATGACGGTACCGTTGTAGCTTGCCACGATCTCCTGGAGCAGGTCGAGCGTCTCGATATCGAGATCATTGGTCGGTTCGTCAAGGATCAGCAGGTTCGATGGCTTTGCCATGATACGGGCGAGTATCAGGCGGGCGCGTTCTCCGCCGGACAGGTTCTTGATCGGTGTCCTGATTTGCTCCGGCTGAAACAAGAAATCTTTCATGTAACCGGCGACGTGGCGCTGTTCCCCATTGACGAGCAGGGTTTCGCCACGGCCGTCCGTCAGATAGTGGGACAGCGTCTCTTCAGGGTCCAGGTCCTCGCGTTTCTGGTCGACTGTCGCAATTTCCAGATTGGTACCGAACTTCACGGTTCCGCTATCGGGTGAAAGTTGGCCGGTCAACATCTTCAGAAGTGTCGTCTTTCCAGCACCGTTCGGGCCGACCAGGCCGATCCGATCGCCCCGATGCACGCGGATCGAGAACGGTGCTACGATAGGCCGATCATAAGCTTTGGTAATGTTCTCGGCCTCGATCACCAATTTGCCGGACTCCCGGCCCTCGGTGATTTTTGCCTGCACGGTACCTTGCGGGCCTTTGTGACCGCGATAATTCGAACGCATGGTCTGCAATTCGCCGAGCCGGCGCATATTGCGCTTGCGGCGCGCTGTCACGCCGTAGCGCAGCCAGTGCTCCTCGCGTTCGATGGCTTTTCCGAGCTTGTGCTGCTCCAGTTCTTCCGCTTCCAGCACTTCATCACGCCAAGCTTCGAAATGAGCAAATCCCCTGTCGAGCCGCCGGGAGGTGCCGCGGTCGAGCCAAACGGTGGCGGTTGACACCTTTTCCAGGAACCGCCGGTCGTGGGAGATCAGAACCAGCGCGCTTCTCGTCTTGCGCAGCTCCTCTTCAAGCCATTCGATCGTTGGCAAGTCGAGATGGTTGGTCGGCTCGTCCAGCATCAGGATATCCGGTTCCGGCGCCATGACGCGCGCAAGCGCTGCGCGGCGGGATTCCCCCCCCGAAAGGTTTTTCGGATCCTCCTGGCCCGTCAATCCCAGATGTTCGAGCAGATAGGTGACGCGGTAAGGATCGTCGCCGGGACCAAGACCGGCCTCCGCATAAGCCTGCACCGTCTTGAAATCCGCGAAATCGGGGGCCTGCTCAAGATAGCGGATGGTTGCGGCGGGGTGACGGAAGACCTCACCGGATTGGGGCTCGACCATTCCAGCGGCGATCTTCATCAGCGTCGACTTCCCCGAGCCGTTGCGGCCGACGAGGCAGATCCGGTCGCCCGGTTCCACTTGCAATCCCGCGCCGGCAAGCAGCGGTGCGCCGCCGAAGCTCAGGAAGATGTCGTCCAGTTTCAAAATTGGGGGCGCCAAAAGTCAGGCTCCTGTCATGTCATAGGGGCGGGCGAGTATCATGCCCTTGCCGCTTCTTAGATGGAATTCGACGCGCCCTTCTGCAACGTTCGAAACCGTGCGCGAAGAACCGAATGGAAGTGAGAAATTTACCAGCGGATACCGAGCTCCGATGATATCGAGCCCCTCCAGGGCAGAAAAACCGATGACGGAAAACAACGAGCCTTTTGGAAGATCGAGGCTGATCCTGCCTGGCAAAAGAGGTACGGCTTCTTCTTCGCCGGAGGTCAGAACGATATCGACGCCGCGCTCGGCGAGACTCATTGCATGTAACAGGTGCTGGAGGGCATGGTCGCTCCGCTCGCCGCCGAGCGCACCGACGAAAACTAGCCGTGTGGCTCCGCGGTCGACCGCCTCGGCCGTGGCGATTTCGCCGTCGGTCTCGTTTTTTTCCGGGGGATAGGTCTTCTGTTTGATACCCGGCCATTGCCTTGCAAGCTCGGCATCGGTGGAGTCGAAGTCGCCAACCCACAATTCGGGTTCCACGCCAAGTATCGCCGCGTGCCGCATACCGCTATCTGCCGCGATGAAGCGGCTGTCTGCGAGCGCCTTTTTCAAGCGGTCGGTGACGGTGAGGTTTCCGCCGAGCAGGATGGCAAAGGTTGAATGGGTCATGCCCACTGCCCATAGCGTAAACGGGGCACGAAGGGAAAGTCGCCACAAGCTTGTCTCGCTAATTTCGAGCGCTTTGCGCCGGATCTCGCGGCCAGAACGCTCCTTGCGGGAAGTGAGGTAGATTTTGCTACCATTGACGCGGGGCTTAGCAAGGATTATTTGAAAGCTCATAATTCCGTGGTGATTTGGCCGGCCGGCTTGCAGCCACGTTAAAAAAGTCGCTAAAGGGCCGCGAGAAGATGTCTTCCCACGGGCCGGTTGCGATTTTTCGCCGCCGGCTTTGTTTTTGTTGGGTTGAGCCATGCCGATCAAGATTCCCGATACGCTGCCCGCGTTCAGTACCCTCGTTGAAGAGGGTGTGCGAGTGATGACTGAAACCGCGGCGGTGCGGCAGGACATCCGTCCGCTTCAGATCGGGCTCCTGAACCTCATGCCGAACAAGATCAAGACCGAGCTGCAAATGGCGCGCCTCGTCGGTGCGACGCCCCTGCAAGTCGAGTTTTCACTGGTGCGCGTCGGCAACCACAGGGCCAAGAATACCTCCGAGGATCATCTGCTTGCCTTCTACGAGACCTGGGAAGAGGTGAAACACCGCAAATTCGACGGTTTCGTCATCACCGGGGCGCCGATTGAAACGCTGCCGTTCGAAGAGGTCACCTATTGGGATGAGATGGAGAAGATCCTCGACTGGACGACCACCAATGTCCATTCGACCATGAATGTCTGCTGGGGGGCGATGGCCGCCATCTATCACTTCCATCGCGTTCCGAAATACGAATTGAAAGAGAAGGCGTTCGGAGTTTACCGCCACCGCAATCTCTGCCCGTCGTCCGTCTATC
This sequence comes from Neorhizobium sp. R1-B, assembly GCF_004368875.1. Classification (NCBI taxonomy): domain Bacteria; kingdom Pseudomonadati; phylum Pseudomonadota; class Alphaproteobacteria; order Hyphomicrobiales; family Rhizobiaceae; genus Neorhizobium; species Neorhizobium sp. R1-B. The sequence goes on from NZ_SOEM01000011.1 coordinate 189,125, forward strand.
TCAACGGATTTTCCGACGATTTCCAGGTTCCGGTATCGCGCTGGACGGAGGTTCGACGGGAAGACATCGAGAAGGTGCCGGATCTCGAAATCCTGATGGAATCCGAGGAGATGGGCATTTGCCTGGTGCATGAGAAGGCCGGCAGACGGCTCTACATGTTCAATCACGTCGAATATGATTCCACCTCGCTGGCGGACGAATATTTCCGGGATGTGAACGCCGGCATCCCGATCAAGCTGCCGCATAACTACTTCCCGCATAACGACGACACGCTGACACCCTTGAACCGCTGGCGCAGCCACGCGCATCTCCTGTTCGGCAACTGGATCAATGAGATCTACCAGACGACGCCCTACGATATGGAGAAGATCGGCGCGCAATAAGCTTGGATCCGATGACGGCGGATAATTTTGTTCGCAACGACGTTGCGGCTGCCGGACAAATCGCGCAGTTTGCACGCCGACAATTCGGAGGAGCAGGCCGTGGCGGATCAAGCGAAGCAGGGTTTCGAGGTTTTCGGGCAGACGGAGAAGGGCGAGGCGGTCTACCGCCTCAAGATTTCCGGCGGTGGGCTGACGGCGCATGTCATCACTTGGGGGGCAGTCATCCAGGATCTGCGGCTCGACGGACATCAACCGCCGCTTGTATTGGGTTTCGAGCGCTTCGAAGACTATCTCGCACACTCGCCCTATTTCGGCGCGACCCCCGGCAGGTGTTCCAACCGCATCGGCGGCGGCCGTTTCTCCTTGGACGGTAGGCAATATCAGCTTGAACTCAACGAACGCGGCGTTACGCACCTGCATGGCGGTACGGATGGCATCGGCCGCAGCAATTGGACGATCGTTGATTGCACGCCCGACAAGGTGGTGCTGCGCATCACCGATCCGGATGGCCGTGCCGGTTACCCCGGAAACTGCACCATCACCGCCACCTATCAGCTCAACGCTGACGGCGTATTGTCGGTCATCTACGAATCGACGGCCGATCAACCGACACTCGCCAATATCTGCCAGCATTCCTATTTCAATCTTGATGGCCGTGACGACGCCCTCGGCCATGACATCATGATCGCGGCCGACCATGTGCTTGCTCTCGACGACAGGCAGGTGCCGACTGGCGAGATTTTAGCCGTTGCCGGCACCCCTTTCGATCTGCGGGAAATGGGGCCGATGAAACGCTTCGGCGGCGGCGATCAGGTCCTTTTCGATCACAATTTCTGCCTGTCGCATGAACGCACAGCCAAACGACCCGTGGCATTGGTGCGCAGCATCTATTCCGGCCTTGCGATGGAAGTGCGCACGACCGAACCTGGGTTGCAGTTCTATGCGGCCTTTAAGCTGCAGAAGCTTCCGGTGACCGGACTTGACGGGCGGCAATACGGCCCCTTCGCAGGCTTCTGCCTCGAAACCCAGGTCTGGCCCGATTCGATCAACCATGCCAGATTCCCCAATGCCGTCCTGCGCCCCGGTGAGGTCTTGCGGCAGGAGACCGACTACGTCTTTTCAAAGCACTAAGCGGGAAGCATGAGGACGTGCGGCTTGATCTTGTAGGCCGCGCGACTGGCCGCCTGCGCCATGTCGTGGTCTCTCGACTCGTATGGCATCTAAGCCGAATAAATCATTGCCCGCCGAGGCTGCGTTTATTGGGGATTTCGTAGTGCCCGACCTGAGAGATAGGTGACGTTTCGTACCGGAGATGGGGTATTCGGCTTTCGCCTCATCTTCCACGGTGATGCAGGAGGTGCTGCGCTTCGAGCTGATGATAAAACGTGGTCTGTCCAAA
>NZ_SOEM01000012.1:0-173610 GCF_004368875.1 Neorhizobium sp. R1-B
GACATTCATATTCTCGGATACTACGGCCGCCAGCGATGTACTTACAAAGGCCTTGGCCTTCTCCGTGACGCGTACCGGAACATCATGTGCTCCGTAAGCCGTCGCCATGAGGTGGATAATCCCGGTCCATGCAAGGCTCGACGCGATCTGCATAGCTTCGTTGATGTAGTCCGGCGGTGTGTTCGCTACCTCCGCGAACCGAGCGACCTGATCCGGATGCGAGGCATCGACGAACACCAAGCCCGCGACTTCATCACCAAATTTGCGGGTGTAGGCCATGCTGTAAGGCCCACCGATCGAATGGCCGGCCAGAACGAAAGGTCCCTTCTCTCCTGCCGCGGTCAGGACGGCCCGAAGATCCTCTGCCACGGCATCGGCGTGCTGCGGCGTGAACTTCGGCTCGCTCCACATAATTCCGGCGCGATCATAGGCACAAGCGCGAGTAAGGCGTGCGACGCTGTCTTGTACCTTTGCCCACGAAAGCGTCCCATATGTCGGGCGACGCGCCGGCGTCAGCTAGGCTCCCATCTGAGCAATAAGGCCCTGCCTGAGGCCAGATCCTGACCCTGCTTCCTGGCGCAGCAATCTCGGCGGCACATGAACCGGGCGCTTCGAACAGATTGGAATCCGAGCTATTCGTGCGGACCTTTTGGTTCCATTCACTGAAGCCTGGTTTGCGCGATGAACTCTTGTTCCTGCAGGAGCTCGCGTGATCGATCGGCTGGCAGCGCATCTTCGGCGAGATTTTCCTCAAATGAGGGGCCATTCCGCTCCGGAACCTCAAGTATATGCGTGCCTTTGCTGAGGCATTCCCGACGAGGAGATTATGCAACAGCTTGCTGCACAATTGCCCTGGGGCCATAGCGTGCGGTTTTGCCTCTGATCCGACCGCCCTTGATCAGGCAGATGGACGTCAACCGCGCAGCAGGTCCTTCAGAACTTGCGAGAACATCTAAGCGGAAACATCTTCAGATACCCCTGCGGTCGTCAACGAAGTGAATCGTCTTCAAGCCGGACGAACCGGCGACATTCGCTTTAACGGGGAAATCTCGCACCTCTTTCTCAGGCGCTCCTGGCGCCAGCCGCGAGGATAATTCGCGCATGGATGGTTTGGTCGTCGTTCTCGACGTTTGGACCTTGGTGGTGAACGCTCTGCTGCTGCCGACGGAAATAGTCCTCGCGATGGATACAGCGTCGGCTGGACTTGGCGTTTTGCCGACAAGGGGTTGGGAGACCCCAGATTGGGAGCAGGCCTCCGCTTCAGGTGATGTATTCGCCCTCCTTCACCTGCCTTTGCACAGCGAGGGACAGCATGTGGTCAAATTTGCCGCCATCGGACATAGGTCCGACGGAGGAACTTTTTTCTCGCCAAGATCTTGGTATTCCAAACTTCGGGCACCTTCGGGAGAACTCTTTATGGATGAACAACTTGCTCCTGAGGACGCTGAACGTGTTCGTAAAAGCTACCTTTTGAAGCGCTTTTGGATCAGCGCTCGCGGCTTCTGGGGCATGAATGGTGACCGGCTCGCTTGGTTATGCACAGTCGCCATCCTGGCGCTGATCGGCATCAACGTAGGTTTCCAATACGCGACGAATGTGTGGAACCGTGAAATCTTCGACGCAATCGAGCAGCGTAACGCGCCCACGGTCTATGACTTGGCGACAATATTTCCGCTCCTGGTCTTGGGAGCCGTTGCTGTCGTGACGAGCCAGGTCTTCGTCCGCATGATGGTCCAACGGCGCTGGCGTTCGTGGCTGACTAAAACGTTGATCGCCCGCTGGCTGGATCATGGACGCTACTACCAACTCAACCTCATTGATGGCGATCATCAGAACCCGGAGGCACGCATCTCCGAAGACATGCGCATAGCGACCGAGTCGCCGGTGGACTTTGTCTCCGGCGTCCTGGCTGCATTTCTGTCCGCGTCGACATTCATCCTAGTGCTCTGGAATATCGGCGGTGCTCTTAGTCTTACGATCGGCGGAGGCACTATAACCATACCGGGGTTCCTTGTGTTCGCGTCTTTCCTTTACGCCGTCATAGCATCAGGCTCGATCGCCTTGATCGCCCGCAACTTCGTGAAAGTTTCAGAAGTGAAGAACCAAGTTGAAGCCGAGTTTCGCTACGCGTTGACCCGCGTGCGCGAGAACGGCGAAAGCATCGCACTGTTGGGTGGTGAAGAAGAGGAGCGCGACGGGCTTCAACGCGTGTTCGGGCATGTGCGGCATCAATGGCGGCTACTCTCACATCAGTACATGCGCACCACACTCGTCTCCCATGGGTCACTCTTGATTGCGCCTGTTGTGCCGCTTCTGCTGTGCGCGCCGAAATTCCTGGCCGGACAGATGTCCCTCGGCGAGGTGATGCAAGCAGCATCTGCATTTACGATCGTCCAGACGGCTTTTGGCTGGCTCGTCGACAACTATCCTCGGCTTGCAGATTGGAATGCTTGCGCGCGGCGCGTCGCCTCCTTGATGGTGTCGCTTGATGGTCTGGAACGGGCGGAGCAGACCGAGACGGTTGGCCGAATCAAGCGCGGCGAAACGGATGGCGATGTGGTGCTCAGTCTCAACAACCTTTCCGTTTCCCTCGGCGATGGTACCGCAGTCGTCAAAGAAACGAAGGTCGATATCGAGGCCGGGGAGCGGGTGCTGGTGGCGGGAGAGTCTGGATCGGGCAAGAGCACTCTGGTCCGAGCAATCGCTGGTCTTTGGCCTTGGGGAGATGGCGGCGTCCAGTTCCGCTCCGGCAGTAGCGTCTTCATGCTTCCGCAAAAACCTTATGTACCGTCAGGAACACTGCGTCGTGCAGTGGCCTATCCGCATTCAGCGAGAGATTGGACCGCCCAGGAGCTACAGTCAGCCCTGACCAAGGTCGGGTTGGGCAAGATAAGCGACCAAATCGAGGAAGAAGCACCTTGGGATCACACCCTATCCGGAGGTGAGAAGCAGCGCTTGGCATTCGCCCGTCTTCTTTTGGACAGACCGGACATCGTGATCATGGACGAGGCAACCTCTGCTCTGGACGAGAAAAGCCAAGATCAGATTATGCAGATGCTGACCGAGGAGATGCCGAAGGTGACGATTGTCAGTGTCGGCCACCGCGCGGAACTGGAAGCATTTCACAGCCGGAAGATCACGCTGGAGCGGCGCGAAGGTGGCGCACGTTTGGTGAGCGATGTCGATCTACCATCCAAGCCAACGAGGCCGAACATACTGTCTCGGCTGGCACAACGCGCGATTAGGCGGAACGAATTCAAGGAGAAGCGTGAGGTTCGCAGCTAAGGTTCCTGCCCAGGATCGACCGCCAGTTGTACGTTTCTCGCCGCCAAAAGCAGATCTGATCTAAAGCCACAACCTCTTCGTCCCGGGCATCGTAAACTTAACGTTACGAGACAAGCTGAGATGCTGGGATGTTTGGTCCGCGTTCCCGAAATCCGGATTCTCGATGAGGCCACGAATGCCATGGACGGCTTGTCCCAGGCATCGATCGTAGAGACCTCGAAATCAAGAGCCGGACGCCGCGCCACAATCGTTATCAGTCATCACTACAGCACCATTTCCTTCTGTGACGAGGTCGTCATTGGCGGCGCCGGCCGCGTCCGCAATCAGACGCCGTTTGCCGAAATTGCCTCCTTGAGGATGGAACAGCTCTACGAACATGAGACGCCTTGACTCGGCTCAATGAGCAGATACGACCGCCTTCTCGTCGATATTTGCGCGGGCGTAGATCTTTCGGGCGGAGGCGGCGAGAACGAGCAGCGTCACCGCCGCGAGCAGGCAGCAGCTCGCGAATCCCGTCGAAAAGGATTGACGGGCAGCTTCAAGCCAGGCCGGCACGAGGTTCCCTTCAAGCGCCCTCGCAGTTTCGACCGCACCGCCGAGCGTTGTCCGCACGGCCGCCGTCTGAGCGGGATCGAGCCCGTCGATATTCACCGCATCCATCAGCACGCGATAGATCAAGGTGCCCAGGCTGCCGAGCAATGCAATGCCGAGCGCGCCTCCAAATTCGGCGCTGGTTTCCGAAATAGCCGAGGCGGAGCCGGACCTTTCGGGCGGAGCGGCTCCCACGATCAGGCCGGTCGTCGTCAGCACGACCGGCACGAAGCCGACCGCGATCACCATGGTTGAACCTAGAACCCCGAAAAGACTCTCGGAATAAGCGGCAACCGACATCAGGAACATGCCTGCAGCGTTGATTACCAGGCCAAGTAGTACGGTGCGGACCGGGCCGAAACGGTTGGTGAAACGATAGGCCTGCAGAGACATGACGGTGAAGACGATCGAGGACGGGACCGACCAAAGAGCCGCTTCGAGGGGTGTGAGGCCAAGCACGAATTGAAGGAACAGGTTCTGGTAGAGAAAGACGCCGAAGACGAAGAACATCCCCGCGAGATTCACCAGAAGCGAGGCTGTGAAAGAGGGTAGCGCAAAGAGCTTCAGCTCGATCAAGGGATCTGGAAGGGTTTTCTGACGGTTCACGAACAGCCAGCCGACAGCAAGTCCGGCGGCGATCGGCAGCAGATAGCGAAGATCGAAACCGTCTGCCGCCATGTGCTTGAAACCGTAGATGATCGGCAGCACGGTGGCGAGCGACAGCAGCACGCTCAGGAGGTCGAGTTTGGCGCCGTCGGGGCTTTTGTATTCCGGCAGCAGGATCGGTGCTACGACCAGCAGGATGAGCATCACCGGGATGTTGATGAGAAACACTGCGCCCCAGTGGAAATATTGCAGCAGAAAACCGCCCAGAAGCGGCCCGATCAGGCCACCGAGCGCAAACGCCGTGCCCCAGATGCCGATGGCGCGGTTGCGCTCCGCTTCGTTCTTGAAGAGGTTGACGATCAGCGACAGTGTCGAGGGCGCGATCGTCGCTCCGGCGATACCGAGAAGCGCCCGCGACGCGATGAGTTGCTGCGCGCTGGTGGAAAAAGCTGCCAGCGCCGAGGCGACACCGAAGGCGGCTGCACCGATCAGCAGCACGCGGCGACGGCCGATCCGATCCCCCAGCGTGCCCATCGTAACCAGGAAGCCGGCGACCATGAAACCGTAGATATCGTTGATCCAGAGCAGTTCGGAGGCCGATGGGTCCAGGTCGGCGACGATCGCGGGAATGGCGAGGAACAGGATGGAAAGATCCATCGAATAGATGAGGCAGGCAATCGACAGCACGCAGGCGCCGATCCACTCCCTGCGGCCGGCGAGATTCAGGCTCGCATTGCCACTCTCGATACGCATGGAACTCCTCCTATCGCGGCGCGCAATGTGACGCGCCGGAGGAGGAATGGCAACCGACGTCGCGATGCCTTCTGACATCATCTGGCGACTGGTTAGGCGGCAGATGTCCGACTGGACACTCCGATGTCCACAATCTGAGAGGAACAACCCAGACCTTTTCCGCGATCTCGCTAACTGTCAGCGACGAATTGTACTTCGTTGTTATTCGCATTGTGTAGTCAAATTATACAATTGGGCCGACTCTCTTGGACGCGTGGTGCAGTCTCCATAGAAATCGGCGCATCAAACGAGGAGGCTTCGGTGAAAAGCGGCAAAAACGGGCTCATTGACGATCTTAAGCGTCCAATTCTGACGATGGAGCTGGATCCCTATCAAGACTTGGACGAAGTCGGCCTGAGTGAACGCTATGGCCTTTCCCGTACACCTGTACGGGAAATAAAAGCAGCCGCCAAATAGGTCCCCTTGATAGGTTTCTGCACAGGAACTTTCATACTCGCTGAAGCCGGTCTGATGAAAAATCACCAGACTTGCGTGAGCTGGCTTCACTATCCTGCTTTTCGCGAGCGCGTCCCTGATCACGAAGTGCGAGCCGACCGGATATTCAACCTCGATCGCAACAGGGGATCCTGCGCCGGAGGCAGCAGCTCGGCAGACATGGCCGCGTCGATCGTCAGACGTCAAATCAGCAAAGAGGTGGAGAGAAACGCGCTGGACGTGCTGCAGATTCACAAGGCGCGTTCAGCTCTCGATATACAGCCGCGCAGGCCCCTTTCAATCGAATGTGACGATCCGCGGCTCAGGGCCGTTCTCATCATGATGGAAAACCACATCGACAGCATGATCCACTTGACGACCTGGCGGCATCGGTCGGCCTGTCGCGAGGGCAACTGGAGCGTCTCTTTGCAAAGAATGCGATGAGTTCTCCAGGACACGTCTACACCCGCCTCCGTCTGGAGTGGGCAAGGCAGCTGCTGATCCAGACAAAGGCTCCCCTGATCGAAATCGCCATGGAAATCGGCTTCGAAAATGCCTCGCATTTCGGAAAGCTGTTTCGGAAAACTTACGGCCAGACGCCGGCTCAGCTGCGGGCGGCAAGCACCAATGTTGGCCATTAGCGAGAAGAGCGGTGAATGTGTTGAGTGAAGACGCCCACCTTCTTCGCCTCGAACGGGTATGAACCGTTGCTTCCTTTAAGTTCACAGCGTCCTATTGATTTCATTTGTTTTTCGGGTGGGCCTGATGTCGTGCAACAGCGCTGTCGTCGCTTTTTCCCGCAGGACACGGCAGCATTGGTCTCCAAGATTTTAAACCAGGCTGAAAATCAGCATGAAGAGCTGTTTCCGACAAAGGTTAGGCCGAGCGCAACCTGATGAAAATGAGTATTGTCATAGGGCCTTCCTTTTCAAGCGGGCCTGACCTTTATCTCTTGAGAGAGCCAACCATTCGATTGATAGCGCCCCAATATTCCTTGTGCATGGTTTCGGCTGCTTCCGAGATCGCCAGCTTCCAAGCAGGTCCGCGATCCCATGCCTCTTCCAGAGCGTCAGCCAGTGATGGCCCATGGCCCGTGACCGGCAAGGCGTCGAATAGTATTCCTGCCTGTCTAAGGTCTTTATCTCGTTTGGCCTGGCCGCCGGCGTCATTTGGGCGGCGACCGGCAATGATAAGCTTGTGCACCGCGTACCTGCAGGGATCAGGGATAATAACTGAGATACCGGCACCATGTAGCAAGATCGAACGAACGGGATCGCGGATCAAGAAATCCATGAATCTCAGCAGTTCGGCTGACGCGCCGCCGAGAGCGGGCATGTTGGCGGGTTTGTCCGAATATTCTTCGGCTCCCCTGTTTGTCGTCATGAACTCGATCCTGTAACCGCTCTGATTCCGGAAGGCATGAGATCGAGAGCTGCCGCTGAGATGCGGCACGGCGCGGAACGTTGGATCAAGGCCTTTTAGGAGATCGAGGATCGGCGGCAGCGAATCCGCCACCTCGGCGGAGATCGCGAAATCCTGGGCTATGTCTGCATCACCTGTTAGGATCGCCGCCGAGGGCAGACGGATGCCAAGATATGCCGAGTAGCATTGAAAAGCGACGGTGCCGATGAGAACACCTCGCAGCCGGAAGAGGCCGGCCTTGGAAAGCGCCTGTACGATGTCGCCGGTAAAGCGATCAGCGGCAATCAAACCGGCTTCGCGCGTTAGCGTGGAAACGAACTTCCGGCGAGCCTTATAATCTGACTTCTCACCCTTGAAGGTTTCGACCCGTTCCGAAATTAAGGGATCGTCGGCAGGTCCGACATACCGGCGCTTCTGCCCACCCTGACCGTCCGGTTGATCGAAATACCAATAACGCCGACCATCGACTGCCACCGGCACGAATCTACCTGATGGGGGAAAATCTTCCGCCCAATCATCATCAAATGCCCGTTGCTGGAGTTCCGCGACCATGGTGCGGAACATGAGATCAATCTGCTTAATGACGGCATCCTCTATATTGCTTTCACAAATCTAGTATAGTTGCGATCACCACGCAAGCTTTGCGACTTTGCCCAGGGGTCGCTGCCCGCCTCCGCTCCGCCAATGCAAGGCACAACCCAACGCGATCCTAGATATACTACTTTTTCAAATATAGTATAGCTCGCTATCGAGATACCCCGCCTTGAAGGGATTAGAACTCGCGGCCCTCATTTAATTTCGGGACCCTTCTGCCGAAAATTCAGCGAGATGGATTGCATCAACCGAAATTTTGAGGAGTTCCGCCTAAGGGTTCAGCGCGTTATTGAGGTCATGCAATCCGACCATCAGCATCATGGGGTCGGCAGGAGAAGACAGGAAGCCGACGGCCTCGTAGAAGGCTCGTGCGTCATCTGAAATCGCATGAACGAGCATACCTCGAATGCCAAGTACTTCCGCGGCATTGAGCAGGCGCAGGCCCGCGTCGCGCACCAATGCCCTGCCGATACCGCGCCCTTGGTAGGATCGATCAATGGCGAGGCGACCAAGCACAGCGACCGGAATTGGATCAGGCATATTGCGCCGAAAACGGCCAGGCGCTTCCGGCTGTTTGACGGCGCCGGAAGCGAGCGCGTAATAGGCGATGACGCGGCTCTCCTCGCACACGACGAAGGTCCGCGATGCGCCGCTCGTTTGATTAGAACGGGCGCGACGTCGCAGCCAGTCGTCCAGTTCAATGACTCCAGAATGGAACTCGGCCAGCTCATGATGATCCGCCAGGGGTGCCGGTGCGCTGAGGGTCACGCCTCATCCCACGGTGCTTTGGTCGACATGGTGCGTGCTAAACGCTCATTGGGCTGCGTGGGTGCATCGAGCCGGGCAAGGTATTCAGCATAGATTTCCGCGCTTACCGTGAAGACAGTGCGGTCGAGCAGCACTTCCTCGGCTCGGCGCTCGGAAGCTTCCAACATAAAATCCGTTCGCGTCTTACCAAGCAACTCAGCGGCGCGATCGATCAAGTTGCGGGTGGCGGGCTTGATGCGCATATTCAGCGGTACGCTTGCATCCGAGCTTTTACTCGTGTGTGAGGTCGGCATGGCAAACTCCTGTTTGCACCTATATAGCGTAACGACAATATCTTTACAAGATTCCCGTAAAGACATCGTCGTTACACCGTGCGCGTATTCGTGATCCGCGGCATTAGCTCATAGAAGCTCTTTGATAGGATACGAACCGGCGACCTTCTGCTCGCACACGTTCCGTACGGCAAATGTCTTTTGTGGCTCAGGCATGTAGGCTGCTGCGCGGGCTGCCCATCATCTATACGGCGCGTCTATTTCATTTCGTTGGATGAGACCGCGCGCTCAGCTTGTTTCCATCCGGGTCGCGAAGATATGCCACAAAGGCCCCATTTGAACGCTCCGTAGGGGGACTCTCAATCGCCGTGCCACCATGCGCGGTACCAGCGGCATGCCATGCGAGAACATGGTCGCGGCTCTCCGCGGCGATACCTATCGTGCCTCCATTGGCTGCGGTCGCTGGTTTGCCATCGATCGGTGTTGTGATCATGAGCCGGCCCCCCTCATGGACGTAGATCAGGCGGCCTCTCGCATCCATCTCGCCGGGATTGCCTCCCAATGCAGCGAATGTGGCGTCGTAAAAGCGTCTGGAACGCTCCAGGTCATTGCTGCCGATCATGATGTGGGTGAACATGCTTCCTCTTCAATCGGTTGCTTCTGTCGATGCACTCACTCACGTTCAACGCTCGAATTTCCGCAAATATTGCGCTGGCGATGTACCGAGTGCTTTCTTGAACATTGTAATAAACGCGGAAACGGATTCATACCCGAGATCACCCGAAACCTGCTGCACCGTCACCCCAGCCGCGAGGCATCGGATGGCAATGATCAATTGCAACTGCTGACGCCAACGGCCGAAGGTCAGGCCGGTTTCCTGCTGAACGAGACGCGCAAGGGAGTTCTCGCTCATGGCCACGCGCCTGGCCCATTGTGCCATGGTGCTGCGGTCAGACGGATCTTCCACCAGCGCAGAAGCGATACGGTTCAATCTTGCCTCGGATGTCAGCGGTAAATGCAGATCCTCCACCGGCATCCGTGACAAGGCCGACAGAAGCAGGGTTGTCATCGTCTCCCCATAAGCAGCCGCTACCTCGGATTGGTCAGCCATCTCAATGATGAGCTCTCTGACAAGCGGAGACAGCGAAAGCGTGCTGCATCGATCTGGCAGATCGGCAGCGTCCGGCTCAACCAGGATCCCTCCATGCTACTGAAGGGATCCCGGCATTAGGCGAGCGGTAATGTACCCATGCAATCCACCGCCGCGATAACACTCAAGCGCCAGAGCGTGTCATGTTGTTTGTCAGCGAAACGGACATGTCGATGCGATGGAGCTGGCGGCGAAGCGGCGCGCAGTCGGGATAGCCCGACTTCAGCTTCTGCTTCAAGTCTGCAAGCATCGCCACAACCTCGTCGGGTGATTTCGCCATATCCCGATATGGGAAATCCGCCTCGACGTCGGTATAGTAGACCTCAAAAAGCTCGGGACCTTCCAGCTCTCCTCGGCCGATCTCGAGGCCCATCCAATCCTCTAACGTCGAGCGCAACGAATTCAGTCGCCGGTATGCTCCGTAGGGCCGGTGCTTTGAACGGACCTCCTTGATGTTCCGCCCAGCCTCGACGTGCCCCCGCAACCCCCGGCTCGCCGGCGGGGCGAGGCTGAGACCCGCCTAAACTATAGCTGTACGGAACGGTTGTAGCGCTGGGAGAGGATAAATAGTGCCCTGGCACCTGGCGCGGCGCACGTCTTGAGGGCTTTTCGCCAGCGGACTTATGAAATATCCCAAGAATCCGAAGATTCTCCCGGCCAGTTCGATTCAACAAGCGGCGCAGGCATGGCTTCGATCTTAGCGACAAGTCCATCAAGATTACATCCTGAGCGCCCATCTGTCGCGACATGGAGCTCGCAACTATACGGGCTGTACATACCCGGCCAGGAAGTTTTCACAACTCGCCACCCCGTTCGAGTCGCCCACGCAGCACGCGCCGCTTCATCTGGTGCTCGAGCGTACGGCTCGTCGATCAGAATGAACTGTCCAATCGCGGGATCGACCCAGAGGGTCGCGGGATCGCTGCTCGGCAGTTCATCATCGATCGAGCCGTTTGGGTAAGCTTTTCGAGAATCGCGCGACGGCAGAAGACCTGTATTCTCCATGAAGCTAAGTGAGCGTTCGGCAGAGCAGAGCAGTCCGCGTCGTAGCTCTGCGATGGGTCAACCATGTCACACACGAAATGATCGTCGGCAACCTGTCGAAGCCCTCCAAAGCCACGAACCTTCTTGAGTCCGGATTTCCCGCATACTTCTAGGAGAGGCTTTGAAAGTTCGATTCTGAGGGTTTCGCGAACGCTTTACCATTGCTTCTTATCCAGCCAATATCTGGTCAACAGCACATATGTGTTGATTAATCAACAACCTGACGGGATGGCCTAAAGACACTGAAGCAAAACACTTGACGGGCGCTGGTATAATACCTTAAAAGCTTGACCACGATGAAGATGCCAGCCAGACGCAAACTGTCGGATGAAATCCGGATGCGGATCGAGGAGATGATCCGTGACGAGGTCTATCCCGTTGGGACCACGCTCCCGTCGGAGCGAGAAATGATGGAAATGTTCGACGTGGGTCGGCCGTCCATTCGAGAGGCCTTGTTCGCGCTGGAGCGCATGGGCCTGGTCAAGATCAAGACCGGCGAAAAAGCGAAGGTCACGCGGCCCACTCCAAAGGACCTGCTGTCGTCTCTGTCAGGCGTGGCCAACCTGCTGCTTGAGCAGCCGCATGGCGTAGAGCATTTCGAGCAGGCCCGTCTTTTTATGGAAACGAGCCTTGCGCGACATGCAGCCGAGCACGCGACAGATCTGCAAATCGGGACGCTTCGCGAGGCGCTGGAGAGGAACCGTGATGCGATACCGAAGGCCCGTCTGTTCGCGATCACGGACGTCGCTTTTCATCGCATTCTCACTGAGATTCCCGGCAATCCAATCTTCGTCGCGATGCATGACGCACTGGTCGATTGGCTGATCAACCAGCGACGTCTCCCGTCCGACCCTGATGTATCGAACAAGCGCAGCTACGAGGGCCACGCGGCGATATTCCACGCCATTGAGGCTCGCGATCCCAATGCGGCCGCGCACGCCATGAAGGTACACTTAGAGAACGCTCAGAGGAAGTTCAAACCAGCAAATTAACTTGGATACCTGAGGAGGAGGAAAAGAATGAGACTGACATTTTCGTGCATAGCAATGGCAGGTCTATTGGTGGCCGGCGCAGCTACGGCCCAGGAGAGCCGTGTCCTGAAGCTTGGCATGCAAGGCACCGCCGGCGACCCACAGTATCAAGGAGTCATGGCGGCTGCCAAGCAGATCGAGGAGAAGACCGGCGGCAAGCTGAAGGTGGAAGTCTTCCCAAATTCCCAACTCGGCAGTTTCACGGAAATGATGGAGCAGGTCACACTCGGCGAGCTCGACTTCACGCTCAATCCCTTCGGTGGCATGGATCCTTGGGTCGCTCGTGCGGGCGTTGCCAGCGCCGCCTATGTTGTAAAAGACTTCAGTCACCTGCAAGCCATTCTGGCCTCCGACTGGGGCAAGGCCGTGCTTGAGGAAATGAAGACGAACAACAAGTGGCACACGATCGACTCGTGGTATTTTGGCACCCGCCAGACGACCTCTAAAAAGCCAATCTCCAAGGTTGAAGACCTGAAGGGCATGAAGTTGCGCGTCCCGAACTCCGCGCCGCTGCTTGCTTGGGCCAAAGCCATGGGGGCAAGCCCCACTCCAGTCGCCTTCGCCGAGGTGTATCTGGCGCTGCAGACCAATCAGGTTGACGGCCAGGAAAACCCCCTTCCCATCATCGACGCGATGAAGTTCATGGAGGTGCAGTCGCACATCTCCCTGACCAATCACCTCGTGCAGGATCAACTCATCCTGATGTCCGAGGAGACATGGGAAGAACTCAGTGACGCTGACAAGCAAATCGTCACCGACGCCTTCAAGGCTGGCGGCGACGTCAACAACAAGATCGTCACGGACAAGGAGACCGCCCTCCTCGCCCAGTTCGAGAAAAACGGAGCGACCGTCGTCAAGCCTGACCTCGAAGCCTTCAGGGCTGCGATGAAACCCGTTTATGACGAACTAGACGGCAAGTTCGGCGCCGGCACCGTGCAGTCGCTGGCAGGTCTGGCCAAGTAGAAATGCCCGTTCCCCGGGGCGAATGAGGCGCCCGGGGACGACCGGCGGAGATTCCCAATGTCCAAGCTAACGCCCGGGCAAACCTCGCCCGTTCCCCATAGCCTTGCCCGTTTTGAAGAGTCTATCGGCGCAATCCTGCTGGTGCTGGTTTTCGGTTCAATCGCGCTACAGATCGTCACCCGTTTCATCTTCCGCGATCCGCTTTTCTGGACGGAGGAAGCCGCGCGCTACCTGTTCGTGTGGCTTGTCGCCATTGGTTCGGCAGAATGCGTCCGCAATCGCTCGCACATCGCCATGGACGTCTTTACCACGCTGCTGCCTCCACGCCCCCGGCTGATCCTGTCGATCGTACTGAACACTGCGATCGTCGCAGCCCTGCTGTTCCTCTGCTGGTATGGCTTTTTCGGCACGTTGCGGGCTCATCGGGTGATGTCGGTTGCCGTCGGCGTTCAGGAATCCCTCCTGTACGGCGCGCTGCCAGTGGGAGCCGCACTGATGGCGATCCGTATGGTCGCGGTCATCATCGGCGACGTCATCGTGCTGACGACACCCCACAAGATCGCCGATGACGATTTGCCTCCGGCAAATGAAAGGTATCTGTAATGGTCTCCCTTTTCGGCGGCTGGTTCGCCCTTCTCTTAGCCGGCATGCCAGTTGGCTTCACGCTGATCGTGGCGTCGCTTGCCTTCATGCTTTACGATGGGCAGGGGTTGAACTTCGCGGCCCAGCGCATGGTTGCCGGCCTCAACAGCTTTCCGCTACTGGCCATCCCCTTCTTTATCCTGACGGCGCAGTTGATGAATACATCAGGGGTAACTGACCGCATCTTTGGCTTCGCCAAGGCGCTGGTCGGACACGTCGCCGGTGGTCTGGCGCATGTGAACATCCTGGCGAGCCTGATGTTTTCCGGCATGTCCGGCTCGGCAGTCGCCGATGCAGCCGGTCTTGGCCAGCTGGAAATTCGGGCTATGCGCAATGCCGGTTACGACCAGAGATTTGCCGGATCGATCACGGCGGCTTCCGCCATCATCGGTCCGCTCGTGCCGCCGTCCATCCCGCTCGTCGTCTATGGCGTCATCGCTAATACCTCGATCGGCGGACTTTTTCTGGGTGGAATTGTGCCTGGCTTGATGTGCACCGCGGCACTGATGATCATGGTCTACATACTGGCCCGCCTGCGCAACTATCCTCGGGAGCAGAAGGCGACGGTTCGGCAGATGGGGCGGAGCTTCCTTTCAGCAATCGTTCCGCTGATGACGCCCATCATCATCATTGGCGGCATTTTCGTCGGCATCTTCTCGCCGACCGAAGCGGCCGTGGTCGCGGCTATTTATGCACTGTTCCTTGGTACGGTTGTTTATCGCGAACTGACCTGGTCGAAGCTCGTCGTGGTGCTGCGCGAAACTGTCAATCACACCGCGGCGGTCGGCCTGCTGATGATGGGTGTTTCCCTGTTCGGCTATGTGATCGCCCGCCACCAGGTGCCGCAGCAGGTGGCGGCCTTCTTTCTCGATTTCTCCGATAGCCCGCTCACCTTCCTCATCATCGTCAACCTCATGCTGCTGGCGTTGGGGACCTTCATTGAGGCGCTCGCGATCCTGCTGCTCATTGTGCCGGTCCTGGTGCCGGCTGCCGTCAGCTACGGCATCGACCCCGTCCATTTCGGCGTACTGGTGGTGATGAACCTGATGATCGGCATCCTAACGCCGCCCATGGGCGTCGCGCTCTTCGTGGTCTCGAAGGTCGCAAACATTCCATTCGGCAGCTTGGCGGTCGGTATCATCCCGTTCCTGATACCGCTGCTCGTGGTGCTGGCGCTCATCACCTTCTTCCCCGCACTCGTCACGTTCGTCCCGAGCCTCGTCATGGGTTGACGCCCTGCGCTCGCCCGATTTCAATCAATCCAAATGGTGCACAATGACCAATCTCGAAGGCATCTTTTCCGCCCTGCTCACACCCTTCAAGGATGACGAAACAATAGATCGCGCCGCGATCGGTCCTTTCGTGGACTTTCAGGTGCGGCAGAAGATCCAGGGGACCTACGTCGGTGGTAGCTCGGGCGAGGCTATGCTGCAATCGCTGCAGGAGCGTTCAAATGCGCTCGAATGGACGGCCGATGCCGCGGCCGGTCGCCTAGCGCTGATCGCCCATGTTGGGGCGATCGCCACAGCCGATACAATCGAGCTCGCCAGGGTGGCAAACACGAACGGCTATAACGCAGTTTCTGCCATTACCCCTTATTACTACGGCTTTTCCCGCGAAGAGGTAATGGAGCACTACCGGGCACTGGCCGATGCCTCGGCCCTGCCGCTGATCATCTACAACTTCCCGGCCCGCACCGCGGGATTTTCCACCGAGGAACTGTCCAACCTGCTCGGCCATGGCAACATCATCGGAATCAAGCACACGTCGAGCGATATGTTTCAGCTGGAAAGGCTGCGCCAGACGAACCCGGACGCGCTGATCTACAACGGCTATGACGAAATGTGTCTTGCCGGCCTTGCGAGCGGTGCGCGGGGAGCGATCGGCACGACCTACAATTTCATGGGCGATCTGTTTGTGGCGCTGCAGGCCCATGTTCTGGCGGGCCAGATCGAGGATGCCCGTACGCTGCAGCGTGTGGCCAACGACATCATCGACGTCCTGATAGCGGTCGGTGTTATGCCCGGATCGAAGGCGGCCCTTGACGTTATGGGCGTGCCTATCGGCCCATCGCGGCGGCCGTTCCGCAAGCTCCACGACGCAGACCGGGCACGGCTGGAGGAATCCCTTCAGCCCCTCCTTTCCTGGCGGGCCGCCAATGCATGAGGACGTCGAACGGCTCTTTGACCTCTCCGGCCGCACCGCCCTGGTGACAGGCGGCAGCAGCAACCTTGGATGGGCGGCGTCGGGTATTCTTGCTGCTGCGGGAGCCTCTGTTGCCATATCCTCCCGCAGCCTTGCCCGCGCCGAGAAGGCAGCGGAACGTCTCGCGAGCAGGTACGGAGGCGAGAGCCTGGCACTGGAGATAGATCACAGCCACCCCGCGTCAATTGAATCGGCGCGGGACAGGCTGCTGTCGTGGCGCGGCAGCCTCGACATCCTGGTCAACAATGCCGGCGGCGGCTCCGGCAGCTCCATCGCGCGCCTGTTCGAACGCGATCCGAAGGATATGCGCACGATGCTGGAATCGAACCTGCTCGGCCCGCTGCTCTGCTGCCAGGTCTTCGCCGAGCCGATGGTCGATCGGGGACGGGGAAAAATTATCAATCTTGGCTCGATCGCCGGCATCGTCGGCCGGGATCGTCGAGTGTATGAAGATACGGACATGCTGGGACAGCCGGTGGACTATGCGGCGGCCAAGGGCGGGATCATCGCCATGACGCGTGACCTCGCAGGCTATCTCGGTCCGATGGGGGTCAACGTCAACGCGATCTCGCCAGGCGGGTTCGAGCGCGGCCAACACGCGAAATTTGTCGCCGGCTATCGGGATCTCACGCCCCTCGGCCGCATGGGCCGCGAGCCTGACGACCTGACGGGCGCGGTCCTATTCCTCGCCTCGGCGGGATCAGATTACGTGCACGGCCACAACCTTGTCGTCGATGGCGGCTTTTCGGTATGGAAATGACGAACGGTATCCTGCCGAAGGGGATCTGGGGAACGGTCCTGCTGCCGGTCGATGGCCGGGGCGAAATCGATTTCGGAGCGCTTCGCGAAGAGATAGCAATACTCTGCGCCTCCGGGCTCGACGGCATCTACAGCAACGGCACGGCAGGCGAGTTCCACAATCAGACCGAGGCAGAGTACGAGAAGATCGTCACGATCGTCGCGGAGGGAGCGAGAGGCGCTGGCTGCCCTTTCCAGGTCGGCGTCAGCCACACCAATCCGAGAATTGCGAGGGATCGCCTGCGACGGCTTACCCCGCTCGCACCGAGCGGCGTGCAATTTATTCTTCCCGATTGGTGGACACCTTCCGATCCCGAGATAGTCCATTTCGCGGACGGTATGCAGGACGCTGCGGCTGGAGTACCGCTTATCCTCTACAATCCGCCCCACGCGAAGCGAAAGCTGACGCTCGACGAGATCGCGAACTTGAGAAAACGCATGCCGAACCTGGTCGGCACCAAGCTGGCCGGCGGCGACGAGGCCTGGTACCGCGAACGCCGGGCGCTCCTACCCGACTTTTCCGTGTTCGTGCCGGGCCACACCGTGGCGTTCGGCCGCCCGCGCGGCGCGGATGGCGCCTATTCCAACGTTGCCTGCCTCAGTCCAAGAGGGGCATTGCTGCATTGGCAGCTTGCCGAAGAAGACCCGGAACGTGCAACTGAGCTCGAAAAACGGATCGTCAGCTTCATGCAGCAGTGGATCATTCCGCTGATCAGCTCGCACGGTCTTTCCAACATCGCACTGGACAAGATGATGGCGGCGATAGGCGGCTGGGGACCAGTGTCGGAGAGACTGCTGTGGCCTTATATATCAGCGCCGACCGAAGCACTGAACGAAGCTCGTGAGCATTACAATAAAATGCTGCCGGAGTTTGCCCCTCTGTTTTGATGTAACCCGCGGCGGCGGCTTGGGCTTGCTCCAATGCAAGGCGTACGACCTGCCGTCTCTGCGTGCAAACGCACGGAGGAGTCCACTTTGTTCGTGACCGGAATCGAACTTACGGTCCCACAGAGGCTACCTTTAGTCGGCAGCAAAGCTAATGAAAATTCCTGGCCTTCACCTTGAGCGTATCGATATGCAGGTCGGGAATGTAGATATCGCGCGTCTTCACGGCGCGCTCACGTGAATCCGCACCGCCTGGCGAGCCATGGGCGAACTCGTCGCCGCGGCCGGTCGGGAGCTTGAACGCTTCGTCACGATCAGCAAGCCCGGAAAGATCGCCCGAGAGATCGAAGAGCTGCTGGGCGATGAGATGGACCACCTCGCCTTCCCTCTGGATCCGGCCGTTGATCGCCATCATGCTCGATCCGAGCACGATCCGCCGACGCCGCTCGAATAGCTTCGGCCAGACCACGACATTGGCCGGCCCGGTCTCGTCCTCGATGGTCAGGAACATGACGCCCTTCGCGGACCCCGGTTTTTGTCGAACAAGGACGAGGCCTGCCGTCATCAGCCAGCGGCCGTCACGCGCGTACATCGCTTCTTCGCAGGTGACGATGCCGCGGGCGGAAAGATCCTTGCGTAGGAAGGCGATCGGATGCTGGCGCAGCGTCAGACCGGTGTGGCTATAGTCCTGGATCACGTTGTGCCCCTCGGTCATCTGCCGGAGCTCCACCTCCGGCTCCTGCTGTTCGGCGATCGCCCTCTGCTCGCGCTCGGCCGCAGCGGAGAAGAGCGGCAACGGTTCGTCGCGGAGCGCTTTAATCGCCCAGAGCGCGTCGCGCCGCGGCAGATTCAGAGACGGCAAAAAGGCGTCGGCCTCGGCAAGGTCGACCAGGGTTGCTGCTGGAACCGCGGAGCGACGCCACATGTCGTCGACACTTTCGAAAGCCTGATCCATGCGCGCGGCAACGATCTTCGCGGCGTCGATGGCGGAAAGCCCGCGGACCAGACGCATGCCGAGCCGCACCGCGTGGCGATCGGTTCCATCGATGGCCTCGAGCGTGCAGTCCCACCGTGAGCGGTTGACGCAGACCGGCCGGATTTCCACACCGTGTTTTCGGGCGTCGCCGACGATCTGGGCGACCGCGTAGAACCCCATAGGCTGGCTGTTGATCAGGGCCGCGCAGAAGGCGTCGGGGTAGTGGCATTTCACATAGCTGGAGGCATAGGCGATAAGGGCAAAGCTGGCGGCATGGCTTTCCGGAAAGCCGTAGGATCCGAAGCCCTCGAGTTGCGAAAACGTCTTTTCCGCGAACTCCGGTGAATAACCGTTCCTGATCATGCCAGAGACCAGCTTATCCTTGAACTTCGACACGCCGCCGGTGAACTTGAAGGTTGCCATCGACTTGCGCAGCTGATCGGCCTCGCCACCTGTAAACCCGGCACAGACCATCGCCACCCGCATGGCGGACTCCTGAAACAACGGCACACCGAGAGTCTTGCCAAGCACGGCTTCAAGTTCGGGCGTCGGATATTCGACCGGTTCCTTGCCCTCGCGCCGGCGCAAATAGGGATGGACCATATCGCCCTGGATCGGTCCCGGCCGGACGATCGCCACCTGAATGACCAAATCGTAGTAGGTGCGCGGCTTCAACCGGGGCAGCATCGCCATCTGCGCCCGACTCTCGATCTGAAACGTGCCGAGCGTGTCCGCCTTGCGGATCATCGCGTAGGTTGCCGGATCCTCCTGTCTGATGTTTGCCAAGTCTAGATCGTCACTCTTGTGCTCTTTGATCAGAGCGAAAGCCTTCGACATGCAGGTGAGCATCCCGAGTGCCAGCACATCTACCTTCATGAATTTCAACGCTTCGACGTCGTCCTTGTCCCACTCGATCACCTGCCTGTCGGCCATGCTTGCCGGCTCGATCGGAACGAGGTCATCGAGACGATCGTGGGTCAGTACAAAGCCACCCGGATGCTGGCCGAGGTGCCGCGGTGCCCCCATCAATTGCTGGGCGAGCTTCAACGTGAGAACGAGCCGGCGATCCTTCGGATTAAGGTTGAGTTCACGCAGATTTCGTTCGCCGACCATCTCGGCCGACCAGGACCACATGCCCGACGACAGCGCCTTGATCATGTCTTCCGGCAATCCGAGTGCCTTGCCGACGTCACGGATCGCGCCCTTGGCGCGGTAGCGCGTCACGGTCGCGCAAAGCGCGGCTTTTTGATGCGTATAGGTCCTATAGATCCATTGGATGACTTCCTCGCGCCGCTCGTGCTCGAAGTCGACATCGATATCGGGCGGCTCGTCCCGCTCCTGGCTAACGAAGCGCTCGAACAGGAGGTCGTTCGTTTCAGGATCGATCGAGGTGATGCCGAGGATATAACAGACGGCGGAGTTTGCGGCCGAGCCCCTCCCCTGGCAGAGAATGCCTTGCGACCGCGCATAACGAACAATGGAAAACACGGTCAGGAAGTAGGGCGCATATTTCATGGTGCGGATGAGATCGAGTTCGTGCAGCACGGTCTTCCGGACTTTCTCAGGCAATCCCTCTGGATAGCGCTGCGGCACGCATTCCCAGACATAATGCTCGAGGGACTGCTGAGCGTCCTTGCCCGGCACGATCGCCTCCTCAGGGTATTGATAGGTCAGTTCCTCGAGCGAGAACTTGCAACGGTCAACGATCTCCATCGTCCGGGCAAGCGCCTCTGGATAGCGCGGAAACAGGCGTGCCATTTCCTCTGGCGGCTTCAGGTAGCGGTCGGCGTGCCGTTCGCGTTCGAACCCGACGTCGTCGATCGTCGTGCCGGTGCGAATGCAGGTGACGACATCCTGGAGCTGACGGCGAGACGGCTCATGGAATAGCACGTCATTGGTGACGACCGTCCTGACCTTGAAGCGCGCGGCCATGTTCGACAGCTCATGCAGCCGCATCTGGTCGTTGGGTCGTCGCCGGAGCGATAGCGCAATGTAGGCACGATCGCCAAAGATCCCAGCCATCTTTCTGAGCTGCACGGCACACGTCTCATCCGCAAAGTCGGGAACGAGCACGCCAATGAGGCCCTCGCAATAGTGTCCGACATCATCGAGCGTGAGAATGCAATTCGCCTTGCCGCCCCTGGCCTTGCCCAGCGTCAAGAGCCGCGTCATCCGCGCGTAGGCGGTGCGATCCGTAGGATAGACGAGGATCGACATGCCATCCTGTAAATCGAGACGGCAGCCGACGACCAGACGAAGACCCGTAGCACGAGAGGCTTCGAGCGCGCGAACAATGCCGGCGAGCGAATTGCGATCGACGATGCCGAGCGCCTTGATGCCGAGCAGTTTTGCCGTCGCAAACAGTTCCTCGGCCGACGAAGCGCCGCGCAGGAACGAAAAATGGGTCGTGACCTGGAGCTCGGCGTAATTCATGCGAAGATCCCGTGCAGAAACCATTTCTGCGACCCCGTCGCCGTGTCGAGACCGTCCCCACTCCGAAAAATCCAGAAGCGCTCGCCGGCGTCATCCTCGATGACAAAGTAGTCGCGCACCGCGTCGAACTCGGAACTTCGCGTCCACCACTCGCCAAAAATCCGCTCCGGGCCGTCGGCACGTTTCACGCGCCGGCGCTTGCCGCGCCAGGTGATCGAAACGGGCGGATGGTCCGGCAGCAGTGCGATCACCTCGATCGGGTCTGGACGGGCAAGAAGCCGCACCGGCCGTGGCCAATGTAAGGTCCAGGACGCACCGACCTCCTCGGCTGCGGCGGCAATCCGTGTGACGCTGCGTTCAGGTACGTCGCTTGCGACCGGCGCGACACGGTAGACGCGCTGGCCGCGGTTGCCGATCACATCGATCAGCGGCGTGATATCGACGACCTCCTCCTCGATGAGCGAGGAGGTTTTCTGTGTCTCTGTAAGCGGCTCGGCGATGACGGCGACGAGCGACAGCTTTTCAATGCCGAAGCCCGGCTCGATCTTTTCGATCCGATCCTTGAACAGCTTCGTCAGCCAGGCGACGTCGCGGGCGGGCTTTGCCGTGCCCGCGCGGATTGCCTGCATGGTGTTGTCGACCTTGTGAACGATGAGATCGGATCGGCGAACGCCAAGAGCCTTCTTCTCAAGCGCGTCGCAGAGCTCTCCGACCAGGCGTGAGACATATTTCGCGATCGTTTCGGGTGCGCCGATCGGCTCGGCGAAAGCACGGCTGACTTCGACGACATCCATCGGTCGGATTGGATCGATCGGCTCCGGCAGCCGTCCATACATCTGATCGAGACGACGGCCTATTTCAGGACCGAAGCGAAGGGCGAGCGGCGCGCGCGGCGTCGCCGCCAATTCCCCGATCGTCCGAAACCCGAGCGTCCGCAGGCTGATCACGGTTTCAGGCGAGAGCCGCAATGAAGAAAGCGGCAGCTTCTCGACAAAGCGTGACGTCTCACCGCACGGCGCGACAACCGTTTCACGACCGCTTGCCCGCGCAAGCGCATGCGCTGCACCCCAGCTGTCCGCGATCGCAACTCGCGCCGTGAGACCGCGGGCGCGGAACCGATTGACGATGCCAGATAGCATGAGTTCCTCTCCGCCCTGGAGATGATCGGCGCCTTCTGTGTCCATGACGATCCCGTCAGGTGCATCCATGGCAACGATCGGCGAATATTGCGTTAGCGCCCAAAGCGTCAGGCGCTCGAGTGCCGCAACGTCGGCGATGGGATCTGCCTCTACCACCTGCAGGCCCTGGACGATTGCCTGCGCCTTGGCCGCCGGCATGCCGACATGCAGCCCAGCCGATCTCGCCTTGGCATCGACGGCGGCAAGCCAGCGCTTGGATCCGCTCTTTTCGACGACGACGAGTGGCCGTTCAGGCGACAGTTCTCCCGTCCCATCGGCGCGTCTGATCCTCTCGATCACGAGATCCGGGAAATAGATGGATACGACCCGTGGCATCGCACGCTCCTACGATAAACTCCGCGCACTCACCTGCTTTCACACGCATCAGCTCCAGAAGCCAGCGAGGGCGGCCGACGCCCGGGACCGGAAGCTCCTCCGACGGCAAAACGCTGACCCGCCACCGCGTTGTCGATGCCGTCGGCTGCCCGAAATCCGAAGCCTCGGTCTGCCGCCGCCACCGCCGCACGACCAGCCCCATCGTCCCTGTTTTTTCCGCGACGAGCTGCAGCCGCCGCGATGCGGTCATCGGAAGCCGGACGACTTCACCGACGACAGCGCCCAGGCCGCCGAAGCTTAAGCCTTCCTCCATCGTCGCCAGCACATCTTCTTCGCGGTCGGCTTCGGCGAAGACCACGCGATCGGGATTGAGACCCGCCTGTGCAAGTGCGGGGAAAAACAGGTCGGGACGCGTCATGCACCAGAGGATCTGACCCTTCGTGCGTGCCGCAATACCCGCGACGCAAAGAGCCGCGGCTGCGCCATCGACGGTCCCCGACCCGCCGCCGGCAAACTCGTGCAGAGCACCATAGGCGAGGCCCCCGCCCGGAAGTGCGGCGTCGATCTCGGCGACCCCGAAGGCAAGACAGCCGCGTTTCCTCACCGTGGCGCTCTCAAGCGAGGCGATACGCTCGCGTAGATGGGATATGACCCATTCGCGGGCAGCAGTCATCGTTCACGAATCCTTTTCAGGTCGCGTTTAAGGATCGACATCATGTCGTTCAAACACAGATGTTCACTATCTGTTCCGACATCATAAAAGAGTCAAGCAACCCGAAATAGGAATTTTATCCGCCCTATTTGAACTTCCGACAGATTTGCGAGAGGAATCAATATCGTCGGCTGTTTTGGCCCGGCGGAAGAAATATCTGAGATATTTTGCTGCCGGCGTGCCATTGGCGCGAAGCATTTCTGTCGACTAGGATGCCGGCACCATCAACCGGACCTGACGCTGCGATGTGTAATCTCTACCGAATGGAAGACAAGGACTGGGTGGCGAAGTGGGCACAGGATGCCGAGAGCCTGATCAACTTGATGCCGGCCTACCAGATGAACCCCAACGAGACGGGGCCGATCGTGCGCAATACTGCCGATGGCAGAAAGCAGCTTGTCCATGCGCGCTGGGGACTGCCGTCCCCTCGTTTTGCGCTTGAAAAGGAAGCCGAGAAAAAGGCGGAAAAGCTGCGCGCCAAGGGGCAAGAGGTCGATTTTGAAAAGCTCGTCCGGGAGCAACTCGATAGCGGGACCACCAATGTCCGAAAGCTGAACTTTCCACATTGGAAGCGGTGGTTTGGTGTCGCGCATCGCTGCCTCGTGCCGGTCACGAGCTTTGCCGAACCGGATCCGGCGAGCAAGGAGGAAGGTGGAAAAACTCCGAACGCCTGGTTTGCCCGAGACGAAAGCAAGCCATTGATGTTCTTCGCCGGGCTCCATGTTCCGCAATGGACCAGCGTGCGCAAGGTGAAGGATGGCCCGACGACCGACGACCTCTATGGCTTCCTGACCACTGACCCGAACAATGTCGTCAAACCGATCCACGAGAAAGCGATGCCGGTCCTGCTTCTGACCAGGGAGGAGACCGATGTCTGGATGCGGGCACCATGGGACGAGGCGAAGGCGCTTGCCCGGCCGCTTCCCGACGATGCAATCATCGTGACGTCGCATGAGCCCTATGGCGCCACGATCGTCACCAAAGCAGGCGAGCCGGTTACCCAACCGATGCTATTTTGACGCGCCTTTGACCGGTCCCGGTCATCAGATACCCGCACAGTGAACGTGGCCTGGGGTAGCCGCCCTTTCATTGCAATCTGTCAGAAACTTGCATATATTTCTGACAGGAGAAATGCTATGCAAAACCTGACGTCTCAGATCCTGGGCTATGCCGAACAAATGCCGGAAGGCTCTCCCCTTTCGGCAAAGAGCCTTTTGCATCTCGGGAATCGTGCCGCGGTCGATCAGGCCCTTTCGCGGTTGACCGAGCGCGGGGAGCTCGTCCGGGCTGGTCGTGGCATCTACATGCGGCCCGTAAAAAGTCACTTTGGCAGCAGACCGCCGACGGTCGAACAGGCCCTGGGGGCAGTGGCGCAGCAGCGCGGCGAGATCATCGTTTCCAGTGGCGCCGCGGCGGCAAATGCGTTGGGATTGACGACACAGGTTCCGGTCCGTTCCGTCTACCTTACATCCGGCCGCAGCCGGACAATGAATCTTGGCAGACAGAGTGTCGAGCTCAAGCACGTGCCTCGCTGGCAGCTGGCTCTGGCCGACCGGCCGGGGGGCGTGGCGGTCCGGGCGCTTGCATGGCTTGGACCCGAGAAGGCCGAGGAGGCACTGTCGAGGATCAAGCGAAAGCTCCCGCCGGCCGAGTTTGGCGAGTTGGTGGCCGCAGCACCGCAGTTCCCGACATGGCTCGCAAGAAGCGTCGGCAGGGCTGCGCATGGCTGACCGTTTTCTGGCACTGTCAAAGGACGACAGGCGTGAGGCCTTGGCTGTCGCAGCCGCCCGCACTGGACGGCCCATTCAACTGCCGGAAAAGGATGTCTGGGTCGTCTGGACCCTCGAGACGCTCTACTCGTCAAAACTTGGCGAGCACCTGGTGTTCAAGGGCGGCACCTCGCTCTCGAAAGCCTATGGCGCCATTCGACGGTTTTCGGAAGACATCGATCTGACTTACGACATACGGGCTCTGGCTCCCGATCTTGTCGGTGACAATGACGAGGCACTGCCGAAAACCCGCAGCGAGGAGAAGCGCTGGACCAGCGAAGTGCGAAAGCGCCTTCCTGTCTGGGTGGCCGAGTCCGTGGAGCCGGTCATCGCAGCGGCAGTGCGCGGCCAATCCCTTCCCGCCGGCATCCGCATCGAGGGCGATGCGCTCTATCTCGACTACGAAGCCGTGAGCAGCGGATCAGGTTATGTCGCACCGAGCGACATGCTTGAGTTCGGGAGCACGATCGACCGGTGAGCCGGCCAGCATCGGGATGTGGGTTGCGACGCCGCGGGTCATGTCGATGGTGTTGAATTCCAGAAGGCAAGCCCACGCGTCATGCATGCCGAGCGGACATTCTGGGAGAAGGCGACCGCGATCCACGTCTTCTGCCTGCAGGACCGCCTGCGCGGCGATCGGTTCGCGCGCCGCTAGCATGACGTCGTCCGGCTGGACGATGCCGGTTTTGCCGACAAGGCTTTTGCTGACCGGCAGCTCGCCGATGCGGTGGCGAAACACAAATCCATGTTCTTTGCGGAAAAGGCGGCCGACCGGTCACCGATCGACTATGCGGCCGCCGTCACCGGTCATCTGGTTCTGACACCGTCCGGAGATGGTCTTCGCGCGCTCAGTGAGGACTATGCAAAAATGGTTGATGACGGCCTTCTGCTTGGAGATTCCGAACCGATTGAGCAACTGATCGAGCGATGCGCGATCATCCAGGAGCGCGCGAATAAATACGGCACGAGATAGTAGCCGAGGGCCAGCAAACAGGCTTTACGCGGTCTCAATGCTTGCGATCGCCTTTGTCACCCTGGCCCGGTTTGGCTTCATGTTTGGCATCGTGCCGGGCGTCCGCCGAAAGCGATCGCGAGACGTCGTCGCTCTCCTTGAACTTGCCCTCCTTGTCGCGACGGACATAGCGTTTGTCGGTCCCGGTATCGATAAGTTCGCGCTTGCTCACGCAGAGACTCCCTTGAAGTTGTTCCTCCAAGAAAACGCGCGGTGCCCCGAAAAGATGCACCCGAATCAGGACTCTAGGCGAGACTCGCAAAACGAGCACGCAATCGCAGCTAAGTTATTGAAAAATGATTCGTTTCGACTCGGAACGATTCGCCGCCGATTCGCTTGAATCGCTTGAGTTGCGTCGGGAGTATCAGGGTCATGGTTGGTCCAAGAGCGAATTGGAAGGGCTATATCAAGTTCGGAGAAGTGACCTGTCCGGTGGCGCTTTATACCGCCGCATCATCCTCGGAGCGCATCGCCTTCAATACGCTCAATCGCAAGACAGGCAATCGGGTCAAGCGGGAGTTCATCGACAGCGAGACCGGTGATCCGGTCGAGCGCGAGGATCAGGTCAAAGGCTACGAGGTCGAAAACGGCCAATATGTCGTGCTCGAAGCCGACGAGGTCGCGGCCGCCATTCCGGAAAGTGACAAGACGCTTGCCATCGACGCCTTCATTCCCTGCTCGCAGATCGACACCACCTATTTCGACAAGCCCTATTACCTGGCGCCCGACAAGATGGGCCGGGACGCCTTCCTGCTGCTGCGCGACGGCATGAGAAAACAAGGCGTGGCCGCCATCGCCCGAACCGTTCTGTTTCGCCGGATGCGCACCGTGCTCATCCGCGCCCATGGCAAGGGCCTGATCGCCTCGACGCTGAACTTCGACTACGAGGTGCGCTCATCGGAAAAGGCGTTCGACGACATGCCGGACATGAAGATCGAAGGGGAAATGCTCGAGCTCGCCGAGCACATCATCGGCACCAAGAAGGGCAGTTTCGATGCCAGTACCTTCCACGACCGCTATGAGGCCGCCGTGGCCGAACTGGTGAAAGCCAAGATCGAAGGCCGCGCGCTGCCGAAGAAGAAGGCGCCGGACGCTTCCAAACCCAGCGATCTCTTGCAGGCCCTGCGCGAGAGCGCCGGCATAGGTGCGAAAGAGACGAAACCAAAGCGCACTGCCGCCAATGTCAACCGCGGCGCCGCCCGCCAGAAGGCAGCCAAGCCCGCGGCGAAAGCAAAGCAGGCTCAGGCGCCGGCGCGGCGCGCCGGCTGATCGGAGGTCACCGCCATGGCCCTGCGTCCCTATTGGAAAGGCTATCTTAAACTCTCGCTGGTCACCTGTCCGGTGCAGATGATGCCGGCGACCTCCGAGAGCGAGAAGGTCCGCTTCCACACGCTCAATCGCCAGACCCAGAACCGCGTCGTCAGCCACTATGTCGACTCCGTGACCGGCAGGGAGGTCCGGGAAGAGGACGAAGTGAAGGGGTACCAGCGTGGCGAGAATGAGTACGTCATCCTCGAAGACGAGGAGTTGGAGAACGTCGCTCTCGAAAGCACCAAGACCATCGACATCTCCACCTTCGCGCCTCGCGACAGCATCGAATGGATCTGGCTCGACACGCCCTATTATCTCTCGCCGAACGACCCGGTCGGACAGGAAGCCTTCTCTGTCATCCGCGATGCGATGGAATCACAGGACATGGTCGGCATATCCCGACTGGTGATCTCGCGACGCGAACGTGCCGTCATGCTCGAGCCACGCGGCAAGGGTATCGTGCTCTGGACGTTGCGCTATGGAGACGAAGTTCGCGATGAAGACACCTATTTCGAGGCGATCGGCGATGAAAAGGCCGATTCTGAGATGATGCCGCTCTTCGAGCAGCTGATCAAAAAGCAGACCAAGGATTGGAGCCCGAAAATGGTCGCCGACCCGGTTCAGGAGCGCCTGCTCGAAATCATCGCAGCCAAGAAGAAGGCGTTGAAGCCGCAGAAGGCCAAGGGCAAGACTGCACCTTCGTCGCCGCCGAGCAATATCGTCAACATCATGGACGCCTTGCGGAAGTCAGTCGCGGCTGAGAAACGGGCGACCAAATGAGCCGTCGTGCCAAACCTTTGCTGCAGGACGATTCCGTTGCCAAGTCCAAACCGGCCCGGCCGCGCGATCCGGCACAACCCAATCTTCCGTTCGACCCGATGCCCGAGCGCATCGAGCCCTGCCTGGCGCTCCTGAACCCGGTCCCACCGAAAGGCCCGGATTGGGCGTTCGAGGTGAAGTGGGACGGCTATCGCCTGGCCATTCATATCGAGCCGAAAGGGGTGCGGATTATCACTCGCGGCGGGCACGACTGGACGCATCGTTTCCCGGCAATCGCCGAGGCCGCCATCAAGCTCGGTGTCGGGACGGCTATCCTGGACGGCGAGGCCGTCGTGCTCGATGAGGAAGGACGCTCAGATTTCGGGGCGCTGCAGCGTTCGCTCGGCGGACGCGGCGGCAAGCGCTCGTCGACGGAGTCGGTGTTTTTCGCGTTCGACCTACTTTATTTCGACGGTCGCAACCTGACCGGAACTGAGCTCTCCGTGCGCCGGCATCTGCTCGAGGACTTTCTCGACGGTTCCAGCGGCGTGATCCAGTTGTCCGAGGAAGTCTATGGCGATGGCGCCGCACTTCTCGAGAAGGCTTGCTCGATGGGG
Organism: Neorhizobium sp. R1-B; assembly: GCF_004368875.1. Taxonomy (NCBI): domain Bacteria; kingdom Pseudomonadati; phylum Pseudomonadota; class Alphaproteobacteria; order Hyphomicrobiales; family Rhizobiaceae; genus Neorhizobium; species Neorhizobium sp. R1-B. The sequence continues at coordinate 28,587 of NZ_SOEM01000012.1, forward strand.
CTCGAAGGGATCATTGCCAAGCACCGGGATCAGCCCTATCGCTCCGGCCGCACCGGCGACTGGCTGAAGATCAAATGCGTCCAGAGCGAAAGCTTCATGATCGTCGGCTACGAGCAGTCGCTGACTGCCCGCGGCGGGCTTGGCAGCCTGCTTCTCGCCGGGCGCAAAGGTCATGACTGGGTTTACGTCGGCTCGGTCGGAACGGGGTTCAACACCAAGGATGCCGAGTATTTGCGCAAGACGCTCGACCGGCTTAAGACAAACAAACCGGCCGTGCCGCTCAAGGGCAAAAACCTCGTCTTCGCCCAGCCGACCTTGATCGCGGAGATCGAGTTTCGTGGCTGGACCCATGACGGCAGCCTGCGCCACGCCTCCTACAAGGGCCTTCGCGAGGTTCAGGACAATGCCGCGGTGTTTGACATGAGCGAACGGGCGACCCGCTGAAAGGCGGGGTGGTGAGGCGGCCGCGAATGACCGCTACCAGAGCTCCTCCTCGACCGCCTCTTTGATAGCGCCAACGATATAGTTGACGAGCCCGCCGCCGGCCGCTTCCACCAGCATGTCGCGACTGATGCCCTCCTTCTCCGCATCAGCGAGAAGATTCTCGACCAGCCTCGACGCGTCGCTCTGCTGCGTGCCGCTGTCGATATGCTCCGATTTCCAGCGTTCAAGGAATTGTTCAGGCTTCATAGCTTGGACCTCCTGACGTGGCGAACCCTTAGGAACGGAAATGGTTCTCAGTATAACGCCACCGAGATTTGGGAAAACCGACTGACAAAAGAACAGGGCGCTCGACCCTTGCGGGGAGCGCCCTGTCGGACCCGGACAACCGCGCGGCAGACAAGCTGCTCGGCAAGGCGATCATCGATACGGGTGGTGAGCGATAGATGATGACCGGCTGCGCACATTTCAAGGTCCGTCGACGCGCTGGAGTTCGAAGAAATAGATCCGCTCGTCGCCCTTGATCGTCATGGCGCCCATGATCCTCTCCGCATCGTCCGCCGGAAGTGGTCCACGATCGGCTGGTGGTCATAGACCATGGCCGCGCTCTCGACGCCGCCAAACACCATCGTCTGCAAGGACGCGACCGGACCCTTCGCCCGCAGCCGGCGGTGGAAATAGGAAAACAGGTTGCGCGCGACGCACATTCTGCCGCCCTCGTGAAAACGCAATGCCAAACCGAAGCGGGATCCATTTCGGATCAACGGCAACCAGCCTCAGGTCCCCGGAACGAAATAGCAAGGCATCGGCGCGCATGTCCGGCCTGAACCGTTTGCCGAACCAGCCGAGATTTTCGAGCACACCGTCGAATGGATGCCCGGTCGCGATGCCGTGTCCTTTCCAAAGCCCGATCAGTTCGCCCGGCGCAATCGGCGGCAGGCTTTGGAACTCCTCAAGCGTGGTCTGCTGATCTCTCACCGGGAGCATCCTTCGCCTCCTTGCGCTCTCTGGCACGACGCCTGGACTTGGCGTCGCGCCGTGCGATCCGCAGTTCCTCCAGATCAGGTATCCACCAGCCCCGTTCGAGCTCGTGCTCGTTCGGCGGCGTTCGTGCAGGCCAGGTCGTCACCAGTTCTTCGAGCGAACCCGATCGCCACGACGCCCAGACATATTCATCGCTATTTGCGGCGGGGAAATAGAACGCGGTGACTGTCGCCGGATCGGCCAGCTCGCCGTCGGTGCCGAGGAAGAAGACGACGCCGACATGCGTCCCAATGGCGCGGTCCGAGGGCGGAGCATCATCGGCAGGAACGGGATAGCGTTTCCGACGACGTTCCCTCATCCTCGCCTTGGATGCCTCGTCTTCTTGCGTTCCCTTGATTGCTTCGCGCCGGGCCCGGCGTGCTTCCGGCTCACTGCGCTCGGCCGCCGCCTCGATCGTGGGCCATCGCCTCCGGAGTTCATCGAACGAGCGGTAAGGGACGGTCCATAGCCGGCGATCGGCGTCCCAGCGTGCGTGCGGAATTTCCCGGATCTCGTTGACGACCGTACGTGAATAGGGCGTCTGAATCTGTAGTGTGGCGGGCGTCGCCTCGAGATAGCGGCTTTCGATCGAATCGAAGGCGAACGCGTCCCTGCCCTTCTCATCGGCGAATCTATCGGCCTCCGCCTCCATCGCGGCCAGCCAGCGGCTGATGCGCTTCTGGGCAGTGCGACCCGGCACGAACCAGGCATTCAGCCTGTCGCTCCAGCGCGCCCGCGGGAAAGCCTCCCGAAACCGCGCGAGCGTGATGCGGTCATGCGGCAGGTCGGTCGTCGCACCCACACGGGCGGAGGTGGCAGATCGGTCGTTCGTTTCTTCGTCCATCGGTCCGAGCCAGCACCTTGTCGCGATCATGCGGCCCGTCTGGATTTTCCAAGGCGCTTGATCGCCTGTTCGAGCGGACGCTCGCCGTCACAATAGTCTTGCCAGGCAGTGGTTTTCGCAAGCAGTGCCGGCACGGTGCGGACGGTGAACCGCTTCGGGTCGAGATCGGACTTCACCTGGGTCCAGTTGAGCGGCATCGAGACTGTGGCGCCGGGCCGTGCGCGCGGCGACAGCGGCGCCACAGCGGTCGCCATGCGATCGTTGCGGAGATAATCGAGAAAGATCCTTCCGCCCCTGAGGCTCTTGCTCATCTTGATGAGATAAAGATCGGGATTATCGCGCGCCATTTGGAGGCAGACATCATGCGCGAATTCCTTGGCCTCGGCCCATGACAGAGGCTTACGCTTATTCACAGCGAATGGCGTGACGACATGCAATCCCTTCCCGCCGGTGGTCTTGCAGAAACTGACGAGGCCGAGCTCGTCGAGCCGGTCACGCATTTCCCGCGCGGCCGCGACTACTGTCGCAAACGGCACCTCGGGACCAGGATCGAGATCGAACACCAGACGGCCGGGCACTTCCGGCTTGCCGGGTTCGCAGTTCCACGGATGTAGTTCGATTCCGCCTATTTGGGCGATCGCCGCGAGCCCTTCGATCCGATCGATCTGAAGGTAGGGCTTCTTGTCCCCGAAGACTTTCACCAGTTCGAGCAGATTGGACGTGCCGGGCATCGCATGGCGCTGAAAGAACTGTTCACCGCCAATGCCGTCGGGCGCACGAATGATCGAGCAGGGCCGGCCCTTGATATGATCGATGAGCCAGGTGCCGACGGCTTCATGATAGCGGGCAAGGTCCTCCTTTGTGACCGGCTCGCCATCGCCGGCGTCCGGCCAGAGTGGCTTATCGGGGCTGGAGATGAGGACGCCCATGACCTCGGCCTTGGCGCCCTTGCGCCGCAGCGGTCTGGTCTTGGCAGACGGCCCAGGCTCGGACGTGTCGGTTTTGGCGGGCGATGCCGGCCTTTCGGTCTCGACCTCCGCGGACGGCTTGTCTTCGCGCAGACCCTTGAAGGCTGCCTGACGAACTAGGCCGTCGGCCGTCCAACCTTCGAATTCGATTTCGGCGACGAGTTCGGGCTTCACCCAGGCCACTTCCGCCTGCTTCTTCGGAGCACCGATACCAGTGAAGGGCGATCTTGTCGTCTCGAGCGCCTTCAGTTTCGGAAGCAGCATCTCGACTTTCTTGGCGCCGAAGCCCGTGCCGACCCGGCCGACATAGACAAAGTGATCGCCGCGGTGGACGCCGGCCAGCAGTGAGCGAAATTTGCCATTGGTCCTGGCATAGCCACCGATCACCACTTCGTGGCCGGCGCGGCATTTCGACTTTGCCCAGGTATCGGTGCGGCCCGACTGGTAGGGCGCATCCATCTGCTTGGAGACGATGCCTTCGAGCGACAGCTTGCAGGCGGAGCGCAGCACCGCGTCACCGCCGGATTCGAAGTGATCGACGTAGCGGATACGCGGATCGTCGCTTCCGGCAGCGAGGAAGTCTTCGAGCCGCTTCTTCCGCTCGACCAGGCGCATCGACCGCAAGTCCTCGCCGCCATCGAAGAGCAGGTCGAAGGCGAAGTAGACAAGGTTGCCGGTCTTGCCTTCCGAGAGCGCGGCCTGGAGGGCGGCGAAATCGGGTGCGCCATTGTCGTCGAGGGCGCAGATTTCGCCATCGATGATGCAATCTGGCAGTTCGGATGCAGCATCGGCGATCTCTGGATATTTCGCGGTCCAGTCGAGACCCTTGCGCGTCTTCAGCGTCACCTTGCCCTGGGCGACGCGCATCTGGATCCGATAACCGTCGAACTTGATCTCATGCAGCCAGTCGTCGCCGGCCGGCGGCCGCGCAAGCGTCTCGCAGAGCTGCGGCGCGATGAAGTCCGGCAGGTCAGCCGCCGTAAAGGTCGCGATATCCTTGCGCGATCTCTTCTTGCGCTCGTCAGCCGCCAGACCGTGCTTGCTGTCCCAGACGGCATCCGCTTCTACATCCGCATTCGCCATCATGAACGGTCGTGGCTTGCGGCCCTTGCCTTCCGCGATCTGCTCGATGCTGCGGCCGGAGGCGACGGAAGTCGCGTTCTCCTCCAGGATCTTCGCGCCGTTCTCCTCGACGGAATAATCGTCATGATGTTTGATCAGCAGCCAGTTGGTGCGCTTGCCGCCATCGCGATCGTTGCGCATCCGCACCAGGACGAAACTGCCATGCAGCCGCTTGCCCTGGAGCGTGAACTTGAAGTCGCCCTTCTTCAGGGCCTCTTCGGGTGATTTCCTACCCTCCGGCTCCCAATAGCCGCGATCCCACAACATCACCGTGCCGCCGCCATACTGGCCCTTGGGGATCGTGCCTTCGAAGTCGCCGTAGTCGAGCGGGTGATCCTCGACCTCGACAGCGAGCCGCTTGTCACTAGGATCGAGCGATGGCCCCTTGGTTACCGCCCAGGACTTGAACACGCCGTCGAGTTCAAGCCTCAGGTCATAATGGAGCCGTGTGGCGTCGTGCTTCTGGATCACGAACCGACGCCGGTTTGACGGCTTGACCTGTGCTTCACCGCTCGGTTCGCTGGTCTTCTTGAAATCGCGCTTCGCACGGTATTTCGAAAGATTGTCAGCCATTGGTGTCGCGGATCCTTCCAGTCGTACGAGGAGCGGCGCCGGCGTCTGCCTCCCGATCGATCGTCACGGGACGACAACGCCGCTGGCGGTCCGTAGTTTCGCGGGCCGCGTGGGTCCGGTCGAACAGTTGATATCGCGGTAAAGGCTGGTATGTTCCCTATTTGCTCGACACAGCCGCCATGAACGACATGTTGCCTCCGTGGCACCTGTAAAGTGACGTTTACAGGCTACTCAGCTACCTCTCCCACTCGATCCCTCTATCCCGATCCTGCTTTAACTCGAGTTGGCGCGACGGCTGCGGACGCGACAGTTCGACGTTTCGTGCGCGTTCAGCAATGCCCGCGATAGCTTTGATGCGATCGAGCCTGGCCAAGTCTTTCGGTGCCATTCGCAGGCTGTCATTTCTCAGATCTCGGAGGTCGGCGCTACCGAACCGCTGCTCAAGCGTGAGAACGATCTTCTTCGCTTCTTCAAGCGCCAGTCTCCCCTCAGAGGTGCCGGAAAGCTGTTCGAGGAACCTTGGCTTCTCAGCCTGAGAGAGCGCATCAAGCTGATTCAGAATCGCCTCGCTACGAGAACTCAATCCCGGCACCTCGATCACATCACGCTTGTCGCGAAGCCAGGTTTCGGATTGGCGTTCAGCATCCAGCCGGCGTTGCCAGGCCTGAACGGCTGAGCCAATGTGATTACTGAACGCCTTGCTCCGGTTCCTTGCTTCCCGACGCTCCCTGTTCTCGCCAAAGATGCCGGTTCTTCCACGCAAGTCTCCAAACTGCTCGGGCTGCGCGGTGATCAGCCTCGTCAAAGCCCATTGGTCGAGGCCCTTTTCCACGATTGCTTCTCGTAGTTTCGTCATTGCACCATCGGGATCGGCATAAATGCTGCGAGCGAGGTCCCGTACGCTGTGCATCGCTCGTTCGAAGGTCGGGCGAGCGTTTTCGCGGGCTATGGTTTCGATGCTGCGCGAATATTTCGTCAGCGCCGGTACAAGCGGTTCGACCTTTTCAGCCGGAGCTTTCTGGCGAGCCTCGGCGGTCGTTGCCGATTGCCGATCGGCCAGGGAGCGAGCACGCTCGTTACCAGGACCGTAGCGAGCCGTCAGCCGGTTTTGAACCATTCTGGACGAAGGAACAACGACAATCTCGCTGCGAACACCCAGCTCCTCGGCAAGTCCACGACGCTTGGCAAAGGCTTTGGTGTAATCGAGAGTGGTCTCCTTCACACCCGACCGGCTCATGCTGGCGCTCAGCACCTTCATATCCTTCAGTTCATCCTGCCCGGCATAAAGCCGCACACTGTCGCGATGACGGGTCATCGCCACATAGGCCAGATGACGATCCATGGTGCGCGACCCCATGACGAAGCTGCGATCAACCGTCGTCCCCTGAGATTTGTGGATCGTGATCGCATAGCCATGATCAAAGGATTGGTAACTGTTGACCGGTATGGAGACGGTCCGGGCAAGGTCTTGCCGGCCGTCGAGGCGCACTTGTACTGCGTTCGGCTCGACGGAGAGTACCGTCCCCAGCATGCCGTTTCTGACGCCAAGATCGCGATTGTTTTCCAGGAGTACAATGCGATCGCCGGCAGCAAAACTCCGCTCTCCCACCGTCGTTTGATAAGTCACCTCACGCCCAGGCATTGCCTGCGCCTGTTTCCCACCCGCCAACCGACCACGCTCCTGAAGCAAAGCCCGGATCTCGGTGTTGATGATCCGGACATCGACACGTCGATGGGCAAGCGCTATGCGCGAGCCGGAGGAACGGGCTTCGTAGTCATTGACGTAGTCGCGCACCAGTGCTGCTCTTGCCGTCTGCCGGTCCTTCTCAAAGCTGATTGAACCGTGGTTGTTGTAAGCCTTCAGCCCCTCGCCTGTTCGGTGCGTTGCAAACGCACTCGACGCCTGCCGCTGCCAGCTCGCCTTTTGGCGACGGATTTCCGAAAGTTCGACGGCACCAATGCGCTCGGTAATCGCCCGAAGTGGAGAGCCGGCCCCGATCGCCTGCAACTGCTCGTGGTCGCCGACGAGGACGAGTTTTGTCCCCTTCGTCTCGGCTTCTGAGATGAATCTTGCCAATTGCCGGCTTCCAACCATGCCAGCCTCGTCGATGACGAGAATATCGCTCCTTCCCAACTCTCCTCGACCATCCTGCCATCCATATTCAATGGACGCCAAGGTGCGGGACTGAATACCCGAGGATGCCTCAAGCCCCTCGGCCGCCTTGCCGGCAAGAGCCGCGCCATGGACACGGTAACCTTGCCGCTCCCATGCCTGCCGTGCAGCAGCCAGCATCGTCGACTTACCCGCTCCTGCAAAGCCGATCACCGTTGCGATCTGCTCTGGTCCGGTGATGTGGCGAACCGCCATCCGCTGTTCATCGCTCAAGCCCACAGGATCAAGCGACCGATCGCCTTCCTCCACCCCGGTTTCACCGCTTTCGGTTTTTGCCTTGATCGACGCATCCGTCGCCCTCAACGCCCAATCCACATGACGGCGTTCGACGAAGTGACTATCGATGCCTGCCATCTTGTTGGCGCTCATCGCCATGACATGCTCGATCGAAATCATTTCCCGGGTCGAATAGCGGGCAAGCTTGCCCGCCTGTTCGGGCTGCAATTCAACGAGGGCCGGCGATGCCATGACCGCCGCAAACGCGTTCTGGAATGCCTCAGGCTCATCGACGTAGCGATGCAGTGTCCGCGCCACATCGTGGCGATCGAACACACTTTTCTCGGAGGTGATCACCGACAAAACCTGGTCCGGCTTTTGCCGAAATAATTCGGCGTTTTGACGCGCGGCATGTGCGTCGAGCCGGGTTCGAGACACACTCAGCTCCCGCCGCTCCATCTGGCTTGCATGTACGCCGACATGCTGCGTCGGCTCGATCTCCAATCCTCGCTCCTGATGGGAGCGATGGTCGACCCGAATATCCAAACCGGCCATTGCCAGATGGCGGTTGACGTGATGCTCCCAGAGCTGGCGAATATCCCGAAGCTGCATTTGCGAGGTCGGCAGATTGTTCGACAGCAGCCATTTGTTTTCCCGCTCCAGATGGGTCTTAATCCCGAGCCCGTATTCCGTCACCTGCCGCGTGGTCATCAAAAGATGCGCATGATGGTTGCGAATGTCGCCAAGCTTGGACGGTTCGGCTCGTTCATGCGGGCTATGGATCGCAAAATCGACCGCCGCCCCAAACCGGTTGGCAAGCTCCTGTGCAAAGGCCCACGTCAGACGAAGGCGCTGCTCTCGCGTCAGTTCATGAGGAAGCGCGATCTCGAACTCTCTGGCGACGCGGGCATCTTTGCGTGTCTCGCTGCGCTCTGCCGCATTCCACAGAGCTGCACGATCCCTCGCCCACTCGGCACCAACGCCCGTCGGCAGAACGATGCCGGAATGTTCGACACCCTGTTTGCGGGTGAAGTCATGCACCTGCCCGTCGCGCTCGTTGACCAGTCGTTCACCGGCGCGATAGGCAGCGGCTGCCACCGCGCTGCGCCCGGCATTGCGTGAGATCGGCTTCGTGCTGGCATGATAGATCGCCAAGGCTTCGCCCTCGTCCCGATCTGAGATCGGCGCGCCTGAGTTGCATAGCAACTCGTAAGTGCGCCCTTCCCCGTTTCCGCCACGTTAGCGCAAGCCGTCGCCACCGAGCAAGCGGAGACGTCGCCAACCATCAACAAAAGCAGCGATTTCATCAAAATCTACGAACTTTTACGGATATCAAAACCGCACCAAGTCTGCTTATCATATTCCCGCATGACGAGATTTTTGCTGCATTTCAACCAGATTGGGAATCAATTCCTGATTGCCGGATGTGCTCGTTGGTTCTGCAGTCCCGCACGAGTGATGCGAAAACTGCGGGGCCGTGGCAGGTCTTGCCCAAGCGGCGTCGAGCAAAGCCGGAACCGAAAGGAGGAGAGGCTATGACAAGGAAAACCATCGAAGAGCGACTTCTTCAACTCGAGGCCCAGAAGAAGACGCTTCAGGCGCGTCTTTCCAAGCAGGAACGCGCCGCCGATACCCGCCGCAAGATCCTGCTCGGCGCCTTTGTGCTCGATCGTCTCGAGAACCGACAATCCGAGGAATTTTGTCGGCAGCTTGGATCATGGCTTCGGCGTGAACTGCCCGGTTTTTTAAGCCGCGATGCCGATCAGGCTTTGTTTGCCGAACTGTGGAGGTTTCCAGAGCAGGTCTTGGCCGAAACGCCAGACCAAGACCCAAGCTTCGGCAACATCAGCCTGCCCTCCTGATGAGGAACACAGGGTGCGCGGCTATACCGCGCATCGTTGCTGACCAGTCATTCGGGCGGCTGCTCCTTGCTGCTATCGCAACCCACGTGAACAGAGGTCAAGATCATGAACCAGGTCACCTTGGCATGGGCCGCGTTCAAGAACATGATACGTGCCGCCCTGCGTGATCCGGTCTGGGCGCTGGCGGCGATTTCGGTCGCCCCTTTTGCCGCGATCCGCCCGATCTTCAACGCTTTGGCTCTCTTGGGCGTCGTAACACTCGTCTTCGGTTTTGGCGGTGCCACGGCGCTCAATGCGCTTGGCTTCGAACAGGACGGCCTGGTGATGCAGTCGATGAACGTGCTCCTGCCGCTCGTCCTGTTGATCCTCGCCTTCCGCCTCCTCACCAATTCGCTGATCTTGCATTTAGGCAATATAGACCAGCAAACCCACGGCTCGGCCCGTTTCGCCACCGACAAGGAAATCTCATCGCTGACGGGCGCTGAGACCGGCCTTCTGCTTGGGCGGGATCCGAAGTCAAAAAAGCTGATCCGCTATCTGGGTTTTGCCCATCTTCTCACCATCGCGCCGACCAGGACCGGCAAGGGTGTCGGCACCATCATTCCAAACCTTCTCACCGCCGATCGCTCGGTCATCTGCATTGATCCGAAGGGAGAGAATACCAGGATCGCAGCACGTGCTCGGCAAGCCTTTGGCCCGGTCCATGTACTCGATCCGTTCGGCGTTACCGGCAACACATCTTCCGCCTTCAATCCGCTCGATCTGCTTGATCTCTCCGATGTCGATATCGCCGAGGATGCGAGCACGCTTGCGGACGCGCTTGTCTTTGACGAACCGGGCATGGCGGGCGAGGCGCATTGGAACGAGGAAGCCAAAGCGTTGATCGGCGGCTTGATCCTGAGGATCATCGGTTACGAGGAATTGGGCCGCCGGCATCTTGGCACCTTGCGGCACTATCTGACGCTGCCGCCGGACTCGTTCGCTGCGCTGTTGACGACGATGCAGCAAAGCAGCGAAGCCGGTGGACTGATTGCCCGTGCCGCCAACCGTCATCTCGGCAAGTCCGATCGTGAGGCGGCAGGTGTTCTGTCGGCGGCACAACGCCATACCCACTTTCTTGACAGCCCTCGAATGATCTCGGTCTTGAGCCAATCGGATTTTAGGTTCGCCGATCTCAAGAGCCGCAATACCACCGTCTTCCTCATCCTGCCACCGGATCGTCTTTCCGCCTATTCCAGATGGCTTCGCCTGCTGATCACCCATAGCCTGATCGAGGTGGCCAGAACCTCGGTCGTACCGGTCACTGAGGCAAAGCCGGTTCTGTATCTCCTCGATGAATTTGCGAGCCTCGGGTTTCTCGCTCCCGTCGAACGCGCCATGGGTCTGATGGCAGGATACGGCGTGCAGCTTTGGCCGATCCTGCAGGACATCCATCAGCTGCGCGCCACCTATGGCAAGCGAGCCGGCACCTTCCTATCGAATGCCGGCATATTGCAGGTGTTTGGTGTCAACGATCACGACACCGCCCGTCTTGTCTCCGATCTGCTCGGACAGGAAACCGTTGTCTTCCAGACGGTAGCGCGTGCACTCGATTCCGAACAGTCGGGGCTGTCCTTCAGCCAGCATCACACCGGCCGCCCTCTGCTGACACCAGACGAGGTCCGCAACATGGCCGAGCAAAACCAATTGCTGTTTCTGGCAGCGCGACGCCCGATCGTCGCGAGCAAGCTGCGGTATTACGCCGATGCGGAGTTCAAGGAACGGTTTGATGCAATCTGAACCGCGACGCCTTCGACCGATGTGGCGCGACAGGTCCAAGCAGCATCCTCTGCACAGCATCCTCAGCGCGGCGCCCGATCTTCAACCTGCTGGCGGGCCTGGTCTTCCCGTTGTATATCCTTGACGGACCAAACCGGGGATGATGATTGACGGGCAGTCAGGCACTGGTTTGCGAGCGGTGCTTTTCTTAAAAGGATACGGCACGACGAATGGATACGAGCGGTGGCGTGACTGACAACGAAGCCTTGAACCATCTTCCTGAGCGCAAGCGGCGCGAGCTTTCGCGCGCCTTGAAGATCATCTTCGAGGAGTTCGACGCCGCGCAGCAGTCAAAGCTTTCTGAAAAACAGAAGGCCGGGCGGATCCTCAAGGTCATCCTGTTCGGTTCGTATAGCCGCGGCGGCTGGGTGGAGGATCATAAGAGCGGTTATCGCTCCGACTACGATATTCTCGTCGTCGTCAACATGCACAGCGTCGGCGAGGAAAACGAGCTCTGGCACGATGTGTCCGATCACTTCTTGCGCGAGCTATTGGTGACGAAGACGATCGAGACGCCAGTCAATGTCATCGTGCACACGCTCCAGGAGGTGAACGACCAGCTGGCTCGGGGACGGCCGTTCTTCATCGACATCATTCGTGATGGCATCATGCTCTATGAGAAGGAAGGTCATCCGTTTGTGGCGCCGAAACCGCTTAGCGAGGAGGAAGCCAGGGAGGAGGCAGAAGGATATTTCGGAGAGTGGTTTGGTAGCGCCAGTGACTTCTACGACCAAGGCCGATATGCGGTCGAGAAAGAGCGCCCTAAGATCGCTGCATTCGAATTCCATCAAGCCACTGAACGTCTTTACCACTGCGTCCTCCTCGTCCTCACTCTCTACAGCCCGAAATCGCACCGGCTGAAGTTCCTCCGGTCTTCGGCAGAACGGATCGAGCCGCGGCTGATCGAGGCATGGCCGCGCGATACCAAGTTCGCCCGCCGCTGTTTCGAGCGGCTTGATCGTGCTTATGTCGATGCCCGCTACTCACCGCATTACGAGATCACCGAGGAAGAACTCCGCTGGCTGATCGAACGGATCCAGGTACTGCAAAACCTGGTCGAGCAGATCTGCAGGGAAAAGCTGGACGGGCACGTAGCATAGCGTCGCGGATATTGGCCGTCTGAGACGCGTGCCCGCCGGAAAACATCACCAATTTGAATCGGTCGCGACAGACCGATTCAAAACTGTCGTTGGACGTTCTCCTTCCGTTCGACGATCTTCTCCGCATGCTCACCCAGCCCTACCAGCTCTACGTCGAACGAACCGATCCCGCGAAAATATGGCGCGGTTTTATGCTTTGGCGATCTCGGAGACGCTGTTCGGGGAACCCTGCCTGATCAGGCGATGGGGACGAATAGGCGCGTCCGGCCGATCCATGGTTCATGCGTTTCCCAAAGAAGAAGATGCCGTCAGGCTGTTCCTCGAGGTCATCAAGAGGAAGCGTGCGCGTGGCTATCGCCCGACGACGGCAACTCCCTGTCGAATTTATTGATTTCGAGGTTTCCCGCGGCGGCTTTCGCGATGGCGGTAATCGGGTGAACCGCACCAGCATCCCCTTCAGCTGTGCGTACTGAAGCTGAAGCTTGCTCGCCAATTGCGCCCGCAGCACCCTGATTTCTTCATCAAGGCTTATCGCGTCGTCAAAAAGCGGCGGGAACGTCCGCCGAGCTCTGCGGAACGACGTCAAGCACGTCAACCTTCTTGCCACGTCTGCGAGGACCTGGCTTTACATCATGACGAAGCGACGCGGGTTTACGTGACAACGCCGCCGGCGATGTTCAGACCGAGTTTGCCCTTGCGGAAAAAGTGACTGACGACCTTGCCAAGGGTGCGAAGACGGCGGCCGGTGGCGCTGAGGAATTTTGCGAGCTGTCGCATCATGGATCTCCTTTTGATTGCGGTTCATTACGGGGATGAAGAGCGGACGGGAAAGGAGGGCTGCACCCACAGGGCTGAAGCGGAGCGGAGGACCTGATGGCGACTGAATCTTGATGCGCGAGGAGCGTTAAGCGGGGAAAATTCTGGCGTCATCAGGTTGCAGTCAGACGCCCGGGACGCACCACCACTGATGTCAATAAAATGGGATCGACAGGAGATCTGCGACAGCGTGTGATGAAGGCGCGGTTTGACGCCGCCCCTCAGAACGGTGGCTCGACATCGACGCGGCCGTCCAGCTCCGCTATCGCGACCGTCAGTTCGGCCTGTGCGAGATCGAGCTCGGCTTAGATCAGGCGGCGCTCGCAACGATCGAGAGCGTTTCGTAATTCGGCCCGAAGTTCTTCGATCTGGCATTCGAGTTCGTAGGTCATCGTCTGATCTCCTATGTGAAAGACGATCAGCGGCGCCGGATAGGGAATGACGATGTCAAGGAGCGCTGAAGCGACCGGCAGCGCCGGGGAGTGGGGGAGCCGATTTCGTGTTGGCGGCTCTGCTGCCAATTCGAAATTGGGGGAACCGCTCATCCTTGACGACGGCAATCCCGTCGGCATCATCGTCGGATACTGAGCAGGTTTTTCCTCCTCTCCGTATGGCACCCAAAAAAGCCGGACCTCGCTCGATGCGTGGTCCGGCTTTGATCTCATGGTAGAGATGGCGACCTGGCAAACGCCGAATGCACGCGAAACACCGCTTTCCGCATTGACTTTAAGTAACGGCGAATCAAAAGCTTGGCGGCCTAACAGAGGAGAACACTGATGGCCGACGAAACCACGATTGAAGCATCTGCCGCGACAGAAACGCCAGCCCCTGCCCCCGCTGAGAAGAAGACGCGCAAGCCACGGACGCCGAAAGCTGTCACTAAGGCCAGCACCGTCGATGCTACCTCTGCACCGGTAGAAAAGCCGGCCAAGAAAACACGTGCCAAGCGTGGCTCCAAAGTGGTTCCGGTCAAGGCGGAAAAGCCGGTTGCCACACCGAAGGCGGCCGCCAGTCGCGCGCGCCGCGTTGGAGCTGCTGCGTCCGCTCCGGTCGCTACCTCTGTTGACGTCATCGACGATATCGCCGACCTCATCAAGCTTGAGGAAGAGAACAAGCAGCTTCGCAAGGAGCTCTCCGAAAAGCTGCGCGCAGAGAATGCAGATCTGCGCAAGCGCCTTGGCAAGGGCTGATTTCGGCTTTTTTTGAGCGGCGCCACCTATTCCATGCGATGGCGCCGCCGACCTTTCGTATGATTGACCCGAGATCAATGCGGTTTTGGTGACAATGAATGACCGCGGCAATATCCCCGCCGCCATGCTTTGAAGGTAAATGCGATGAGAACACCATGGAGATTTGTGGCTGACCTGGTGTCACGTAAACCGAAACCAGATAGCCATGACGAGAGCCCAGCAGTCGCGCCGAAGACCATTGCTCTCGAGTACAGACCCTCCCTCGAAGAGGAACACCCGGACATTGAACCAGCGGTGCCCGACCGCTCCGCGGAGGCCGACTCCGAGGCGCAAGTCGAGGCAAACCTGCGCGACCCAGATACTGACTCGACGGACATCGAAACGGCGACACCAGTTGTAGCGAAAGCTCCTGCGGCCCCAGCCAGAAACGAGGAGCCGGCAGCGCTCCCCCCATCGCAAGAGCCTGACGAGAAGCCGCCTGCTCCCAAGCCGACCCGAGCTGCCGAAACACCGGTCGAGCGAGCGCCGGCACGCCAAAAGAAGATTAAGCCGATCGTTGAGCCGGTGGTTTCCGTCGCCCAAACCGACGAGGTCGCCCCTGCCGTCGCTGCCGGCCCGAAATCTTTCGCGGATGAAATGGCTAACCTGGATGTGGAGGTCGATGCGTTGCGGCGCCAGCTTGCAAAGAAGCTCATCGAGCAGAACGCGCAACTACGCAAGATGCTCGCCAGGTTCGACGCGCGGTAATCGCGCGTCCCCATTCCGATAAGGGAAAAGGCTCCGCCGGTGGCGGAGCCTCGTGATCTTGATCAATCCCGGTTCGGGCGGGACCAGATGAGCTGGATGCCGTCTTCGCCTTCGACTTCGGCGAGTGTTGCGTAGATTGGAGCCGGGAAGCTCGGATCGTCGAGTTTAACCGAGAGGTAGTCGCGGCCCTCACCGGAGGTCTTCTGCCAGGCGGCGCCTAGTTCAACGCTCCCGGCGTAGACGCGGAACTGCGGGCCCTTGTCGGACGGGTTCTCGACGCGGGCGATGCGGGCTTTGACGTTGAGGGCGAGAGTGCGGATGGAGCCAGTGAAGCCGTTTTCGGTGGAGGTGAAGGTGCCGATGGTTGCCATTGTCGTATTCCTTTTCTCGTATTCGGGCCGCGCCCATCGCGGTCTCGATGGCTGTCGCAAAGACCGGTGACGATCGGACCGCACCTGATAAGGCCGGAATGAAATGGAGGGCGGCAACTGCCACTTTTGTTAGTGGGAGAGGAATGGCGGCGCAGCCGACGGGGGTAAGAAAAGTGGTCGTGGCCGTTGCGGGAAAACGATCGAGGCGCAGCCGGTCTCCGGTCAGACATGCCTCATCGAGCTCGCAGATGGGTTGCCGGCAACTCCGACGGGAAGGGATATGGCAGTGGCGTCCCGCCGCATTTCCCTCGGTCAGGAATAGTAGCCTAGGCCCTGCCTCACTTGCACCGCCGTCGTTGCCTGCTTCAATTGGGGAAACGAGCTCCACGTAGACATCGGCCGGCTTGTCCAAGACGCCTCGTGCGATATCGTTGCACCCGCGAATCGTAGCCTGGAGAACCAATGCGTCAGCAGACCAAGCCGTTCATCGTCGAACGCAAGCCGTCCCGTAAACCCAAACCCGACACCGCAAAACCGTCGATCTGGGGAAGGCTGGATGCTGACATTGCACAAGGTCTCCAACAACAATTGGATGGGGACCAGCGTGATACGGATCACGCGGCCGCCACCGGTGGTGACGACCGCGCTTGAGCATTAGGCCGCAGCCATCAAATCCGCTTCCGGCTGTAAGGAATGCAGAAAGCTCACTGCCTGCTGCGCATGGGCCGCCGCCTGGAAAATTGCTCGCTTATCGTTGGCCAGCACCGATAGCCACGACTGCAGATACGATGCATGATCCGGCCGCGGCTCAAGTTCCGGCGCGATACCGAGGTCAGCGCACAGGAAGCAGCTGCCGAGTTCGGCAACAAGTTCTTCCCGCGCGCGCTCCGTCCGGTCCTTGGCATAGCGGGACAGGTCACGTCCGACGCGATGCGCTGCCGCTGTCCAGTGCGTCGCCTCATGACTGAGGACGGCCGCGTACCCGGCAGCATCGCGAAACGCCTCGAAGGGCGGCATCTGGATATAGTCCATGACCGGCGAATAGTAGGCTTGATTGCCGCCGTGCCGGATGACTGCGCCGGCATTGCGGAAAAAGCGATCGGCACTCTTGATCCGGTCGATCGGATCAAGAACCTTGGCCGGCGGCGCATAGTAGCCATCGGGCAAACCCTCGATCTGCTCCACATTGAACACCGAATACGCCTTCAGGAACGGGATCTCCCGATCGACTTCGTTGCCGTTTCCGTCGGCTTCGGACTTGGTGAAACGGCTGGCGAAGACAACGGTCGAGCCGGTCTCGCCCTTGCGCACGGCCCCGCCCAGTTCGAGCGCCTGCTTGAAGGTCATCCACATCGACGAGGCGAAGCCGCGCGACATCTGCTCCGACCATAGGAGGAGCACGTTCATGCCCGAGTAGGGAACGCCGTTGTGGCGCACCGGCCGGCTTATGCGACCATTGGTGTTGGCGGCGCTCCACGGCTTCATCCAAGTACGCACGCCTTGTTCGAGATCCTCGACAATCCGATCGGTGATCCGCGCATAGATGTCGACGCGGTTGGAATCCGTTTTCCTGCTCATGACTTCTTTCTCCATTAGGATAGCGCCTATCGCGGTCCGTCACGGAGGTCCGAACTCAGGGGCCGATGGTGTGGCCATGCACCGGAACGGCCGCAACAGCGTGGAGGACGGCAAAGCCGTTACATGGGCGCCCGGCTCCTGCAGGACCGCCGAGCGGGGCGGGTCGCGATAGGCGCGTCTCCAGTTTTCCTTTTCGGCATGAGAAAAGCCGGCGCTGTAAGCACCGGCTTTGGACCAGGAAAAGAAGGCGGGGTGCGACCCCGCCAAATGAGTTATCCGAATGCAGCCATCTGAACTTCGGCCGCTTTGCGGTCGAGCGATGCGCCCGGGTTTTCGACCGGCCGGTCGAATGGTTTCCAGCTCTCGCCGACGACCTGTTCGTAAGCCGCCACCGCGCCCTCGGCTGCCATGCGCAGCGGATGGGACTGGATACCCATGTCAGCCGCGAATTCCCGCTTGCGTTGTGCGGCGCTGTCATAGCCGACCGGACCGTCGAGATCCTCGTCGCGGGCATCGTTGGATGCCTTGGCCGTTGCGTCGCGCGCCTCGGTGACGACGCGCGAGTAGAACTGCCCGACGCCATGCGCCGATCCGACGAAGGCCCCGACGATGCGCTGCAGATGGATCTGCATGGCCCGCTCGCCCAAGCCTTCGGAGAGGCTGTCGGCGGTTTCGACGATCAGCCGCTCATGCAGGCTGCGGATGCCTTCGCTGTCGACAACCGTGGTGCCGAAGCTTTCGGCGATCTTGAGCGCCTGGGCCGCATCGGGGCATGTGAGACGGACCATTTCGAGTGTTGCTCCTTTGCGAAGTTGCGAGATCCGTGCGTTGGAGCGGTTTGAAGTTGCTGGCTTGGCCATGGCTGTTCCTTCCTTGGCTGCCGAAGCGGTTCCGGCCCGTGCCGGTCTGCCCTTCGATGCGGACGACCAGAACCGGCAAAGGACGGGCGGCTTCACAGGTCCGATCCGGCTGAGCCAGCAGGGCCGGTCTGCGGGCAAGCAGGTTTTGACCTGAGCAGACGGCGAGCCTGCCCTCGCGCAGGGAGGCTGGGTCGGCCGCCACGCGGCGCGACAGCGGCCTTGAAACGCCCGGCCGCCGGTTCAGACCGCAGCGAACAAGAAGGGCAGTCCAGCACGGCCCGATATCTGGCTCTAGCGGGGAAGGAACAGACGCGGCCAAACCCGCCACGCCGACGACATCGAAGCCGGGCAAGTTCAGCACCAGTGGCTACGTTTCCGGGCCTGCCTATGTCGCCGGACAATGCAAAGGTCGCTCGTCGCGATGCTGCAGTTCACCGATGACACTCTCTTGCATCGCCAGCCTGCGGCGGATCATGTCGAGTTCGACCCAACGCTCGAAGGTGAGGCGGTCGACGAGCTCCTGATGGCAAGTACGACGACCCGATCGGCGACGCGCTCGGCTCAGGGCTTTCACCGTCGTCGTCTGCCTTCCCCCGCGCGCTGTAATTTGCCGGGTGAGACATTCCAGATGCCGCTGGATCTCTCGCCGGTCGACGATTGCTTTTGCCAGCGGTTTCGAAACGCGGACATTGATCATCGCCCATCCCCCGGTCGCCGGCGGCCGATGAAGGAGGATGGTCTGTCGACGGATAAACCGTCCGCACTGGTGGCAAACTCCACCCCCAAAAAATAAGGGGTGGGTGCTGGTGCTGCCACGTTCGACGGGGAGACGGCGCTCACGCTGCATCCCTCTGATCGAAGTCGGCATCGTGCTCTTCGTGGTTAGAACAGTCTGTATCCTGCACATAGTATTGGTCCGCTGCCTCGTCGATCTTCCCTTCCTGGACTTCAGCGGAGTCGTCAGCATCACCGTCGTCGTCGCACGGCGCCGCGCCATTGACGGCCGTGGCAGAATTTGCCCGGATCCAATCGAGCAACTCGCCGGCTGGCGGCGCGAAGCGCGCCGACGCATGAACGAAGTGCTCGTTAGAGAAATGCTCGACGTGCGCTGCGGGGTTTCACGAACCTTGGGCCGAGGCTGCACGGATGCCTCGGCGCACGATGCTTCCAGTGCCAGGCGGGACAAGCACAGGAGGAGCGTCTGAGGCGTCGACTGTAGACAACGCCCCAGATACTCTGTCAGTAGACGGTCAACGCCGGAATAAAACTCACAGCCAGCAACAGAAGCATCGCCATCGTGAAGAACGGCACGAGTTCCCGCGTTGTTTCGCCAAGCGGAGACTTGGCGATCGACGACGAGATGAACAGCGTGGTTCCGATCGGAGGCGTGTAGAGACCTATACCAAGATTGATAACCATCATCAGCCCAAGTTGCACACGGTCGAGGCCGATGGCATCAGCCAGCGGCACGAAGATAGGGCCGAGCAACAGAATCGCCGGTGGCATGTCGAGCGGCATGCCAACGATCAGCATGATGATGTTCATCATCAGGATGATGGCGATGGGGCTTGAGATATTGCTAGCAACCCAGTCGGCCATGTGCTGCGGCGCCTGATCGAACGTCAGCACCCAGCCGACCGCCGCACTCCCCATGATCACGAGCATGACCACACCAGTCCCGACACCGGCTTCCACGACGTTCTCGCAGAAGCGCTTCCATGTGAGATCTCGGTAGAACAGTAGACTGAGAAGCAGTGAGTAAACCACAGAGAGCACTGCGACTTCTGTCGGCGTTGCGAAACCGAAGCGTAAGAGCAGGATGATCAGGATCGGCAGAAGAATGGCCGGGAAGCTCTTAGTCGCGAGAGTCGCCAGCTCCCGCCCGCCGAGGCGGGACTTCTCCGTGGGATAGTTCCGGCGCACCGAGACGAACCAGCAGACGAGGACGAAGCTCGCCGCCATTATCAGTCCGGGCAGGATGCCGGCGATGAACAGGTCCCCGACGCTGACCCCGCTGACCAGGGCGTAGAGGATCATTGGGATCGACGGCGGGATCAGTACGTCGATGACCGAGGAGGTCGCATTGTTGGCGGCACAGAGCGCCGGCGGATAGCCGTGCTTCTTCTGCCAGGGGATCAGCACCGACCCCAGGGCGCTGGCATTGGCGACGGCCGATCCGGAGACGCCACCGAACACCACGGACGAAACGACGGTGGTCGAGAGGGGGCCGCCCCGCCAGCGCTGCATCGCCTTGGAGGCGAGTTCGAGCAATTGCCGACCGAGTTCTCCGCCGAGCATCAGCGTGCCCGCCAGCATAAAGAACGGCAGCGCCAGCATGGGAAAGGACTGGGTCTGATCGTAGATCTGCTGGGCCACGATCGAGAGCGGTAAATAACCGTTGAACAGCACCGCGATGCCGGCGGAGATTATCAGGGCGTACCCGACAGGGACTGCCAGAACCATGAGGATGCAGAAGGCGGCGATCATGATGAGCGTCATAGCGGCACATCCTCTAACTTGAGTTCAATCCGGTGCTCCCAACCGCGCCGGAAGACACGGGCCGTGGCAGCGATCGTCACCAGGGCGACGAGCAGGGCACCAATTGCCAGCGCGTAGTAGCCGACGCTGTTCGGGATACCGAGCACGGGGCTGCTTTCGACGCTGGCAATTTCGGCCACCAGGACCGCCTGATAGGCGAGAACCACAAACGACAGGACGCTGATCGCGCCTGCCAGGGCGAAGGCGCCAAGCCGGGCGGTCCCGGTCAGCTTGTCGTAGAGCCACTCGACGGCCATGTGGCCGCCCATATGCGCGGCCAGCACGATCCCTGACAGGATGAACCAGGGAAAGATCAGCATCGGTAGTTCCTGTGCGAAGGAAAAGCCGCCGCTGCTGAGCGCGTATCGGGCCAGGACGTTCGCCGTTGTGACGACGGTCAGCGCGATGCCGCTGGCAATGACCATGAAGCGTGCGAACTTCACGGTCAGAAGCGCCAGAATGTCGAGGGACCTCAAAAGAGTAGACATGGGAAGCCTCCGGCTTGGCTTTGTCATCAGCCGCGTGCGGCAGCTTCGATCTGCTTGACGAAGTCCCCGAACGGCTTCTGTTTCCAGTTTTCCGCAACGGTTGCTGTCGCCTTGACGAAGGCCTCGCGATCGACTTCCGTCACTTCAACCGCCGAATTCTTCTTGAAGGCCTCCAGCACCTGCGCCGACTTCTCGAGCGACAGCTTGCGCTGCAGGTCCCCGGCCTCCTTCGCGGCGGCGCGAACGGCCTCCAGATCGGCACCGAGCCGCGCCTCGGCGATTTTGGACATCAGGAATGGCGTCGATTCCCACTTGTGCGCGGTGAGGCTGATGAAACGGTTGACCTCGAACAGCTTGGAGCTTTCGATATTGGCAAGCGGGTTCTCCTGCCCGTCGACGACACCCTGTTGAAGGGCGATGTAGAGTTCGCCAAAAGCAATCTGTTCCGTGCTCGCCCCGAGTGCATGGAAGATGTCGATGGTCATCGGATCGGCGGGCGTGCGAATTTTCATGCCCTTGAGGTCGTCCGGCGTGGCGACCTTGCGTTTGGAATTGGTCAGGTGGCGGATGCCGTTGTCCCACCAATCGAGCGGAACGACACCGACGGCCTCGAAGCGCTTGTTGAGATCCTCGCCGACGGGACCGGCGAGCACGCGCATGGCCGCCGCAGTGTCGGCAAACAGGAAAGGCAGGCCGAGAGCGGCGAGTTCCGGCACGATCGCCGAGGTCGCCCCCTGGCTGTTTGCGGTGAAGTCGAGCGCCCCGGTGCGCAGGCTGGTCAGCATGGCGGAGTCGCTGCCGAGCGTCTCGGCGCCGGCGACATTTATGGTCACGCGGCCCTCGGTCTTCTGTCCAACGAGTTCGGCAAACTTTGCCGCAGCCACGGTGCGGGGATTGCCCGGCGCAGCGCCATGGCCGAGCGTGAGAGTGGTCGCCGCACGGGCCGGACGAATGCCGGAGACGATGGCGGGGGCCGCAAGAGCCACGCTGGCACCGGTCAGGAATGTCCGTCTGTTGATGTTCATATGCATATCCTCCTCCTTGGTGTGATGTTTAAGGGCGAAGCGAGGCTTCGCCTAGGCCGTCTCCCTCCTCTTGAAAGACGGCCATCCTGTTGACCTGGATCAATTCAATGGATCAGTGATCCTCCGTTCACGTCGACCTCAGTGCCCGTGCAATAGGACGAAAGCTCGGACGCCAGGAACAGCGCGCAGCCGGCGACATCGGAAGCTTCACCTGGACGTCCCATCGGAATGCCTTCCACGATTTTCTCCAGCATGTCGGGCGTCAGCTTGCCAGCCGTGATGTCGGTTGCAATGAAGCCCGGGCAAATCGCGTTGACACGCACATTGGCGGGCGCCAGCTCGCGGGCCATGGCCTTGGTCAGCCCGAGTATGCCGGCCTTGGCTGCGGAATAATGCGGGCCGCCGAAGATGCCGCCGCCACGCTGGGCCGAAACCGAGCTGAGGTTGACGATCGAGCCGGACTTTTGCTCCCGCATGCCAGGAATGACCGCCTGGCTCATGTAGAGCGTACCACGCAGATTGACGTCGAGAACGGCGTCGTAGTTGGCAGGACCGATCTCCATGACCTTCAACGGTTGCGTGATGCCGGCATTGTTCACAAGAATGTCGACACGGCCCCAGCGCTTCAGGAGTTCGGCAATGGCCGCATCGCAGGCGGACTTGTCAGTCACGTTGCACGCCAGGCCAACATGATCCGGGCCGAGATCGGCAGCGGCATTGTGTGCGGCCTCCGCATCTAGATCGAGAATGGCGACTGTAGCTTCATGTTCGGCGAACAGTTTCGCAGTGGCCTTTCCAAGACCACGTGCCGAGGCAGCCCCCGTCACGACGGCAAATTTTCCCTTCAGAAGGCTCATGGGCCCTTCTCCTCCCTGTCTGCTGTTTGAAGAAATGAACTTGCTGGTTAGAGCCAGCCCTTGATCTGCTCGATGACCTTGCCGACCGAGATGCCGTACATCTCGTGCAGCGTCGGCAACGCGCCCGCCTCCAGGAACGCGTCCGGAAGGCCGATCATGCGGAACCGTGGAGCAATGCCGCGCGACAGAAGACCGGCGGCGACGGCCTCGCCCAGACCGCCCATGAGCGTGTGGTTCTCTGCGGTGACGACCAGTCGTCCGCCCTTGGCGGCTTCGGCAGCGATGGTTTCGAGGTCGAGCGGCTTGATGGTCGGGCAATGCAGAAGCGCCACGTCCACCTTGTCATCAGCGAGCTTCACGGCCGCATCGAGCGCGCGCATGGTCATAACGCCCGTGGAAATCACGAGGACGTCCTTGCCCTCGCGGATCATCTGCGCCTTGCCGAGCTGGAACCGATAGTCCGGCTTGTGCTTCTTGATGACCGACGGCACCTTGCCGCGCAACAGGCGGGAGTAGATGGGCCCATCATGCGCGATCATCTGCGGGATCATGCCGAGGATATCGTCAGCGTCACAGGGATCGATCAGCGTCATGTTCGGCAGGCCGCGGAAGATCGCAAGATCCTCGGTTGCCTGGTGGCTCGGTCCATAGCCCGTCGTCAAACCCGGAAGGGCGCAGACGATCTTTACAGGAAGGTTTTCCTCGGCGATCGCCATGGCGATGAAGTCGTAGGCGCGACGCGAGGCAAAAACGGCATAGGTCGTGGCAAAGGGAATGAAGCCTTCACGGGCGAGACCTGCGGCAGCCGACATCAGCACCTGCTCGGCCATGCCCATTTGGTAAAAGCGGTCAGGCATCGCCTGCTGGAAAATATGGAGGTCGGTATATTTCCCGAGATCGGCGGTCAGGCCGACGATGCGCTCATCCTTGCGCGCGGCATCGACGAGAGCGTTGCCGAACGGGGCAGCGACGGTGTCATACCCTTCGGCAGCCAGAGAGGCGATCATCGCGGAGGTCGCCTGACGCTCCCCTTCAGGCGCTTTGCGGGCTTCGTATTTGCGGGCCATTGATGCGAGGGTCATGCCGGTTTTCCTTCTTCCAGAACTGCGAGCGCCTTGTCCCATTCGTCCGCTTCGACGCGGACGAAGTGAGTGATTTCGCGGCTTTCGAGGAAGGGGACCCCTTTGCACATGGTGGTATCGAAGATGATGACGCGCGGCTGGGGCTCCTTGACCGCGCGTGCCTTGTCGAAGGCCTCGACGACTGCGGCGAGATCGTTGCCATTGACCCTCTGGGCGTGCCAGCCAAAGGCTTCCCATTTCTCGGTCAACGGTTCGGAGCACAGCATCTCGGTCGACTTACCGTCAGCCTGCTGGTCGTTGAAGTCGACGAGGCAGATCAGGTTGTCGAGCTTGTGGTGGGCGCCGGACATCGCCGCCTCCCAGGTGGAACCTTCGCCCAGCTCGCCATCCGACATCAGGTTGTAGACGAAGGCGCGATTGGCCTTCCGCTTCAGACCCATTGCCATGCCGACGGCAATGCCGAGACCGTGGCCGAGCGAACCGCCGGTAATTTCCATGCCAGGTGTGTAGGATGCCATGCCGGACATCGGCATGCGACTGTCATCCATCCCATAGGTCTGCAGTTCATCCTCAGGCAGGATGCCGGCTTCCATCAGAACGGCATAAAGAGCGATGGCATAATGCCCGATCGACAGGAGGAATCGGTCTCGCCCCTCCCACTCGGGGTCTTCGGGACGATAGTCCAGAGCGTGGAAATAGGATGCGGCAAGGACGTCGGCGATCCCGAGCGCCTGTCCGATATAGCCCTGCCCCTGAACCTGCCCCATGAGCAGTGCTTTGCGACGAATATTCCATGCACGCAGCTCCAATGAAACATTGGAACGCGCGACAGCGCGGCCAGCCAAATTCATGTTTTCCTCCCGGCATTCTCTACAGCCAGAGATAGCACCGTCGCCGGAGGATTGATTTTAAGAAAAGTGAAAGACCTCTGTAGGCCACCTTAATGCTAAGACGAAAGCCTTATAGCCCCCAAGGTTTCACCTCGATCAGGTCGGTCGCCGAACCAATCCGGAAACGGCACCCCAGATCTTTGAGGTGGGCCCGCGCAGCGTCGTCATGCAGCTTGCAAGCGTTCGTCATCCAGGTCTGGAAACGCTGGACGATGCGTCGGCTGAGATGTCGGGACGGACACACCAGCCAGTAGGCCGGAAAATCGATCACCTCATAGGCCGTCGAAAACGGGACCAGTTCTCCCCTCTGCAATTCGCCGAGGCAGAGGCTTACACTGTCGAGAGCGACCCCACCTCCCTGCTTAGCCATCTCGATCGACATGGAGGATCGGTCGAAACGGAGCGGATAGTTGACCTTCGGAATATCGATCCTGTTGGCCGCAAGCCAGAGATCCCAGCGATAGAGTGTTTTGACGCTGTCGATCAGGCGCGCGCCCGCAAGCTGACGAGCGGGATCAGGATCGATCTGGCGCAAACGTTCCAGATAATCAGGGCTGCAGAG
Organism: Neorhizobium sp. R1-B; assembly: GCF_004368875.1. Lineage (NCBI taxonomy): Bacteria > Pseudomonadati > Pseudomonadota > Alphaproteobacteria > Hyphomicrobiales > Rhizobiaceae > Neorhizobium > Neorhizobium sp. R1-B. The sequence continues at coordinate 53,731 of NZ_SOEM01000012.1, forward strand.
AGGCAGAACCAGATCGTGCATCAGCGGCGTCACGGCCACGCCGCTCCAGGTACCCAACCCATATCTCAGGTCGATATCGACACTTTCCGTTTCGAATGCAGTAAAGTCCGGCGTCGCATCGATACGGAGATTCCAGTCCTCGTTTTCTGCAGCGAAGGCGCCGACCCGAGGCCCCAGCCAGCGCACACCGAAGCTCGGGCTGACGCGGATGACGAAATTGCGTCGGTCCCGTTGAAATGAAACGGCAGAGCGGGCGTTGCGTATGGCGCTGAAGGCTTGGGTGGTTGTCTGGAACAGGCGGTCGCCGTCCAGCGTCAGCACCAGACGACCTTTCTCACGGCGGAAGAGCTTCACGCCAAGTTGCGCCTCAAGGAGCGAAAGCTGTTGGCTCACCGCCGAGGGAGAAATGCCAAGTTCTTCAGCCGCCTTGGTCACGCTGCTCAAGCGGGCAACGGCTTCAAAATACTCGGTCGCTTTGAGATTGAGATCACGCATCCGCGAAGCTTATCTGAAGGCTGAACGGCGTTCCACCGTGCGAACCGCTGAAAAAGAAAGGCGGCTCCCCAAAGAGTTGCCGCCTGTCGAGTTGACCTTGGGAGGTTACATGCACCTGCTGATGCAAGGTTCAGATCCGGTAGAACTTTTCCGCATTGTCGTGGAAAAGCTTCATGCGATCCTCCAGCGGATAGCTTGCCGTAATCTCGTTGAAGGCATTGAAAATGGCGTCATACGAGGAGAACAGCTTGTCGACGGGGAAGTTCGACGCAAACATGCAGCGATCCACTCCGAAGATCTCGATCGCCGACTCGACGTAAGGACGAATTGATTCCGTCGTCCAGGTGAAGTCACCCATCCCGAGGCCGGAGATCTTGCAGGCGACGTTGGGAGCCTCAGCAAGCTTTTGCATGCTCTTGCGCCAGCCGTCAAAATGAGACGGACCATCCACCTGCATGCCGGTATGGTTGAGGATGATCTGCGTATCGGGGAAATCGCGCGCCAGTTCGAAGAACTCTTCCATCTGCCAGTAGTAGAGTTGCAGATCGTAGGAGAGGTTACGCTTCACCAGTTCCTTGAAACCGCGGCGCCATTCCGGGGCGCGGCTGACCTCAGCTCGATCCAGATAAGTCTTGGCGGGGTCGGTGTGAAAATTCATCGACTGCCGGATACCGCGAAAGTTCTTGAACTGCATGTGTTCATCCAGAAGGTCGGCCACATCAGCTTTGCGAAAATCCGCATAGCCGACGATCCCGTGGGGGAAGCCGCAGCGATCGGCGATGTCCTGTAGCCATCGCGTTTCGCCCACCGGATCTTTGGGATCGTAACCGACGTCGAGATGCACAGATTTGACCAGGTTCTGGTTCTTCGCATCCTCGAGGAAGTCCTCGATCAGATAGTCGTGAATGATGGCCGAGTAATCCCCGAAGGCTGACGGCTTAGCGCCATCGTTCAGCCAGGGATAGTAGTTGTTGGTGATGTCCCACAGATGGTGATGGGGATCGATCAAGGGAATGTCGTTCATCGCGATGCCGATCAGAGAGAGAGGTGAGCCGGAAACCGGAGGGACCGGAGGCATCTTTGATACCTCCGGTCGAATGGATCACTGCGGGAAAACGCGCGCAATCACCTTTTTCGCGTCCTCGGAGTCGATGTCGGCAGCCTTCACCAGCGGCATCACGAGCGCCATGTTCTGCGTTGTCTTTTCACCCTTTAGAGCCTTGTACACTTGCTCCGTCGCATCCATGCCCTGACCGACAGCTTCCTGGAAGAAAATGCCCTGGATGGCGCCGTCCTTCAGCAGTTGGATGGTCGTCGGGCTGCCATCTGCAACGGTGACGCCGATCTTGCCCTTCAGGCCGCGGGTTGCGAGGGCCTTGGCAGCGCCCGTGCCCGCCTGGTCATACATGCCATAGATTGCCTTGACCTTGGGATGGGCGGTCAACAAGTCGTTCGCCTGTGTGACGGCCTCGTTGATCGTCAAGCCCTTGGTTTCCAGCATCTGCACGAGCTGACAGCCATTGGCGTTGAAGGCTTCCTGAGCGCCCTTCAGATACTTCTGCGCGTTTTCACGGTCCTGCGGCAGGGAGAGCATGCCGACTTCCGAGCCACCGCGCTCCTTGGCGAGTTCGCAAGTGTACTTGCCCTGGGCAAGACCGGTTTCGTAGTTATTGGCCGTGACCGAAGAGGTGAACTTGGTCTCGCCGGGCTGCGGGCCAATGCCAGCGAAAGCGATCGGGACTTTCTGCTGCGCAAGATAGTTCAGAAGCGGCGGGGTTGAGGTCGAGCTGACCGGACCGATGACGATGGCGTTGACACCACGGGTGACGGCAACGCGGGCGTTGTCCATCTGCTTGGCCGGTGAGTTTTCCGAGGTGTACTCGACATAGTCCATGCCCAGCTCCTTGGCCTTCTGCTGCACGCCATGTGCAACCCACTGCCAGTAGTCGATGTCTAGCGACGGTGCGATATAGGCCACCGTAAACTTCTTGTCTTGTGCGTGAGCCCCCTGTGCGACAAGCACGGCTGCGGCCATGGCAATTGCTTTAACGATCGTTTTCATCTTTCTCCTCCTCCTTGAGTGATTATCGATGACTGAACCTGTCAATGAGCACGGCGACGAGGATTGCGAGCCCCGTCACGGATCCCTGCCAGAAACTGTTGATGCCGATGAGATTGACCCCGTTCTGAATGATCGTGATCATCAGGGCGCCGAGCACGGCACCGATGGCGGACCCTGATCCGCCAGAGAGGCTAGCCCCGCCGATGACGACGGCGGCGATCGCCTGAAGCATGAGGGACGCTCCCGCCGTCGCCTCCGCATTGAGAATGTAGCTGACGGTCAAGAGGCCGGCGAAGGACGCCATCGTGCCCGAAATTACATAGGCCGCGAAGCGCGTGCGCTTGACCGGAATACCGAGCAGATAGGCGGCCATGGGTGAGCTACCGACCGAATAGAACCAGCGTCCGGCCGTCACCTTGCGCAGCACGAATTCCAGCGCCACGGTGAAAATCAGACAGAACAGGATGAAGTTCGGCAGGCCCGGTATGAATTCACCGCTGTTGAACAGCCAGTAGTCTGGCGAGTTCACGCCGAGCGAGCGGCCGTTGGTCACGATGAAGGCCAGTGATGCCGCAACCGCATAGGTGATCAGGGTGACGACGAAGGGCGCAAGCCCCACCAGCGTGATCAGTGCCCCGTTTATCGATCCGAACACAATCCCGACACCCAGCCCGGCAAGACTTGCGCTGATATCACTGAACCCGTTCGCCATGGCGAGAGCCGTCACCATGCCCGTCAGCGAGAAGATGGAGCCCACAGACAGATCGATGCCGCCGGTGATGATGACGATCAACACGCCAAGCGACATGATGACAAGGGGAGCCGAGGCCTGGAGGATATTGGCAAAATTGCCGGAAGACAGGGCAGCCGGCACGAAGAAGCCGACGCCGACAAGCAGAACGACACAGGCAATGGCGATGGCGAGTTCCGACCGGTAGACGGACAGGAGTGAAGGCGACTTCGGCGGCGGCGCCGTTTTGTCATTCGAGGTCATGGATGTTGCTTTCGTCGTCATGCGGCCATTCCCGTCAGGTCAGCCAGTGCGTCTTCGTTGAACTGATCCTGTGGGAGCAGTCCTTTGGCGCGGCCTTCCGTGTCGAAGGCGAGGATTTCGTCGCAGAGCTCGAGCAGCTCGACATTTTCGGTCGACCACCACACGACGATGGTGCCCTGCCCGGCCATGTTGCGGATGAGCTCGTAGATTTCGCGTTTGGTGCCGATGTCGACGCCCCGGGTCGGCTCTTCGAAGACCACCATCTTCAGAGGCATACCGAGCCAGCGCGCGACGAGCAGCTTCTGCTGGTTGCCCCCGGAGAGCGTCGACGGCAGATCCCAGATCGAGCCTGCCTTGAGCTTCAGCGCCTTGACGAGACCGAGGCACTCGTCACGCTCGGAGCCGCGGACCAGATGGCGACCTTCGCGCACCCGTCGGGATGCCAGCACGTTGTCGACGATCGGCAGTTGGGAAAGCACGCCCTTGAGACGTCGATCACCGGACACGTGGCCGATTCCCAGTTGCACCGCCTGACGCGGCGATGTGGGTCGCTTCGGCCAATCCTTAGCGTCGACCTCCCAATCTGCATTGGCGGCTGTTCCGTTCAGCACTGCAATCAAGCGCGACGGCCCGGCAGGTGCACCGGCAAGACCAAGGATCTGGCCCTTCAGGACGGGGACGGAGGTCTCGGGTCCGCGCAAGACGACACCGCCTCCCGCTTGGTCGAGCACCCGCTTGTCGCGCTCGACGCTGCGCTCTGTCGGTTGCCCCATCTGATGAATGATCTCGTTGTCACTCAAGTGGGTCAACGGCAGAGCATCGATGACGGTCATGCCGTCGCGAATGATCGTGCAGACATCGCAGAGCTGCCGGATCTCCTTCATGCGATGCGACACGAAGACGATGCCAATATTCTTCTCAGTCGCCAGCCGCCGCAGGACAACGAATAGTCGCTCGGTTTCGCCTGCCGTAAGATTGGCGGTCGGCTCGTCCAGAAGTAGGACTTCGGCGCCCGTGGAGAGAGCCCGCGCGATTTCCACGATCTGCCCCTCGTGCATCGAGAGTTCCGACGCCTTGCGATGCAGGGCGTGATGGGCGAGATGGGGGTCGATCAGACAAAGGGCTTCATGCGCCCGGGCAGCTTGCGACCGGTTGCGCACCAGTGTTGCCGCCGATGCGGCGTGGACAAGCGCGATATTCTCGGCGACGGTCAGGTCGGGAAGAAGGGCGAGCTCCTGGTGCACCACCGCGATTTTCGGAATGCCGCCCCTCGGTGATGCCAGCACAACGTCGCCATCGTCCTTGCGCACGGCACCCGTGATGATCCGGATCATCGTGCTCTTGCCAGCACCATTACCACCCAGAAGAGCGTGAATCTCGCCCGGGAGTACGGTAAAGTTGACGCCGCGGAGCACCTTCGTGGCCCCGAAACCCTTCATCAAATTTCGAACCGAGATCAGCGCCGTCTTATTGCTGTCCATCGTCACCCATCCCCACGACACGAGCATCGACGTAGGGGAGCAACGGCAACAGACCGTATTTTTTATCTAGCATCCAGTAGTCCTCCCAAAAGTGAAATCTAGTGAGAGGCTGAACCTTCAGATAGTTATTAAAGTTAAAGGGGTATTAAGCAGAGCTAAATACCTAGGGAGGATGGAATAAAGTAACCTTTAGCCTTAGAGCCAGACACGGCGGCCGGGAACCCGCGTTGAAAAGTAGCGAGGCGGTAGGCGACGGATACCCCGCCGCCTCACCTCAATACATCATCCCCCCGTGACGCTTTTCATGACGGATCGCTGCATCGAGCGAGGTGTCAGGCGATTTGAAAACACAATGATGTTGTTCATGAACCCTGGGAGGACGGATGCTTTTCCTTTCGCCAGCGCCCGCAGACCGGTTTCAGCGGTCGGACGCGCCTTCATCGTCAGAAAACGTAGCACTGGTGACACCGGCGCGCTGGCGGCTGCATCAAATCCAGTTTCTGTGTGGCCGGGGCAAAGACAGGTAACAGTGACGCCGCGAGGGCGCAGCTCGTGGTGAAGTGCTTCTCCGAAGGAAAGAACGTAAGCCTTGGTAGCGGCATAAGCGGCAAACCCAGGAACAGGTTGGAAGGATAGAATGCTTGCAATGAGGAGAATCTGTCCATCTCCGCGGGCTGCCATGTCCTGCCCAAAGATAAAGCTGAGTTCTGTTACCGCCGTGATATTGAGCTGTATCATATCGGTCGTGCGCTCCAAGGTGGTGTCCAGAAAGTCCCCATGCAGCCCATAGCCCGCGTTGTTCACCAGGATATCGATCTGCAGCGACTTGTCGTCCAGACTGTTTTTCAACTGAGCGGCAGCGCCAGGGACTGCGAGATCGATTGGTTCAACAACGACCTCTACTCCGTATTTCTGGCGAAGCTCAGCAGCGAGCTTTTCCATCGGCTCCCTTCGCCGGGCTGCGAGCACCAGATTGATCTTCTGTGCTGCCAGAAGGTCGGCATATTCGAGGCCCATGCCACTGGATGCACCGGTGATCAGCGCGCGCCTTGCGGCGCCGGAATGCGATTTCCCTGCGAATGTCTTTGAGGTTTGAGCGTGAGTAACGTTTTGCATTGAATTATCCTTTAGATCGCTTCGTGACGTGGCGTGTCGGCGAAAGCGAAGCTCCCCGAGCACGCCCCTTGAGTTCGAACTTTCATCGGAGTAGGACCTTGAGGATCCGTTCGGCCAGTATTCCGTATGGGGGCTGGAGCAGTTTCACGATGTTCCACCGCCCCTGCTCATAGATGCCCTTGGCATGGCTCAGTCGCCTGAAGCCCCCGATGCCGTGATAGGCGCCGATGCCGCTTTCGCCGACACCGCCGAATGGCAGGTCATCCTGCGCCACGTGCATAATCGTGCCGTTGATCGTGACGTTGCCCGATGTGGTGCGGTCGAGCACCTCTCGCCGTTCCGCAGAGTCTCCACCGAAGTAATAAAGTGCGAGCGGTCGGGGACGGGCGTTTACATAGTCGATCGCTTCACCGATTTTACGATAGGGAAAAACCGGCAGGATCGGACCGAATATCTCCTGGTGGGCGATCTTCATTTCGTCGGTGACGCCCAGCACAACCGTCGGCGCGAGCGTATGCGGACGGCGGGCGGCGTCGCCCGGCTGGTGGCCGACCTCGATAATCTGCGCGCCATGGGCTCGGGCATCCTCGATCAAGTCGATAAGAGTCCCATACTGCCGGTCGTTGACAATCGAGGTATAGTCCTCGCTGGTCGGACCGCCGGGATAGGCCGCCTTTACCAGCCTGTCGAAACTCGCGACAAACGTATCGACTTCGGACTCATGGACCATCGCATAGTCAGGTGCGATGCAGGTCTGCCCGCCACTGAGGAGCTTCCCCCAAACGATGTCTGACACAAAACGATCCTGAACACCGCCCTTGGCGACGATTGCCGGGGACTTCCCGCCAAGCTCCAGGGTTACGGGTACGAGATTGTCGCTCGCCGCCTTCATCACCGCGCGCCCTACGGCGGTACTGCCGGTGAAAACGAGGTGATCAAAGGCAAGTGAAGAAAAGGCCGGACCGTCGCCCTCGACGAGCGCCACCTGTTCCTCAGTAAAGATTTCTCCGAGCATCGAAGCGATGAGGGCATTGGTGGCAGGCGTCACATTCGACGGCTTGAGCATGACGCGGTTTCCCGCAGCAACCGCGGTAATCAACGGCATCAGAGACAGCTGAACGGGATAGTTCCATGGCGAGATGACACCAACCACTCCAAGCGGCTGATAGTCGATCCGGGCGCGCCCAAACTGCATGTGAAGGGCAACATGACGTCGCTCAGGCTTCATGAAGCGGCGCAGGTTCTTGTGGAGATAGTCAATGCCGCCGACGACCCCGTAGATCTCCATGATGGCTGTCTCCTGTCGGGCCCGGTGACCGAAGTCGGACGAGATCGCCGCCTCGAACATTTGCCGCCGGCTGATCAGGGCACTCTTGAGTTTGGCGAGAGAGGCACGCCGCTCGGCAAGCGATGTTGCACCGTCGCGCAAAAATGCGGTTCGCTGGGCAGCGAGGATGCGGCCCATACGCTCGGCGTCTGTAATTTTTTCTATGGCGTTCATGGCACACCCCGATGTAGACAAAGGAAACATTGAGATCTATATAGGTCGCAATGTTACCACTGTCAACAATGTAGTCACGAGAAACTTAAGGCCATGACGGACGTTCAAAACCGCCCCTATCACCACGGTGATCTCCGCCGCACGATCATTGAAACGGGACTAGACATCCTTCGCGATGAAAAGAACTGGCAGTTTACGCTGCGAGAGGTCGCCCGTCGGGCTGGCGTCAGCCACGCCGCGCCCTACAAACACTTTCCGGACAAAGCTGCTCTGCTCGTCGAACTCGCCATGATTGGATTCGATCGACTACGCGAGGCACTAGCGGGAGCGAAACCCGAAGCCCCCCAATCTCTGTTCGAAGAAATCATGCCAATATCCCTGGCATATGTCGCCTTTGGCACCGATAACCCGGCCCTGTATCGCCTGATGTTCAGCGCGGAGGAGGGACGCTCCGTGGGAATGCATCTCGATCAAAGAGCGCTTGCGGTATTCGACATAGTGTTGGACATGCTCAGTCGCGGTCAGGACGCCGGGACCATTCGCAAGCGGCCAGTCAGGGGGCAGGCGACCGCCGCATGGGCGCTTATTCACGGCATCACCTTGCTGGCGATCGATGGAATTCTGGTGCCGGAAAAGGTCGGATCGGCGCCGCTAGACGCAGCCATCGCCACCTTGGTGGAAGGGCTGGCAATCCCGCAACCGATATAGCTGCGAGTTACAAGGCGCGGCAAGCTATCTGCGGCGGCTCAGCCTGATCTCCAAAATCAGTTTAGCGCCGGTCGGCTTCCCGCTCGCTGGGCTGATCTCTCCCACGCTTTTGGTTGTTGGCAGCCGTAAGTCTTGGTTTGTTTCCAGGCGGGACCTGCTTTCGATGGTGTCGCAGCACAGGCAACCACGCCGCATCATCGGTTCGTTAGTGACACTCAGTGATCAGCGAACGCAGTTGACCGATACGAATTTGCGTCATCCTGATCAGACCTCTAAATAACTCAAACTCAGGTTACTTACCTCAAACGGATCGATGGTGCGGCGAAGAGGAAAAAGGAGTTTCTTCCTTTGCTGCTTCCTGAATTGCCAATCGCCGCGAGAAAAAGAACCCGAATCATGCGGATTCCCGTTAAAGAGCGAAATTTTCCACCGACAGATTTTCGTCTGATCTCCCTGATGTTCTCCTCACTGATGGGGGCGCATTCAGAGCGCGTTGGAACGCTTCTCTTTCCTCGCCGCAGGCCACGTAATTCTGCAGACGCCTGCTCTGCTTCAGAATGTCCGAATCCTTCAGTGGTCGCAGAACGCTAACCATCATCAGATCGCCAACGCTGAAGTCTTCGCCTTCAAGCCATGTCTTCTCGCCAAGGACCAGGGCGAGTTGTTGAAGCCTCTGCTCAAGATACCCGACACTGCCTGAAGCGACGCATGGCTCGATTGTGTTAACGGCGGCAAACATCCACATGATGGACCGGGAGCGGGCTTCTGGCCCCCCTGGAAGCAGGCCGGCAAAACGCTGTGCTATGTGAAGTACAATGGCGCCCGATTCGAAGAGGGTCAAATCCCCCTCTTGATAAACCGGCATCTGACCGAACGGTTGCAGTTGCATATAGTCGGGGCGACGCATTTCAGAGAAGGTAACATACCTCAAACTATACGGCTGACCGACCTCCTCAAGCGCCCATCTGACGCGTGTGTCGCGGTGGTACCCCCTGCCACCATCAGGAGGATGCCTGAATACTGATACTACAGGGTTCATTGCGGTTTCCTTCTCATCATGACTGCGACGAGACCCGAGTGGGGGCTTGCCCCCCAACGCCGTGCCTGCCTCTAGGGATATATCTCCCGCAGGGGTTCCTGCGGGAGATACCTTGTCTATTCGGCGGCCAATGCGTGCTGAAGTCTGGGGACGTCCGCGCCGGTCGTCGAAGATCCTTCCGCTTTTGGCGGCTTGATGCGAAACCATGCTGCATAGAGTGCAGGCAGGAAGAGCAGGATGATAAACGTCCCGACTGCCGTTCCGCCGATCAGCGTGTAGGCCATCGAACCCCAGAAAACCGAATGCGTCAGGGGAATGAAGGCGAGGACTGCGGCAAGCGCCGTGAGGATGACGGGCCTTGTTCTTTGAACCGTTGCTTCGATCACCGCATGATAGTCATCCAGACCTGCCGCCTTGTTCTCCTTGATCTGCTCGGTCAGGATCAGCGTGTTGCGCATGAGGATGCCCGCCAGACCGATGAGACCCAGGATCGCGTTGAAGCCGAAGGGCTGATTGAAGAGGATGAGCGTCGGCACCACGCCTGCGAGACCGAGCGGGGCTGTCAGCATCACCATCGTCATCGTCGATAGGCTGCGTACCTGAAGGATAATGACGATCAGGGTTGCAGCTATCATGAGCGGGAACACCTTTACCAAGGCCGTATTGGCCTTAAGTGACTCCTCGATATTGCCGCCCATCTCGATGCTATAGCTCGCCGGAAGTGACGCAATGAGAGGTTCGAACGCTTTCATAACCTGCTGGGCGACTTCTGGCGGTTGGGTCGCCTCGTTGATGTCGGACCTCACGGTTACCACAGGCGTTCGGTCACGGCGCTTGAGGATCGGCTCTTCGAAGCGCACCTCCGTGTGGCCGATCTGGTCGAGCGGGATTGTCCGACCCTCTCTCGTGACAAGCGAAAAGTCGGCGAGCCTTGCTGGGTCGAGGCGGATTTCACCCGCGCTTCTGGCCACGACAGGAACATTTCGGATGTTCTCACGGACTTGCGTAACCGGCACACCACTCAGCAGGAGCTGTATTTGCTGGGCAGCCTCGGCACTGGACATGCCAATAAGGTTCAGGCGATCCTGGTCAGGAACGAACCTGACAACAGGTGTGCGGTTACCCCAGTCGCGGTTGGCGTTTCTGACGTCAGGTACCGAAGTCATGAGAGCAAGGGCCTGCTCGGAGATTTTGTACAGCTCTTCGGCGTCCGGCCCCTTGATCCGGAATTCCACAGGAAACGGCGTGTAGGGGCCGAAGACGAGTTGCGTCACACGAACGAATGCTTCGGGCGCCAGCCCTTGCGCAACGGCTTCCCGCAGACGCAGTTTCAGCACCTCGCGCTCATGGGCGTCGGGCGTCAGAACAACGATCTTTGCAAAGGCCGGATCGGGCAGCTCAGGCGCCATTGCAAAGAAGAATCGGGGCGCACCTTGACCGATGTAGCTGGTCGCGATCTTCGTTTCGGGCTGCTGCTTCAGCCAGTCTTCAAGCTTCTTGACCGTGGCTGTCGTCGTTTCGATGCTCGTGCCTTCAGGCATGCGGACTTCGACAAGAACCTCAGGGCGGTCAGAGGTCGGGAAGAACTGCTGCTTCAGCGCACCCATTCCGACAACGGAAAGTGCCATAACGACGCCAACGACAGCGCAGGTCAGGAATTTGTGCTTGACGGTGAATTCGATCGCGCCGCGCAGCCGCCTGTAGTTCGGCGTATCGTAAATCGCATGATGGCCGCCTGCCACAGGCTTGATATAGGGGAGCAGCTTAATGCCGAGATAGGGGGTGAAGATCACCGCGACGAACCAGGATACGATCAGAGCAAAACCGACGATCCAGAAGATATTGCCGGCATATTCACCCGCTGCGGAGGCGGCAAAACCGACCGGCATCAGGCCGATAATGGTCACAAGCGTGCCCGATAGCATAGGCGCCGCAGTGTGGCTCCAGGCATAGGCAGCCGCCCCGATTCGGTCCATGCCCTCTTCCATCTTCACAACCATGACTTCGATGGCGATGATCGCGTCATCCACCAGAAGACCGAGCGCCAGGATCAACGCGCCAAGCGTGATGCGGTCGAAGAAGCGTCCACTCTCCAGCATGATAATGAAGACGACGGCAAGCGTCAGCGGCACGGCGAGTGCAACGACAATGCCCACCCGCCAGCCAAGTGCAATAAGGCTGACGAACAGCACGACGCCCAGAGCCATAGCAAATTTCATCATGAACTCGCCAACGGCCGCATCAATATTGACAGCCTGATCACTCACCTTCGTCAGCGTAATGCCAAGTGGCAGCGATTGCGTGATTTGGCTGGAGCGTTGTTCCAGGGCTTTGCCGAGCTCGAGACCGTTCCAGCCTTGCTGCATGACAACACCGAGCATGATGGTCGGTTCGCCATTGTGGCGAATGAGGTAAGTTGACGGCTCCTGATAGCCGCGACGAACCTCTGCAATGTCCGAAAGTTTTAGCGCGCGCCCCGAGGCGACAATAGGCGTATCGGCGATAGACTGTATGCTGTCATACGCGCCGTCGAAACGGATGAAAACTTGGGGACCCTGCGTGTCGATAGAACCTGCCGGCGTTACCGTGTTACGCCGTTGAAGCGCTGCGGCAACATCCTGCGGAGAGATGCCAAGTGTCGCAAGTTTCTCGTATGAAAACTCGGCGAATATCTGCTCTTGCTGCTCACCCAGAATGTTGATTTTCTTTACGCCTGGCACATGAAGCATGTCCTGCCTGATCTTTTCCGCTTCCCGGACGAGATCGCGCATTGGCATGCCCTGCGCCTTGAGAGCGTAAAGGCCGAAGCTGACGTCAGAATATTCGTCGTTCACGAATGGCCCCAGAACACCCTGCGGCAGGTTTCTGGCTTCATCGCCGAGCTTCTTGCGCGCCTGATAAAATTCTTCGGCGACGGCGCTTGGTGGCGTATTGTCCTTGAGCGTAACGGTAAGATAGGCAAAGCCGGGACGCGTCGTTGTCTCGACACGGTCGTACCATGCCAATTCCTGAATGCGTTTCTCCAGCGGCTCGGCAACGAGATCCTGCATCTCGCGTGCGGTTGCGCCCGGCCAGACAGTCGTGACCGTCAATGTCTTGATGGTAAAGGAGGGGTCTTCCGCGCGGCCTAACTTGACGAAGGCATACGCACCGGCGAGCGACAAGAGAACGATGAAGAAGAGCGTGACGGCACGTTCACGAACGGCCAGAGCGGACAGATTGAAGTTCATCAGTTTGCTGCCTTTTCTGTCTCAAGGCTGGTGCGAACCGACGCTCCATCCTTCAGAAGATGCGCGCCGAGGGCAACAACTGCCTCTCCGGGCTTAACGTTCGTAACGACCACATTCTCTTCGCTCAGCCGTTCGACCTTCACATCACGAAACGTCACGGCAGATGTTTGCTGATCAATGATCCACACGCCTGTGCGCGTACCGTCGTCCAGAAGGGCACCGATCGGCAGTTCGGCGTGGTTCTGTGCATCTCTGTTCTCGATTTCTATAGTGACGGTCGCCCCCAGTGGAGCATTGGCCGCAGCCCCTTCAAGCACCCATCGCGTTTCATAGGTGCGGGTCTGTTGATCGGCAGAATCGGAGATTTGGCGTAAGGTGGCATTTTCCGTGTTGCTTCTGCCATAGATGGACGCAGAAGCTTGCGCACCGATTTCAGGACGCATGGTTTCAGGAAGCCAGACGATGGCTTCGCGAGGACCGGATTTCGCGAGCCGCACTACCGGTTGCCCGGCCGTCACAACCTGGCCGGGTTCACCAAGCGTCTCGACAATCGTTCCGTCTGCATCGGCAACGAGAACTGCATATTTCGCTTCGTTTTCTGCTACATTTGCGTCCGCCTGTGCGGCAGCCAACTGTGCCGTCGCCGTATCCAACAGGGCCTTCGATCGTTCATATTGCTGCGTCGAAGCGGCAGAGGTCTTCACCAGCACGGCGAAGCGTTTCTCATCGGCTTTCGCTTGTACAAATGTCGCCTGTGCTGCAATGACAGCGTTCCGCTTGGCGGTCAGAGCAAGGCGAAGATCGGTCTCGTCAAGCCTCATCAATGGCTGTCCAGCGCTTACCTGCTCCCCGACGTCGACAAAACGTTCAACGATCTTGCCGGGGACACGAAAGCCGAGGTTGCTCTGGACCCGGGCACCAACGGTTCCGGTAAAGCTGCTGCTCGAATTGGCAGGCAGTCTGGCCGTCGCAAGGTTGACAAGTGGCGCCAATGTCCGGGGATCGGCACCCTTTGCCTCGGGTGCCTGCGTCGGAAGCAGCAGTGCTGCGGCTCCGCCTGCGGCCAGCGCCAGCACTGCTGCTGCAGTGACAACAAGTTTCCGTTTCATTTCATCGCCCCTTCTTGACGGCCATTCCAAAAATATTAGATTGCAACCTAACTCTTAAAATAATATAGATGTCAAATGAAATCTAAAATGAGGTCCATATGAGAGTGAGCCGCGCACAGGCAGAAGAAAACAGGGAACGGGTGATCACTGTCGCCAGCCGATTATTTCGAGAGCACGGGTTCGATGGGATCGGCCTGAAAGACCTGATGAAGGGTGCAGGCCTCACCCAGGGTGGATTCTACAAGCAGTTCGCATCGAAGGACGATCTTGCTGCACTGGCTTCGCGGCGCGCGCTTGAGAGTGCGACCCGCCGGTGGTCTGCTGCCGCAGCAGATACGTCAGACCCACTAGAGGCAGTCATCAGGTTCTACCTCTCGAAAGATCATAGCGGCGAGAAGGCAGAAGGATGCCCGCTTGTCGCTCTCGGTTCCGACGCTGCCCGTCAAACTGCCGAAGTTCGGCGCCCGTTTGAGGATGGCATCCGAGCACATTTCGAGGTGCTCGAAGAAATGATCGGCGAGAGCGACGGAACGGCGGTCGCCGACAAGGCCATGGCAATATTGTCCATGATGGTCGGTGCAGTAATGTTGTCCAGGATCATCGAGGATAAAGAATTGTCATCCGGTGTTCTTGATTCAGCCGCAAGTGAAGTCCGGCGCATAGCTGGCCGCGATGTCAGCGCCTAACGGACAGCTTCTTGGTACTGGGCGGCGGTAGGTGCATTTAGCCTAGCCTCAGTCGCCCAAGTATCTGAAAAATAGCGAGAACCGCGTGTCCCACGTTAACGACCGGTTATTCGGTAGGACGCCGGAGGCATGCCTATTTCTAGGATTAAACACAGGTAGAAAACAGATGCGCCGTATCGTTGTAACAGGAATGGGAGCCATCAGCCCCCTGGGAGCAAACGTCGATATCTCCTGGTCGCGACTTCTTGCAGGCCAAAGCGGCATTCGACGACTGGATGACGACGTGGTCGGGGATCTGCCGTCGAAAATTGGAGGCTTGGTCCCTTCTCTGGCTGACGACCCCGAAGGAGGATTTGATCCTGACAGGACCCTGCCCTCGAAGGATCAACGGAAGGTCGACCGCTTCATCATCTTTGCACTGGCAGCGGCTGAAGAGGCGTTGGCGCAGGCACATTGGAAGCCGGCATCGAATGAAGATCGGCTAAGAACCGCGACCATTATCGCGTCCGGTATCGGCGGCTTTCCAGCAATCACCGACGCGGTACGCACCGTCGACCACCGCGGTGTCCGCCGCCTTTCACCATTCACAATTCCGTCTTTCCTCGTCAATCTCGCAGCGGGACAAGTCTCGATCCGCCATGGTTTCAAAGGTCCGCTTGGAGCGCCCGTGACGGCATGTGCCGCTGGGGTTCAGGCGATCGGCGATGCCGCAAGACTGATCAGGTCCAATGAAGCCGACATTGCGGTTTGTGGTGGCACTGAGGCCTGTATGAACATTGTCAGCCTTGGCGGTTTCGCGGCGGCAAGGTCACTATCAACGGGCTTTAACGAGACGCCGGCCAAGGCATCACGTCCCTTCGATACGTTGCGCGACGGCTTCGTCATGGGTGAGGGCGCGGGCATACTCGTTATAGAAGCCCTTAGTCATGCTCTCGCTCGCGGTGCGACCCCGATTGCAGAACTCGTCGGGTACGGCACGACAGCCGATGCTCATCACATCACCTCCGGTCCCGAAGACGGAAGCGGCGCGCGCAGGGCAATGGAAATTGCCATCGCGCAAGCGGGCATTGCCCCTTCTGCGATTGGTCATCTGAACGCGCATGCGACCTCTACACCGGTTGGCGATCTCGGAGAAATCAAGGCTATCAAAAGTGTATTTGGCCAAAGAAAGTCGGTGGCTGTCAGCGGAACCAAGTCTGCGACGGGGCACCTGCTCGGCGCGGCCGGCGGGCTGGAAGCCATCTTCACGATTTTGGCGCTCAAAAACCAGATCGCGCCGCCGTCACTGAACCTGAACACGCCGGATCCGGAAGCGGACGGGATCGATTTTGTCGCAAACGAAGCGCGATCCCTGGACGCTGAATATGCCATATCCAACGGTTTCGGTTTTGGCGGCGTCAATGCCAGCGTTCTTTTCCGACGCTGGGCAAAGACAAGCAACCGCGGGATATCCTCCTTGCGCTAACGCTCGTCGCCACATCCAAAACTCCATGAACCCGAGACCAGCTACCGAGCGTCAAAGAACACAACAATTTGGTCGACAATTGCCTCCAAAGGCTTGGCTACATCAACGGTGATGGCGTCTTCCTCCACGCCGGGCGGCTCCAGCGTGGCGAACTGGCTTTCGATCAGGTCCGTCGGCATGAAATGGCCGGTGCGGGCCGCCATGCGGGTGGCGATCAGGTCCTTTGTGCCAGAAAGGTGCACGAAGACGACCAGCGCACCCTTCCTCGCCCGGATACGGTCGCGATAGCTCCGCTTGAGCGACGGACAGCCGACGATCAAGGTGCTTTCCGCCTCGGCCAGCCGCGAGCCGATCTCGCCGAGCCAGGGCCAGCGGTCCTCGTCGGTCAACGGCTCGCCGCGGCTCACCTTCTCGATATTGGCCTACGGGTGCAGGTCGTCGCCATCGAGATAGATAGCACCGAGGCGCGCGGCCAACGCCGCGCCGACCGCCGACTTGCCGCAGCCGGCGACGCCCGTCAGCAGGATGCGCCGAGGTACATCAGAGCGAGGCTGTGATACCACCGTCGACATAGAGCACGTGTCCGTTGACGAAGGAGGAGGCGTTGGAGGCAAGGAAGATGCAGGCGCCCACCAGTTCCTCCACCTTGCCCCAGCGGCCCGCCGGTGTGCGTTTCTCCAGCCAGGCGGAAAAGGCCGGATCGGCAACCAGCGCGGCATTCAGCGGCGTGTCGAAATAGCCTGGCGCAATGGCATTGCATTGCAGCCCGTATTTCGCCCAGTCGGTCGCCATGCCTTTGGTCAGGTTGCCCACGGCGCCCTTTGTGGCGGTATAGGGGGCTATGCCGGGACGGGCGAGAGCGGTCTGCACGCTGGCGATGTTGATGATCTTGCCGGCACCGCGCCCGATCATGTGGCGGGCGACCGCCTGGCCCACATTAAAGACGGTGGAGATATTGGTCTTCAGCAGTCGCTCGAAAGCGTCGGCCGGAAAGTCCTCCAGCGGCGTGCGGTGCTGCATGCCGGCATTGTTGACCAGGATGTCGATCGCACCGACCTCCGCCTCGCAGGCATCGACCGCACGGCGCACGGCCTCGTGATCGGTCGCATCGAAAGCAAGGGTGTGTTTTGCCCCAATCTCCCTTGCGGCTAGGGCCAGCTTGGCCTCGTCGCGGCCGTTGAGGACAACCTCGGCGCCGGCGGCAGCGAGGCCGCGTGCGAGCGCGAGCCCGATGCCCTGGGAGGAGCCGGTGACGAGGGCGCGCTTGCCGGTGAGATCGAAGAGTTGGATGCTCATGGTCTGCTGGTCTCTTTGTTTGCAGTGGCGGCCTGAAGACCGCGTCGGTCTCTTCCTACTATTGCTCTCAGGAAAATGCGATCTGCGTCTTCATGGACTGCCCCTTGTCCGAGGCGATCTCGAATGCCTTGAGGGCATCGGAGAGCGGCAGCATGTGGGTGATCAGCGGCTTCACATCGATCAGGCCGCCTTGCATCAGCGCCACCGCCGTGGCGAATTCCTCATGGAAACGGAAGGAGCCCCGCAGGTCCAGTTCCTTTGCCGTGATCGCCATCATCGGCAGGCTCATATCGCCTCCGAGGCCGAGCTGCACGATCGTGCCGCGCGACCTGAGCGCCTGAATGCCGGCGGCCAGGGCCGCTTGTGCGCCAGAGCATTCGTACAGGACGTCGAATGTACCCTTGTTCTGGCTGAAGGGAACAAGTCCGTCGCGATCTTCCGAAAGATCGATCGTCCGATCCGCGCCGACCGCGCGGGCAAAGCCCAGCGCTCGGTCGGACAGATCGGCCGCAACGATTTCTGATGCACCCGCCCGCCTTGCGGCGAGGATGGATAGCGTGCCGATCGGACCGCAGCCGGTGATCAGCACGCGCTTGCCGAGCATCTCTCCAGCGCGACGGGTGGCATGCAGCGTCACCGACAGCGGTTCGGCCATCGCAGCCTCCCCCGCCGAAAGACCCTCAGCCTTCACGCACTGGCTGGCCTTGGCGACGAGCCGCTCACGAAAGGCGCCCTGGATATGCGGAAAGGGCATGGCCGACCCGTAGAAACGCATGTTGAAGCAATGGTTCGGCAGGCCCTTCAGGCAGTAGTCACAGGCTCCGCAGGGCCGCGAAGGCGATACGGCGACGAGATCGCCAACCGCGAGGCCGGATACGCCTTCGCCAAGCACGGCGACATGGCCAGATACCTCATGCCCCAGGATCATCGGTTCCTTCAGCCGCACCGTGCCGAAGCCGCCATGGTTGTAGTAATGCAGGTCCGATCCGCAGATACCGCCGACGGCGAGGCGGATTTCCACCTCGCCCGGCCCCGGCGCTTCAACGGCGTTATCCTCGATACGCAGGTCCTTGGCGGAATGAATGACGATCGATTTCATGGCTTTCCTCACAGAACCGGCGTCGGCAATGGCCGACCGTCGAAATGGGCCGACAGGTTGTCGAAGACCAGCGCGCCCATGGCCTTGCGGGTTTCCACTGTGCCGGAGGCCATGTGCGGCTGCAGCAGCACGTTGTCGAGCGCCAGGAACCGCGGGTCGAGATTGGGTTCCCCCTCGAAGACATCGAGGGCGGCAGAGCCGAGTGTCCGATTTTCCAGCGCATCGAGCAGCGCCTTTTCGTCGATATTGGAAGAGCGCGAGATGTTGATCAGCATGCCCTCGGGACCGAGCGCCTCGATGACCTTGCTGCCGACGATGTGGCGCGTGTCGGCTGATGCGGCCAAGGTCACGAACAGGAAATCCGAGCGGCCGGCGAGTGCGACGGGATCGGCGACGAAGGTCCAGTCCTTCGCATAGTCCTTCGGGCCTACATCGCTATAGGCGATTTCCATGTCGAAGCCGGCCAGGCGCTTGGCGACCTCGAAGCCGATCCGGCCAAGGCCGAGAATGCCGGCGCGCTTGCAATGCACGCGCGACTGCAGCGGATAAAGGCCTTTCCTCGCCCAGTCACCGCTCCTGACCCAGCCCTCGCCGCCGATCATGCCGCGCGCCTGTGCCAGCATCATTGCGACCCCCAGGTCTGCCACATCCTTGGTTAGGACATCGGGCGTGTTGGTGACGCGAATGCCGCGTTCTCGGGCGGCGGCCAGGTCCACCGCGTCGAAGCCGACGCCATAGACCGAAATGATCTCCAGCTTCGGCAGAGCCTCGATCATCGACCGGTTGGCGCCAAGTTCGCCGCGGGTCGCGATGCCGCGAATCCTGGCACCATGCTCGGCCAGAAACGCCGCCCTATCGGCAGCTAAGAAATAGCGGTGCATGGTGAAGGTGGCGTTCAGGCGCTCCTCGTCCCAGGCGGGATAGGGGCCGACCTGAAGAATTTCGATCCTGCTCACGGTGTTTTCTCCCAATTTGTCTTGTTGCCGGCAGCAGCCGGAAATCAGCCTTCGCACAGTTTGGACAGCGCGGTGAATTCGGCACCTTCGGCCGCGAGCGACCGGCGGATTTCTCGCGCCAGTGCGACGGCCCCCGGCGTATCCGAATGCACCAGGATGGAGCGCGCATGCATGTCGATGACCTGACCGTCGACCGCCTCGACCGTGCCCTCGCGAAGAAGGCGCAGAATGCGCGCCATGACGGCGCTCTCGTCCTTGATGACGGCTCCCGGCAGGGAGCGCGGTGCCAGCTGGCGATCGGCGGTATAGGCCCGGTCGGCGAGAAACAGGCGATGGCATTTCATACCCATGCCCATCGCTTCCTTTTCCAGCGCCGAGCCGGGCAGGACGAGAAAGTGGATATCCGGATCGAAAGAAAAGGTCGCCCTGACCAGAATTTCGGCAATAGCGGGATCGGCCGATGCCTTGTTGCCCAACGCTCCATGGGGATTGAGATGGGTGATGCGGTGTCCGGCGGCCTCGGCGATCGCATGCAACGCTCCGAGCTGGTAGAGGATGTGCATTTCCAGTTCCCTGGCATCCATGACCATGGGACGGCGCCCAAAACCCATGCGGTCGGGATAGCTGACATGGGCGCCCAGGTCGACGCCATGCTCAAGCGCCAGCCGCACTGTGCGGTCCATGATGACGGGATCGCCGGCGTGGTAACCGCAGGCGACATTGGCCGACGTGATGAGCGGCATCAGCGCCGCGTCGTCGGCAATCGTGTAGGGCCCGAAACCCTCGCCGAGGTCCGCATTGATATCGATCCGCATTCCCGCACCTCCCCTGTTGTCAGCCATGCGCTACGAATTCGAAAACAGGCGTGCCGTAACCGACGATATCGCCTTCTTCCCGCAGCCTCCTGCCGAGCGAGCCCGGCTTTTCCGCGACGACAGCGGTGATGGCCTGGCCGGAGACGAGATAAGCGACGGCCTGTCCTGCCCCCATGGTGAGACCTTCGGCCGCGACATCTTCCGGCCGGCCGGGATGGGCGAAGACAAGGCGCCCCATGGACGCGGTCGAGATCGTCTCTGGCTCAGCAACAGCCGGCGCCGGGGCCGCGCTCAAGGGCACGGCGGAGGCGGGGTCGAGCCGCATCGAAATACTCGCCCGGCCATCGGTATAGGACAAATGCGACAAGCCGGCAGCGATCATGCGGGCAAGGAGGTCATCGAGGTCGGCCACCGTCAGGCTCATGCGACACCCCATGCTGTTGCCAGGCGGCGCTGGCGACCTACGTCAGCTGCCAGTTGGGCAAGATATGTCTCCGTCTCGTCATGCGCATCGGCTGCGCATGCCGTGTCGCATTCCACGAAACGCAGCGCATCACCCGGCCGGGCCTGGGCAATCCGCCAAAGGTCCGCATCGATGACCACCCCGATCTTCGGATAACCACCCATGGTGGCGGCATCGGCCAGCTGGATGATCGGCTGTCCGCCGGCTGGCACCTGGATGACGCCGGGCACTACCCCATGCGACCTGAGTTCGCGCGGCCGCGTCAGCGCTAGCTCGGGACCTTCGAGCCGGTAGCCGGCACGGTTGCTCTGCACGGTCACCTTCCAGTCTGCCGACCAGAAGGCGGCACGGGAGGCGTCGTCGTAGTCCGCGTACTCGGCCGCCGGGATGACGCGCACCGCAGTTGTGCTATCGCCTGCCGCCGCAAGCGCCACAGCGGGCGGCACCGTCCCGACCCCTGCATGAGGAAGCCTGACGTCATTACCCACGGCGGCTATGCGATCACCCTTTGCCAGCGCCCGGCCCTCGATGCCCCCGAAGGTCTCGCGCAACTGCGTGCTGCGCGAGTCAAGCACTTCCGGTACGTCGATGCCACCGGCAACACAGAGATAGACGCGGCATCCGGAACGCGGCGCATTGAGCGTGAGCACATCCTCCGCCTTTGCGCGGGTGGCCCAAAAGGGCGGCAACGGCCGGTCGCCGAGCATGGCGCCGCAATCTGCCCCCGTCAGTGAAAAATTCATATCGACATTGAAGCGCAGGCGCAGCGGCAGGATCGGGATCTCAAGCCCGGCGGCGCCACGGTCATTACCCAGCAACAGGTTGCCAATGGCGAGCGCCAGCCTGTCCATCGCCCCGGACCGGCAGACGCCATAGCGATAGAAGCCGCTGCGGCCGAGATCCTGGATAGTGACCAGCGAAGGCGTGGAAAGGATCTCGATCATGCGATGACGCGCTCCGCCTTGAACCGAATGACATCGCCGGGCTTCAGCAGAGCCGGCGGCAGCCGTTTAGGGTCGAAAAAGCTGATCTCGGCTCGGCCGATCGTGTGCCAGCCGCTCGGACCGGCCGAGGCCGAAACGCCGGTCTGCATGCCGGCAAGCGAGAGGGACCCGCCGGGAATACTAACCAGCGGCACCTTGCGACGGGGCATGAACAGACGCGCATCGAGACCGCCAAGATAGCAATAGCCGGCATGGCTGCCGACGGCATAGACCGTGTAATCTGGCTCGGTGTGGATCCGTACGACCTCGGCGACGGACAAGCCCGTGCCTTCCGCCACGTCGTGCAGATGGGGACCACCCTCGCCGCCGTAGACGATGGGCAATTCCAGCACGGTCGGCTCCACATGCTTTTCGTCGCCGGTATCCCAGGCGCCACGGAGCAGCGTTTCGAAGAGGCCGATATCTCGGGGCGGCCGGGCCAGGATCAGCATCAGGTTGGTCATGCCGGGCACCGCCTCGACGACCATGTCCCAGGTTGCGGCGGCATCCGCCAGCGCCCAGATGCGCCTCTGATGCTGGATATCGAATGCGCCCGGCGCTTCGAATAGGATGGCGCTGGATCCAAGCGGTGTGATACGCGGCTCTTCCAGGCTGGCGGCGGAAGCGCTCATGCGATGCCCCTCTTCTCCAGCAGCTTTTCCAGATGGTGAATGTCGACGCCCCCCGCGACAAAACCCGGATCGCACAGCAGTTCCGCATGCAGCGGCGCGTTGCAGGCGGGTCCGGCGATGACAAGCTCCGACAGGGCAAGCCGCATGCGCGCTAGGGCCTCTGCCCGCGTCGCGCCATGCACGATCAGCTTGGCGATCATGGAATCGTAACTCGACGGGATGACGTAGCCGCGCGTCACATGGGTATCGACCCGCACACCAGGCCCGCCGGGCAGCACCAGATCTTCAATAAGGCCCGGCCGCGGCGCGAAGGTGAAAGGATCCTCCGCATTGATCCGGCATTCTAGTGCATGGCCCGAGATGCCGATATCCCGCTGCCGGAGGCCCAGCGGCTCGCCGCCTGCAATGCGCAACTGGGCCGCGACGATGTCGATGCCCGTGACCATTTCCGTGACCGGATGCTCGACCTGGACGCGGGTGTTCATCTCGATGAAATAGAAGGCCCCGTCCTCGAAAAGGAACTCGAAGGTGCCAGCGCCGATATAGCCGATACGCCGGCACGCTTCAGCACTGCGCTCCCCGATCGCGGCAATTGCGGAACGGTCAATATCAGGCGCCGGCGCTTCTTCAATCACCTTCTGGTGCCGGCGCTGCAGCGAGCAGTCGCGGTCGCTGAGCCAAACGGCCTCGCCATGGCTGTCACACAGTACCTGGATTTCGACATGGCGCGGATGTTCCAGGAACTTCTCGATATAGATATCCGGATTGGCGAAGAAGCGCTGTGCTTCTTCCCGCGTGACCTGCACCGCCTTGAACAGTTCCGCCTGCGAACGTACGACCCGCATGCCGCGCCCGCCGCCGCCGCCCGCCGCCTTCAGGATGACGGGGTAACCGATATCGGCAGCGATTCGCGCGGTCTCGGCCTCATCCTCCCCCAGGGCACCGCCGGAGCCCGGCACGCAGGGCACGCCAGCGGCGAGCATCGCCCTCTTCGCGGCGACCTTGTTTCCCATGACGCGGATCGCCTCGGCCGGCGGTCCGATGAAGACGCGCCCGGACGCATGCACCGCTTGGGCGAAATCGACATTTTCAGAGAGGAAGCCGTAGCCGGGGTGGATCGCTTCCGCGCCCGTCAACTCCGCGGCCGTGAGGATCGCCTCGATATTGAGATAGCTTTTGGCTGCGGGTGCCGGGCCGATGCAGATGGCGGCATCTGCGCTCTGCAGATAGGGCGCGTGTCGGTCGGACTCTGAATAGGCGCAGACAGAGCGCAGGCCAAGGGTTCGGCAGGCGCGCTGGATGCGCAACGCGATCTCGCCGCGATTGGCGATCAGGACGCTGGAGAAAGGCAGGGCATGCGGACGTGTCATGATGCGCTGGCCTCGATCACGAAAATCGGCTGCCCCATTGTTACCTCGCCGCCGGCCTTGACCAGGATTTCGGCGATAACGCCGTCGCGCGGCGCTTCCACGGTAGTGAAGACCTTCATCGCCTCTATCAGGCACAGCGTGTCGCCAGCCTGCACGGGACGCCCGGGTTCGACGAAATCGGGTTCGTCGGGCGACGGCGAGAGATGGACGATCCCGAAGATCGGCGCGTCGACTGTCTGCTTGGACGGGGAGACCCGTGGTGGCGCTGCAGCCGCTGGGACCATGTCGCCTGAGGCCTGCGGCGCGGGAGACGGCTGAACGATGCCGGAGCCAGCCTTGACCAGCCGGATATGTTGGTCTCCGTCGGTGAATTCCAGCTCGGCGAGCGGCGAGGCCGCCATCCACTGCATCACGGTCTTGAGTCTTTCGATATCCATCGGAACCTGCGCTTCTGCCGGGCCTGCCGGACAGCGCTCGATGGCACTGCGAGACGAGGCAAGACTGGCAAAAACGCTATCATAACGGTTCGATGATGGGGTCAGACCGGTTTTTAATGATGGGTCCGGCCGCTTGTCCATTGGCCGGGACTATTACGCCAGACCGATTCCGTCTTAGCCCTGCCTTCCCGCCCATCTTATGATTCCCCTGCTCTTTTCACAGCCAGAAGCCGCAAAACCGGCAAGCAGGTGATCCATGTCCGACTTCCAGCCCGCAGCGCGTGTCGAGCGCATCAAGCCTTCTCCGAGCACCGCAGCCGCAGCCCGAGCGAGGGAATTGAAAGCCGAAGGCCGTGATATCGTCGACATGACCGTCGGCGAGCCGGATTTCGATACCCCCGACGCCATCAAGGAAGCGGGCATTGTCGCCATCCGCGCCGGCGACACCAAGTATACGCCGGTCAACGGCACGCTGGCTCTGCGCCGAGCGATCGCCGGCCGGCTGCAGCGCCATACGGGCCACGCCTATCCGCTCGACGCAATCACGGCCGGCGGCGGCGGCAAGCAGATCATCTTCCTGGCGCTGATGGCATCAGTAGACAACCAGGCCGAGGTCATCATTCCCGCGCCCTACTGGGTCTCCTATCCCGATATGGTGCTGGCCAATGAAGGCAAGCCCGTCATCGTCACCTGCCCCGAGGCGGACGGCTTCAAGCTGAAACCGGAAGCCCTCGAGGCAGCGATCACTCCGAGAACCCGGTGGCTGATTCTCAACGCGCCTTCCAATCCGACCGGCGCCACTTATTCCCGCGCGGAACTTGAGGCGCTGGCCGCGGTGCTTCAGCGCCATCCCCATGTCTGGGTTTTGACCGACGAAATCTATGACGAGATCTGGTTCGGCGAAGGCAAGGCCGTCAGCCTGGTCGAGGCCGCCCCCAGCCTTGTTGACCGCATCTTCCTAGTGAACGGCGTATCGAAAAGCTACGCCATGACCGGCTGGCGCATCGGCTATGGAGCCGGCCCCGCCCCGCTGGTAGCGGCGGTCAACAAGCTCCAGTCGCAGATTTCGTCCTGCCCGTCCTCCATCAGCCAGGCAGCGGCCGCGGCCGCACTCGACGGCGACCAGGCTTTCATTATCGACAGCGTCGCGGCCTATCGCCGCCGCCGGGACATCGCGGTCGAACGCCTGAATGCGATCGACGGTATTTCCTGCACGGCTCCGGAAGGTGCATTCTATCTCTTCGTCAACTGCGCCGGCCTGATTGGCAAGACCGCCCCCGACGGGCGAAAGATCACCAACGACTTCGACTTCGTGCTCTACCTGCTCGACTGCGGGGTCGCGGCCATCCAGGGCGCCGCCTATGGCCTTTCACCCTATTTCCGGCTGTCGATCGCCACGTCGGAGGCGCAGATCGAAAAGGCCTGCGCCTTGATCGCCAAGGCCTGCGCAGCCCTGTCCTGAGACGGCCGGAACATCGAACCAATCTTGGGGACCGGATGACCGGTCCCTTTTCACAAGGAGGAAAGCCATGGTCCACGTCCGGACAAAAATCGAACGCGCGTCGCCGGAAAGCGTCGCCGCCCTGTCGCAGCACAGCGTCGCCACCATCCACGAGGCACAGGGACGTCTCGGCGCACTGAGCTCCCGCATAAAGCCTATCGACCGCGCGATGTCCTTCTGTGGCACCGCCTTCACGGTGAAATGCGCGCCACGTGACAACATCATGCTCCAGGTCGCTATCCACTACGCCAAGGCCGGCGACGTGATCGTGGTGTCGGCCGGGGAATATGAGGAGGCCGGGTCCTTCGGCGACGTGCTTGCCAATGCCTGCCTGGCAAAAGGCATCGAGGCGGTTGTGACCGACACGGGCGTCCGCGACACTGCCGACCTAATCAAGCTCGGCCTGCCGGTGTTTTCGCTCAGCGTCTGCGTCAAGGGAACCGTCAAGGAGACGCTTGGCCAGATCAATGCCGATATCGTCGTCGGTGACGAGTTGATTCGTCCGGGCGATGTGGTGCGCGGCGATGCCGATGGCGTCGTCGTCATCCGTCGCGAAGATGCCGCCGCCGTCGCAGTCAAGTCGCAGCAGCGCGAAGAAGCGGAAGCTGGCTACATCGCCGCCTACAAGGCCGGCAATACCGTGATCGAGGTGAGCAATCTCGCCGGGGTGCTCGCCGCCAAGGGCCTGACCACAGACGAGTGAACCTTCACCGTTTCCACCTTGTGGAATGAATAAGGGGCGGGTCATGGACTTGCCCCTTTCGCTTGCCGAATGCGTGGACAACTTTAATTCAGGATCAGGTCCGGGAGGAAGGTTACAACTTCGGGAAATAGCGCCAGGAACACCACGAAACCCATCATGATCAGCAGATAGGGCATGGTCACGCGGGCGATGTAGCCCGTTCCGCGTCCGGTTATGTTCTGGATCACCGCGAAATTGAAGGCCACCGGAGGCGTGATCTGTGCCATCTCGACCACCAACACAATGAAGATGCCGAACCAGACCTTATCGAAACCGGCCTGCTCGACAATCGGCAGGACGACCGGCAGGGTCGTGGCGATCATCGAGAAGCCTTCGAGCGCCGTGCCGAGGATCAGGTAAAGCACCATGAGCGCGATGATCAGGGTGATGGGCGACAATTCCCAGGCCGAGACGGTCGCCGCGACCACATCGGGGATGCCCAGCGTGGCGCTGACATTGCCGAGCACCGTCGCACCGAGAATGATCATGCCCATCACGGAACAGGTCTGCACCGCGCCGAGCGCGATATCGCGCAGGACTTTTGCAGACAGCGCATCCTGTGCCCAGGAGAGAGCGAAGGCACCGAGCACGCCGAGGGCCGCCGCCTCCGTCGGCGTGGCTAACCCGCCATACATTGACCCTAGCACACACAGGATCAGGAACAGGGCCGGCCACAGCTCCTTCAACGCGCCGATTCGCTGTGAAAGCGGCATATGACGCAGGGCTCGCTCGCTTTCCGGCACCATGTCCTTGCGAAGGGTCGTGTGGATCATGATCCAGGCACCGAACGTCCCCGCCAGCAGGATACCGGGAATGAACCCCGCCGTGAACAGCCGCAGGACAGATTCTTCCGCCAGCACGCCGTAAATGATCATAACCGTCGAGGGTGGAATGAGAAATCCGAGCGTGCCGGCCCCGGCCAGACTGCCGATGGCGATATCCGGCGAGTAGCCGCGACGCAGCAATTCGGTCAGCGTCATGCGGCCGACCACCTGCGTGGTCGCCGCAGACGAACCTGAAATGGCGGCGAAAATCGAGCATCCGATGATATTCACATGCAGGAGCCGGCCCGGCAGCAGTCCGGCCCAGGGCGCGAGCCCGGCAAACAATGCCTTGGAGAGCTTTGTACGGAACAGGAACTCGCCCATCAGGACGAAGAGCGGGAGCGCGACGAGATCTGGCGTCGTCAAGATGTTGAATGCATATTGCGGCAACAGCCGACCCATCGGCGCCGTCATGAAGAGAAAGCCGAGGCCGAGCGCCGTCGCCAGGAGCGCGATACCGATCCATCCGCCGATGGCCAGGAATCCGAACAGAAATCCGAACAGGCTTCCCATAACAGCAGTCATGTCAAAATTCTCCATCTGGCCGCGCCTGGAAAGGCTGCGGCATGGGGCCTATCCTTCGATGGCGGTGGCAGCACCGAGATCCGGACGGTCGACGGCATGGCCGGCCAGGCATGTCAGCGTCCGCGCGACCATTTGCGCGGCAAGAATGATGGCGCCCAGCGCCAGAACCGCCTGCGGTATCCAAAGCGGTGTCAGGCTGTCCTGCGACACCTCGCCGAAGCGGTAGGTCCTGAGCGTGAATTCTACCAGCGTATAGGCCATGAAGGCTGAAACGGCGGAGCCCAGCGCACTGGAAATGCCTTCCAGCACTCGGGCATATCGGCCATGGCCTGCACGCATCAGCATCTCGACCCTGATCTGCAGGCCGGCCCGAAGGGTCATGCCGGCACCCAGTAGGAAGGAGGCGCCCATCAGATAGGCGCTGTATTCCCAACCCACGTGAATGCTATTTGGCATGGTGGGAATGATCTTCGACAGCAAGGCAACTGCAATCTCAGCCAAGACAAGGAAGGTCAAGGCGACGATGCATGCGGCCGCGAGCAGGGCGCCGGCAACGGAGAGGTGATCGGCCGCGCGTTGAAGCGCGACCACCAGTCCATTTTCGCGCCCCGTCCCGCTTGCGGGAGCTGGCGTCTGTGCCATCTCAGTTCGCCTTGACCGAGGCCTTGTACTGCTCGACGAGAGGAGCCGCATCCGGAACTCGCTCGATGAATGCCTTCTGCAGAGCCTCGGCCCGTTCGACCATGGTTGCGCGCATCTCCGGGGAAATATCGGCGAGCTTCATGCCCTGGTCGGACATGATCTTGATGCTGTCAAGGTCGCCCTGGCGGGAGATGCCCCAGAATTCCGGCTCCAGATCACGGGCAGCCTTCTCGATCGCCGCCTGCTGGTCGTCCGGAATCTTGTTCCAAATGTCGAGGTTGATCGTCACCATGTTCGAACCCCAGGTGTGGTTCGTCGGGTAGATGTAGTCCAGGAACTCCCAGAACTTGCCGTCGACTCCCGAGGTGGCGGAGGTGGCGACGCCCGCAACGCGGCCGGACGCCAGGGCCGGGATGAGTTCACCCCAGGGCATCGCCACGCCGGCCATGCCGAGTGCATTGACGATATCGACCGTGTTCTTGTCGGCGCCGCGGACCGGAATGCCCTTGAACCCCTCGATATTGTCGACCGCGACCTTCAGATAGACGTACTGAGCCGGCGACGGCACCATGTAGAGGATCTTCTGGTTGTTCTGTTCGGCGATCTTCTCGAAAACCGGGCGAATGATCGCGTGGTATTTCTTCAACTCCTCCATTGAGCTGACGAGAAAAGGAATTCCCTCAGCGCCGAACAGCGGATTGACGCCGACCTGCTGGGAGATGTTGATGTCCGCCATCTCGACGAGCCCATCCCGCACGGCCGTGAGCTGGTCCGGCCCTTTGAAGCCGAGCGAACCGCCCGGCTTCACCGAAATGACGATCTCACCCTTGGTGGCTTCCTTGACAACATCGGCGAAGCGGATCGCGTTCTTCACCATGAAATTGCCTTCCGGCAGCACATCGGAGAGATTGATCTGCATCTCCGCCATGGATGGAAGGGCCGACGATAGGAGCAGGGCCGCGGCTGCGACCGAGCGAATGAACTGACGTTTGCTGACGGACATTTTTATGTTCCTTTCCCCTTTTTGTAAGTCGTTTGCCTCCCGGCTGGTGTTCAGTCGCCGGACCGCCTTTCAAAGTTTAGACCACCTGGGACCTGGAAGGTCGGCAGGATCTCGATATGGCCGATGTTCACATGCCGCGGAGCATCGATCGCAAAGGCGATGGCATCGGAAATGTCTTCCGGCTTGAGGGATTCGTAGCCGTCGTAGAACTGACGCTGCGCCTCCTCCATGTCGCCGAGCAGACGCCCGAAAATTTCCGTTTCCACCCGGCCGGGGCAGATCTCGGTGACCCTGACGCGCTTGCCGTAGGCATCGACTCGAAGCTGCCGCGACAATTGGTGCACGGCCGCCTTGGTCGCGTGATAGATGGTGTTGCCGCCAAAATTGTAGACCGCGGCGATCGAACTGATGTTGACGATATGCCCGAGGTCACGTTCGACCATGCCCGGCATCAGCAGGCGCACGAGGTGCAGCACCGCCTGGATGTTGACCTCGATCTGTTCATCGATCGCGAACTCATCTGCCGTCAAGATGTTGCCGGTGCGCGAAACACCTGCATTGTTGACGAGGATGTCAATCTTCAGGCCCCCGACCGCCGATGTCAGAGCCTTGGTGTCCGAAACATCGACCACGTGCGGGATGCAGCCGCACTTCGCCGCCAGCGCATTCAGCCGCTGCGCATTGCGCGCCAGCGCATGGACTTCCAGCCCCTCGCGCCGCAGGCGCTCCACGATAACGGCGCCCATACCGGTCGACGCGCCGGTTACCAGTGCGGTGTTATAATCCGAGAATGCCATCCGTGGTTCGTCCTTCGCATCTGTTGCTGACGATCACGCTAACCCTGTCTCCCGACGCTGCAAAAGATCACTTGCATATGGGGTGATCGGCATTTGTTATAGTTCCGCCAAAACAGAAGCTTGGCATAGGCGGCGACAGCGTTGATTGCTACACTGCAAGCAGGTTTTGGAGGAAGCTGCCCGTTGGATACACGCCGGCTACAGGCATTCGTAAAGATCGTCGATATCGGCAGCCTGACGCGGGCTTCCGCCATCCTGCATATTGCGCAGCCGGCACTGAGTCAGCAGATCATCTCGCTGGAAAGCCAGTTCGGGAAGAAGCTGCTGATCCGCTCGAAACAGGGCGTCGTGCCGACGGAGGCCGGGCGCGCGCTTTACCGTCACGCCCAGATGATCCTACGCCAGATAGACCAGGCCCAGGCGGATATCAGCGCCTCGGGTAATGTGGTCGCCGGACGCGTGTCCGTCGGCCTCGCACCCTTCAGCACGGCGTCGGTGCTGGCGTTGCCCCTGTTGCAGACCGTTCGTGCCCGCTATCCGAACATCCTCCTGCACATCAACGAGAATTTCGGTGGCGTCATCAGCGAGATGATCATGACGGGAAAGCTCGACGTCGCCTTCATCTACGATGCGGGCCCGATCCGCGGTGTGACCTTCGAGCCGTTGCTTAACGAGAACCTGTTCGCAGTGGCCCCCTCTAGCCATGTCGAGCGTATAGACGGCAAGGACGAAATCACGGTGGAGCAGCTCGCAGAGCTCGACCTCATGCTTCCGACCGCGATACATACGGTCCGCAAGGTCGTCGATACGACGTTTAGACGGGTGGGCCTCGCGCCTAAACTGATTGCCGAAATCGAATCTCTCTCCACGATGGCTCGCGCTATTAGTGCCGGCATAGGCTCGACGATTCTACCGTGGTCTGCGGCGAATGCGGTGCGCGACTCCGACGAACAGGTCGCCGTACTCAGGATCGTTAAGCCGTCGATGAACGTGAAGATATCGCTCTGCGTTTCAGACCAGTTCCC
This sequence comes from Neorhizobium sp. R1-B, assembly GCF_004368875.1. Taxonomy (NCBI): domain Bacteria; kingdom Pseudomonadati; phylum Pseudomonadota; class Alphaproteobacteria; order Hyphomicrobiales; family Rhizobiaceae; genus Neorhizobium; species Neorhizobium sp. R1-B. The sequence continues at coordinate 84,727 of NZ_SOEM01000012.1, forward strand.
GCTGTCTGAGCCCGCGCTCGCGGTCAACGACATCCTCACCGAGCTTGCGCATTCCTTTGCTGCGAGCGACGATGTCTACGGGGTACAGAAAGCCTGATCAGCGCATTGACGATGTCGGCGCAATATCTAGGCAAGGATCGCCCGGGCGCTGTCGGCATCGGTGATCAGTATGTTGGCAAGGCCGCTTTGCGCTACCGCGTGAAGAATCTTGTGCTTATGTGCGCCGCCGGAAGCGACAATGCGGCAGCCGATGCGACGGAAGTCATCCAGTTCCGGTGAGAGCACCTGCCGATTCAGCAGGTGGTCGATTTCCTGCCCCGAGGCGTTGAGATACCGGCCCATCAGATCGCCCACCGCGCCGGCCTTCTGGAGAATTTCCTCGCTCATCCCTTCGGGCAGGCCATAGCGCACCTGCAGCGATTGCTGCGATACGTCGCCGACGCTCAAATAGGCCACGTCCACGTCGCAGATCTGCCTGAAAGTCCTCTGAAAGACCGTCTGAGATATGATGGCCTCGCGGGATTCGGGGCTTTCCGCATAAATCGGCGCGGCGAAATAGCGGCATTGGGCGCTGATCGCCTGGGCGAAGCCGCGAACGATCTCGAATGTGTTGATTTCGGAGCCGTGGGTAAGACCGCCCATCATCGAGCGCACCTTGATCTGCGGCTCGTTGAGCGACGGCATGTGCTGGATCGTCTCGCGGAGCGTCGAGCCCCAGCCGATGCCGATGGACGCCGGCTTCTGCGTCTGGATCAGTCGGCCGAGGAAGCCCGCGGCGCCCCGTCCGAGCACCGAATGCAGGAGAGCCGTCTCATTCGGGGTCGGAACCACGACCGCGTCCCTGAGCGCAAAACGCTTGCGCAGCTTCACCTCCAGTTCGACGCTTTCGGAGAGCGCGGAATCGAAACTGATCCGTACAACGCCGGTTTCCAAGGCTTCCGACAGGATTTCGTTTACCCGCCGCCGGGTGATGTTCATCCGCTCGGCGATCTGCTGCTGGGTAAGCCCCTCTACGTGGTAGAGCCATGCAGCCCGCACCATCAACTCACGATGTTCCATATCCCACCACCCGCTTGCACAAACGTCACAACGATGTAACATATGTAACATAACCCTGCATGTCATGGCTAACCCAGACGGATGGAGATGGCCAGAACCGAAACAAGACGGGTCATGAAAAAAGACCCGATAGAAGGATCCGAGACATGGCTTCGACATATATGAAATCGGTTGCCAGCCTGCTTGCCGCCGGTGCGTTGCTGATGGGCGCGGCCGGTGCTTCCGCGGCGGAACGCGTGAAGATCGAATGGTGGTATGCCATCTCCGGCAAGCTTGGCGAAACGGTGCAGCAACTGATCTCCGACTTCAACAAGTCGCAGGACAAGTATGAGGTCGTCGGCACGTTCAAGGGCAACTACGAGGAGACGATGGCGGCCATGGTTGCCGCCTACCGCGTCAATCAGCAGCCGGCTATCCTTCAGTCGGCGGAGCGCGGTTTCATGACCATGCTGAAATCCGGCGCCATTATCCCGGCGGACGAATTGATGGCCAAGCAGGGCTATAAGATCGACTGGAGCGATTTCGTAAAGCCGGTGGCAGGTTTTTACATCGTCAACGGCAAGCCGGCGGCGCTGCCTTTCAATTCCTCGACGCCGATCCTCTGGTACAATGCCGATGCCTTCAAGGCTGCTGGCTTCGACGCGCCCGCCGATACTTGGCAGGGGCTTGAAAAGCAGCTCTATGCGCTGAAGGAAAAGAAGGTCACCGACTGCCCCATGGCATTGCCGGGCGACTTCCAGTGGAGCCTGATCGAGAATTATTCGGCCATCAACGATCAGCCGTTCGGAACCAAGGCCAATGGCTACGGCGGCCTCGACACCGAATTCGTCTACAACAGGACTTCCGTCGTCGGGCAGGTCGCGCGGCTGAAGAAGTGGATCGATGACGGCGTGCTGAAGATCGCCGGTCAAGGCGTGGCGCCGATCAGCCTCTATACCTCGGGCACCTGCGCATCGATCATCAATTCCACGGCCAGCCATTCGGCCGTCGAGGCAGATGCCAAGTTCAAGTGGAGCGCCGCGGTCATGCCGCATGAGGAAGGCGTCCAGCCGAAGAACAGCACGATCGGCGGCGCCGCGCTTTGGGCGATCAAGGGCAAGCCGGAAGAGGTTCAGGCAGGCGTTGCCGCTTTCTTCAACTATGTCGCTCAACCCGACGTGCAGGAATGGTGGAGCAAGGCGACCGGTTATGTGCCGGTCACCAACGCCGCCTATGCGAAGATGAAGCTGGAAGGTTATTTCAAGGATCATCCGACCCGTGAGGTTGCTATCGAGCAGCTCTCCCGCGGCGAACCGACCGACAATTCCCGTGGCTTCCGCTTCGGCAACCACAATCAGTCGACCGCGATCTTGCTTGAGGAAATGCAGGCCGTATGGACCGGCAAGAAGGCACCGCAGGAAGCGCTCGACAGCTCCGTCAAGCGCGGCAACGAAATCCTGCGCCAGTACGAGAAGCTCCATGCCGGCAAGTAGTGCCATGAGGTTGAGCGAGGGCGCGGCGACGCGCCTTCGTTTCCCGCTGCGGCTCAAGCTGGGCTCGCTGCTCAGTTCGTCGGAAACCGGGTTGAAGGCCTCGCATTTCCGGCGCCCGTGGTTGGCAGCGGGCCTTCTGGCCCCGCAGCTTCTCATCCTGCTCTTTTTCTTCTTCATCCCCACCTGGAAGGCGTTGTCACTCGCTTTCGTGCAGGTGGATCCCTTCGGGGCGACGATGATCTTCGTCGGCCTTGATAATTTCACCACGCTGTTTTCGAGCCCGGAATACCGCGACAGCGCGGTGCTGACCTTGTGGTTCACCACGGTCCAATGTTTCGTGACGCTCTTTGTCGCCTGCCTTTTCGCCTTTGCCACCGATCAGGTGATGCGCGGCCGGGCGATCTACAAAGGCGTCATCCTCTTCCCCTATGCCATCGCACCGGCGATTTCCGGGGTGCTCTGGGCGTTTCTCTTCAACCCGACCGTCGGGCCGCTGGCGCAGATGTTGGACGAGCTCGGATATGCCTGGGATCCGAACCGCCGCCCGTCCGACGCGCTTCTTCTGGTTTCGGTGGCGGCAATTTGGAAGCATGTCTGTTACGACTACATCTTCCTCGTCGCGGCCTTTCTCGCGGTGCCCGCCTCCGTTATCGAGGCCGGCGCGATTGACGGCGCAGGGCCTGTTCGGCGTTTCCTGACAATCACGCTGCCGATGGCCGCACCGACGATCTTCTTCCTGATCGTGATGAATTTCGTTTACGGCCTCTTCGAGACCTTCGGTATCATCGACGTCATCACCCATGGCGGCCCGGCCGGCAGCACCAACACGCTCGTCTACAAGGTCTACCAGGACGGATTCCGCCAGCTCGATCTCGGCTCTTCCGCCGCCCAATCTGTGGTGCTGATGGCGATCGCCGTCCTCTTCACGGTCTTGCAGTTCCGCGCCGTCGAGCGCAAAGTCAACTATCAGGTGTGACCATGGTCGAACGGCATATCTGGCTTTCCCTGTTCTGCCATGTGGTGCTGCTGATCGGCGCCGCGGCCGTCTGCCTGCCGCTCTACTTCGCCTTTGTTGCCGGCTCGCTCACAGTCGGTGAGGTGCAGCAGGTCCCGTTCCCGCTGGTACCGGGCGATCATTTCGTCGAAAACACGGTTACTGCGTGGATGGAGGGCGATTTCGGGCGACTCTACCTCAATTCGATTATCGTCACGGTTGGCATCGTCGTTGGCAAGCTTGCTGTTTCGGTCATTGCCGGTTTTGCGGTCACCTATTTCCGCTTTCCCTTCCGTATGACGGCTTTCTGGCTGATCTTCATCTCGCTGATGCTGCCGGTCGAAGTGCGTATCATCCCGACCTATGAGGCTGTGGCGGATGCCGGAGGGCCGCTTCGGTCCTTCTTCGGAGCGATCGGCTTGACCGGGTTCCTCGCAAGTACCACCGGCTATCAACTCGATGCCGCCCTGCAGTGGAACATGATCAACAGCTATGGCGGCCTCATACTACCCCTGATCGCGTCGGCCTCCGCGACCTTTTTGTTTCGCCAGTTCTTCCTGACCGTGCCGGACGAGCTTTGCGAGGCGGCCAAGCTCGATGGCGCAGGTCCGTTGAAGTTCTTCCGCGACGTGCTGCTGCCGCTGTCCAGCTCCAATATCGCGGCGCTGTCGATCATCCTCTTTCTCTATGGCTGGAACCAGTATTTGTGGCCCCTGCTCTTCACCACCGAAAAGGAGATGTACACTGCGATGATCGGACTGAAGGACCTGATCCCGGTGGCTGATGCCCAGCCCGCCTGGCACTTGGCAATGGCGGCCTCCTTCTTCGTCATGGCGCCCCCTGCGCTCGTCATTCTCCTGATGCAGCGGTGGTTCACCAGGGGCCTGGTGGATTCCAGCAAATGAGGTATTTCCAATGACCACTCCGATCATCGTCGGCCATCGCGGCGCCCGCAATCTCTGGGCAGAGAACAGTCTCTCGGGCTTCCGCAATCTCATCGGGCTTGAGGTCGAATCCGTGGAGTTCGATGTGCATCTCAGCGCTGCCGGCGAACTTCTGGTCATCCATGACGCGACGCTCGACCGCACGACGGAGCGGTCCGGCCGTGTGGCTGATCTTGCCGCCGGCGAATATCGCTCGGTCATCCTCAAAGGTACCGATGAATGCATACCGACCCTTGAGGAGGTGCTGGAAACCTACGCGCCCACCGGCCTCGAACTGCACGTCGAACTGAAGGCGGATTCCGGCGGCAAGCCTTACGACGGTCTTGAAGCCAAGGTGACTGCGGAGCTGGACCGCTTCGACCTAGCAGACCGTGCGTTCCTGACGAGCTTCAACGGTGATGTCCTGAAGAAAGTCGGTGAGGTGGCACCGCATATCCGCCGGCTTTCTTCGCTCAATCATAAGTCCGTCGAGGTTCGAGGCCTGAGACGGTCGGTCGAGTTCATGCTGCAGGTGTCCGACGTGCTTGCCGTCGAGAAGGCGCTGCTCTCCGAGGAATGGGACCTGCTGTCAGCCTTGATACCGGCCGAAAAGTTGGGCGTCTGGGTGCCGAACGAGCCGGATGATCTGTCGTTTTGGCTGAGGCAGCCGATCCGCCAGATCACCACCGATCGACCGGACCTGGCCGTCAGGGTGCGAGAAGGACTGTTCGATGCCGCGCATTGATCGGCGAAGCCTCCTGGCATGCGGACTTGCGGCCGCGGCCATCTGGCGGCCGCTCGGGCGTGCGCGTGCGGCAAGTTTTAAGGCCGATCCGTTTTCTCTGGGCGTCGCCTCCGGCTCGCCGCGGGCGAACAGCGTCGTCATCTGGACGCGACTGATCCTGGAAGATGCGTCTGCGATCATTTCCGCCGATCCTTTTGCCCCTGCTCCGAAGCGGGTGGTGGAACCTATGGACATCGAGTGGATGGTCGCCGAGGACGAGGCGTTCTCAAAAACGCTCCAGTCCGGTCTTTTCCGTGCCATACCGGAATTCGCGCATTCGGTGCATGTGGAAGTAAAGGGCCTTGAGCCCGGCCGCTGGTATTTCTACCGCTTCCGCTCCGGCAATGCGACAAGTCCGGTCGGGCGCACCCGAACTGCGCCGGAAGGCGGAGACGCTTTCCGTTTCGCTTTCGCTTCCTGCCAGCAATACGAGCAGGGTTTCTACAGCGCCTACGGTGAGATGGTCAGGAGCGACCTTGATCTCGTCGTGCACCTCGGCGACTACATCTACGAACGCAGCTACGGTAACGAGCTTGTCCGCCAGCATGGAACCGGCGTACCTTCACTTCTCTACGAATTCCGTGATCGCTACGCGCTATACAAGTCGGACCCGCAATTGCAGGCAGCGCACGCCGCTTTCCCTTGGCTTGCCATCTGGGACGATCACGAGGTCAGCAATAATTATGCGAGCGATCGCGCGCCGGATGCTCCGAACCCGGCGGAATTCCTCGACCGCCGCCGTGCTGCTTATCAGGCCTGGTTCGAACACATGCCGGTCCCGCCGGCTCTGGCTGCCGGCTTCGAGGCGCTGCGCATTTATGACCACTACCGCTTTGGTAATCTGCTCGGCGTGAGCCTGCTCGACACGCGGCAATACCGCTCGCCGCAGCTCCGGGGCGCCGCCGGCAACGATCGGGCGAAGCGGACCATGCTGGGGCCGGCCCAGGAACAATGGCTGGCGGAAAGGCTTGGCATGTCGCAGGCGAAATGGAATATCATCGCTCAGCAGACGCTGCTTTCGGAACGCGACACAAAGGTCGGGCCGGAGACCGGTTATAATCTTGACGGCTGGGACGGTTATCGCGCCGCGCGGGGCCGATTGCTGAGCGCCGTACAGTCCTCGGCGGCCTCGAACCCGATCGTCATCGGCGGCGATCTGCATGCCTTCTATGCCGCCGATATAAAGCGGGACTTCGCGGATGAAAAGGCGCGTCCGATCGCCAGCGAATTCGTCTGCGGCTCGATCACCTCGGATGCTCCGTCAGATGCAAGCCTGGCGACAGCTCTCGCCGAGAACCCGCATCTCAAGTTTACATCCGGCAAGCATGGTTATGCGATCATGCATCTCAGCGAGCGGTCTGCGGAGGTGGATTTCATCGGCATTGCCGACCGCAAGCAGCAAAATTCACCTGCTGCCGTTTTCCAGCGCTTCGCCGTCACTGACGGTACTGCCGGCGTCAATCGGCTTTGACGCCTCATTGGAATTGGACTTTTATGCAGATAGATCTTCTGATTTTCGATTGTGACGGCGTGCTGATCAACAGCGAGCCGATCGCCAGCCGTACGCTTGCCAAGGCTCTCCAGGATGCCGGCGCGGCGATAACCGCCGAAGAGGTTCTGGTCCGGTTCACCGGCAATTCCGCCACCGCTATCCGCCGCATCTGCACGGAAGAGCTCGGCATCGGCGATCTGGATCCGGTCTTCGACGCCTGGCATCTCGATATCTATCCGGAATTCGCCCGCTCGCTGGAACCGATGCCCGGCATGGAAAAGCTGGTGCGGTCGTTGCCGCACCGAAAATGCGTTGCCTCGAACAGTTCGACGGAGCGGCTGTCGAAGAGTCTCGGCCTGTTGGATCTCTGGCACGCCTTCGCCCCGTCCGTCTTTAGCGCCGATATGGTAGCGCGACCGAAACCAGCGCCGGATCTCTTCCATCTCTGTGCTGAAACCGTCGGGGTCGATCCCGCGCATTGCGTGGTGATCGATGACAGCGCCCATGGCATAATGGGGGCGAGGGCGGCTGGCATGACGGCGATCGGTTTTGTCGACCCGGCCGACCCGCGTCCAGACCGCGCGCTGGTCCTCAGGCAAGCGGGTGCCGCTTTCGTGGCAACTGGCGCCGGCGAACTCGCAGAAGCGCTCATCCGCCTCGAAGCTTCACAGCCAATGGAAGTCTGAGCTGCCTATCCTTGCGGGGTGATGTCATGTTGTTTGACTGAAGCCGGGCGAATGGCTTGCCGTTGAACTCAGGCAGCTGTGCCAGTTACGGCCCTCCACTGCGCCATTGCGCGGATTCGATGAATGTGGGTGGCGAGGGCGGTGTCCTTATAGTGGGACGGGACAAAGTGATTTCTGATTGCCGAAAAGACCGCGGTGAATCGTTGCAATCCGCCGGAGGCTCGGAAGCCTGCATCATCCGTTCTCGCTTTCGCAGCGGCAGGTGTGAATTTTCCGCGCGATTGTTCAGGCCTTTATGCGATCGATGTTCGACAGAAGGCATCACATCCCGCTTTGCCGCTCCATATGAGCGCAGCTTGTCGCTGATGATCCGCTTCGGCGTGAGGCCTTGCTTCTTCAGCAGCCTGACCAGCAATCGCTTGGCAGCCTTCGTGTCGCGACGAGCCTGCACGATTTCGTCGAGAATATATCCGTCCTGATCGACGGCTCGCCAAAGCCAGTGTTTCCGGCCGCCAATGGAGATATTCGACCGGCTCCTTGCCCTCGCGGCGGCGCAGATAAGGATGGACCATATCGCCCTGGATCGGTCCCGGCCGAACGATCGCCACCTGAATCACGAAATCGTAGTAGGTGCGCGGCTTCAAACGGGGCAGCATGGCCATCTGAGCCCGGCTCTCGATCTGAAAGGTGCCGCGCGTGAGGTACCGGCCCAGCTCTTTGTCCTCGAAATCGCGAAAATATTCGTTCGCGAGGTGAATTGCAGGCATTCTCCTGAAGCCATCGTCCTTGTTTTTCATCCATTGGCGCAACAAAGGTCGATATCGTTCGACCAGACCAAGATAGCGACATAACGCTTTGAGTGCGTACTCCGCGTAGACGTTGTTCTCCTCACCCTGCAGATAGGCTTCCAACAGTGGTGCGTCGCTAGCGCCGCCACAAAGCCCGACGATATGTCGCGTCCTCGGAGAATGTTCCGGGCGAGTTCGACCTCTTCTGGTGAAATAGGCCCTGGCTCCAGGCCATTGGCACGATTTGCAATGTTTGCGACGCTAATGCTGTTCATGGACGTTTCGTGATCGGTGGCAGTAGTTTATCTAACTCCAGTACCGTTGGCGAGCAACGACGACTTCGGGCCGAGAGGCGTTAAGGCGCTGATGTGCCAACAGGAGATATCAGGGACGGCGAGGGAAATGTTCTCGCGAGCTATTGGAAAGTCGACATGCCTAAAGAACCGGTAAGAGAGAAGATGCACTTGAAGATCAACTTTCACGGAGCGGCAATGAGCTAGATAGGAGAATTGCCTTACTTGATCCGAATTGAGACTTCTTTGGAGCCTACTTCTCACTTGAAAACGTTGACGTTCAGCGGTTCCCAAGGGAGGGGTGGACGACGATCAGCGGCGATGAATACCTTCGCCAGCTAGACTCAGAGGAACAAGCGTCTGCTGAGGGCCGACGTTCGCTTTCCGTTTCGCACCAATAGGAGCCGAACAGGGCTACATATCCGCCGGGCGTCCTGGGATGAATGAAATCGCCACCTTCTTCGCCCTGATGAAGCCGTCCAAGCCGTAACAAGGTGTCAATTCGATCTCGACGTCGGTCCCATCTTCCTGCAGGCTGAAATAGCTTGATCTGCCTCGGTCGGTCGCGCGTTGCAGGACGAGGCCCGCGATCACATTCTGGCCGCTGAAGCCGTCGAGCTGAAGGTCCATGATGCCTTCGAGTGAAAAGGTTACGACCGCGTGCTTGTCCAGCACAATGTGTCCGTCTGGACCGACCTCATTGGTCATGATCCAGCCATGCACCTTCAATTCGCTGGCCCCGGTTCTATGGAGGGATAGACTGAGGATTTCGCTGTCGTGAAAGGTCGGAACCTCGCCGAACCATCTTAAAAGCTCATCGCCTCCAATCACATCCGAATAATTCATCTAACAAGCTTCCCCGTGTCACAGCGCTTCACCTATCAAACGGAAGCGTGCGTCGAAAGGTCGGACGACACTGCCCCGAGCCGCGTGCGCAGGTGTGTCAAAGCGGACTTCCTTGTGTCGCAAACTTTCTCTATTTCTTCCGCCATCTTTTTACACAGCCGCCAAGGGCACTGCCAATGGGATGGGACGCACTCAGACAATGGGGCGAAGACGCAGTTCGCATTGAACCACTGACTGGTGGAGTTGCCAATGACGTGTGGACCGTTCGTGTGCACGGGCAGATCGCGGTCGGTCGTCTTGGTTCAAGGACCGACGCTGATCTTGCGTGGGAAACCCACCTCCTCCAACACCTCAACCGTAAAGGCATGACCGTTCCGGTACCGGTTCCGGCGACTGGCGGCTGCCTGTTCGTGGACGGTCTAGTAGTGATGAAGTACGTCGAGGGCGGACCGCCCGAAACGATGTCAGACTGGCGTCGCGTCGCCGATGCACTCCGTGAACTGCATCGGTTGACCCAGGGCTGGCCGCAGCGGCCTGGCTGGAGATCATCGACCGACCTCCTCGGTGCTGAAACCGGAACCAGGATCAATCTTGCTGCGATGCCGCCCGAGGGCGTTATTCGATGTCGAGCAGCGTGGGCGCGGCTAATCGGGCGTGAGACATGCGTTGTTCACGGCAATCCGAACAACCCTGCCAACGTCCGCATGACCGCAGATCGGGTCGCGTTGATCGACTGGGACGAGTCACATGTCGACGTGCCCGACCTTGACCTGGTACTGCCCGGCAACGCTGCTGATCTCGACGACGGCACACATGACATCGCAGAGCAGGCGTCGGCCGCATGGGAAGCCGCCGTCTGCTGGCAGGACGAGTACGCAGTGAAGCGGCTTGCCGAAGTTCGAGCGGTCTGAGCAGTTCTGCGGATCGACAGAAGTGTCTATGCCGGAACCTCCGAGGGCCATATTGCGCCAACCCACCAGTCATTGCCACTCCCCCCGAGCCCGATTATTCTTGCTGCGGATAATGTTGTCGGGAGACGCGCGTGAAAACAGCTATCATCTTCGACTGCGAGTTCCTTTGCATCAAAGGCTCTCAGAGTCGTTTCTGGTGTGCAGCTGTCGACCCCGACCCTGTGATTGCTCAAATCGGAGCAGTTAAAATCGGCCTCGAAGAAGATTTCCCGATACTTGAGACTTTCAAAGCTTACGTGACGCCGCGCGACAGGCATGGCGCTCGATATGCAATCGACCCCTACTTCACAGACCTCACGGGCATCACCGTGGAACAAATTACGCGAGATGGCAGACCTCTGCAGACAGCGCTGGACGATCTTGACCGCTTTTCTGATGGTGCAACCTTCTGGTCATGGGGGAAAGACGAGCTGAACATGATCGCAATCAGCTGCTACGTCGAAGGCATTAAGCCACCGATTCCCGCGCCCCGGTTTGATAACGCCGTGAAGCTTCTGGTTGCTGCTGGGATGCCTGTCGAGGATTTGGCGCGAACGCCCAGCAACAAGCTTGCCGATTATTACGGCGTTGAGCATCCGGACTTACAGGCGCACGATGCGTTGGACGATGCACGCTCTGTCGCTTACACGCTCCAACATCTTCTTACGACCGCAAAGCTACAGCCCTCTGCCTTTGGCAGCTAAGGCCGTCTTCCGCTTCGTACCAATTGCAGTCATTGTGGCGTCTCAATTTCCCTTGTATCGACGCAGATAGCGACAGTTTGATCCTGAGCTTCCTGTAGTTGATGTCGCTGACGACACTACCTCAGCTCGCTCGAAAGGAATCGTTATGCTCAACCCGGTCATGAACGATACAAAGTGGGACGAACTCCGTTTGGCGATGTATGCGCTTGATCCAACTCCGGCGTGGAGTACGCTTTCGACAAATGGCTACAGATACGGCCCTGATTCGAGTGGCTTCATCATTTTTCGCATTGGCGGTTACAAGGACATTGTCCACGTCGACATTCACGTCGAAACATCGGATCAGCGCGATCTTGTTCGGTCTGCACTGAAGAAAATCCATGTGCCAGGTGAGGAAACAGCAGACCGCTTTCGTGTGTTCGGCTACCTCGAGAATGCTCACGTTGCAGACTACGTTTGACGTCCAGACTGACCAGGTATCCTGCCCTAGCCGATGGAGGATTGCACCACTGCGGCACCGAACGTATCCGCTTTGGGGCGAGAGCAGCCGTCACTTACCTGGGCCGAACTCTCCCTAAATGATCCAGCACCTTTACGCTTTTGCCGAGGCTCCCCGAGAAATGATCGGTGGCAGATCGGCCTTGATGATCTTCTGTCGTAACACTAACCACCCTGAATGCTCCCTGCCCCGAGAACCGAGCGGTCAATTTGCGAAAGTCTTTAATTTTAATCCCGTGGCGATCACAGAGAGGGCAATACCAATCCATATTCCTTGATAGCACATGCAAATTTATGACTAACTGTTCCGCCCGATGTTTCTGACATCCAGTTGAAGAAGAGCAGGAACGACGGATGCTCTATATTGGCTCGACAGACAGCAATGAGACCGCGAAAGTACGCCGTGCCATCGCGGAACGCGGCTTGTCTTCCCATATGAATGATACGAAGTGGCGAGCACTTTGCACGGCCGTAGCCGAGGAATTTCCCTTTCCACCGCCTTATCAGGGGAAGTGCGTTCTTTCAGATATGGCCCATCTGAGAGCGGCGGTGGAAAAGTCGGCCACGATAGCGGCGGCATAGTGCTGCTGCGGGCGGAGTAAAATCCGGCCACCTATTTCCTTTCTGCAATGATCGCAGGAGGGACGGGGGATCTACACCGTGGAACTTTATTTGAGGGTTCGCCTGGCTGTTTCCGAAGGGATGACGCAGCGACAGGCAGCAAAGCATTTCAACGTATCGCGCGACAGCGTTGCCAAGATGCTGTCGTATTCGACACCGCCCGGCTATCAGCGACGTTCGCCGATCCGGCGTCCGAAGCTGGATGCATTCGTTTCGACGATCGAGCAGTGGCTGGAAGCTGACATGGTGATGCCGCGCAAGCAGCGGCATACTGCCAAACGGGTGGTCGACCGGCTTCGTGACGAGTGCGAGTTCACCGGCGGCTACACGATCATCAAGGATTACATGCGCGAGCGGGATCAGCGCCGACAGGAGGTATTCGTGCCACTGTCGCATCCGGCCGGCCATGCGCAGGCCGACTTCGGTGAGGCGACGGTGGTAATCGGCGGCGTCGAGCAAAAGGCCCGCTTCTTCGTGCTCGATCTGCCGCATAGCGACGGCTGCTATGTACGGGCCTATCCGGCGGCGGTGGCCGAGGCCTGGGTGGATGGCCACATCCATGCGTTTGCCTTTTTCGGAGCCGTGCCGCAGTCGATCGTCTATGACAACGACCGTTGCCTGGTGGCCAAGATCCTGCCGGACGGCACACGCAAGCGGGCGACGTTGTTCAGCGGCTTCCTGTCCCACTACCTGATCCGGGATCGCTACGGCCGTCCCGGCAAAGGCAACGACAAGGGGAATGTCGAGGGTCTCGTCGGCTATGCCCGACGTAATTTTATGGTGCCGATCCCGCAGTTTCCGACATGGGACGCCTTCAACGCTTTTCTGGAAGAGCAGTGCCGCAAACGCCAGCGCGACAAGCTGCGCGGTGAGAGCGAGACGATCGGCGAACGATTGCAGCGGGATTTGGCGGCCATGCGCCCCTTGCCCGCGTCGCCGTTTGATGCCTGCGACCAGGCCAGCGCTGTTGTGACGGCCCAGTCGCTCGTCCGCTATAAGGCGAACGACTATTCCGTGCCTGTAGCCTACGGCCATCAAGACGTCTGGGTCCGGGGCTATGTCGATCAGGTGGTGATCGGTTGCCGCGGCGAGGTCATTGCCCGTTATCCGCGGTGCTGGGAGCGGGAGGACGTCGTCTTCGATCCCGTTCATTACCTGCCGCTGATCGAGCAGAAGATCAACTCCCTGGATCAGGCTGCCCCTCTCCAGGGTTGGGACCTGCCGGAGGAATTCGCGACGCTGCGCCGGCTGATGGAAGGCCGCATGGCCAAGCATGGGCGGCGGGAATATGTGCAGGTTCTCCGTCTTCTGGAAAGCTTCGAATTGGCAGATCTGCATGCGGCGGGGAAGCAGGCCCTTCAGCTCGGCGCAATCGGCTTCGACGCCGTCAAGCATCTAATCCTGTGCCGGGTCGAGCGCCGGCCGCCGCGACTCTATCTGTCGATCTACCCGTACCTCACCTGCCGTCGTTGGGTCACATATCCCGCGAGTTCTTCGAACCCGAGAAGCGCGTGAAGCAGAAGAAGGTCGGCTCCCCGATCCCAACGCACCTGAATTTACATTCAGCTTTCCGGGAACCAAAGCCGACAACACCGTCGTCCACTTCAATCCTTCGGCTATGAAAGCCGAAAGCCTCTCAAAGTGAAGGCTGGCGCGGGATAATGCTTCCGAGCTGTGCGTGTCGTTCAGGTGCCCTCGATCAGGATCAATGACGCCATTTGGCAACGCGTAGAGATGCGCCAGGAGAACTGGCGAGCGGGCTAGAGCAGAGTTTTGTTGCCGCTCCGCCGGATGGCCTCAGTCTGCACACGTACCGAGGATTGGTGTCATCAGCCGCACGTGAGTATCGATGCGCTCGAGAACCTTCGCCGGAACAACTTTCCGATCCGGCAGTGACCACCACAGCTGATTGACGAGCTCAACCGTGTCGACCACCGCCCCGAGAACTGCGGCTTCCGGCAGGCGTGCGCGGTTGGAGAAGGCTTTCCACCGCTGTACGTTCAGCGCCTTGAAGTGGCGCTCGCCGGCAAGCGACAGAGCCATGGCATCCGCGGGGATGTAAGGGACCGTCGAGAGCACGTCATAGACAGGCGCGAGTTGCGGTTTGTCGCCTGTCTCGCGATAGATCAATGACCAGTTCTTCAGGTGCATGTCGCCATTGCCGGTTATGGCAGCCAGAGCCAGCCGGCGGACGAACTCGAGAGCAGCGGTGGACGAAACGGCAACGTTCAAGGCTGCAGCGATATCATGATAGGCGGCACCTTCGTACTTCCGCGAAGGATAGACGCCGAACACCTGGGCGAAATCCTCGATATGGATCCGCTCACCGTTTGCGCCACGGTCGAAGCGTTTGACAAGCAGGACTTTTCCAGCCGACAGCGTCTCGAATTCCTTCGGTATACCCTCGAACTCCGATTGCTCGACCAGTTCACGTTCGGGAACCTCCATGCCGATCGCTTCAGCCAATGAGAGGTTGGCATATTCATTTTCCGACACGCCGGGAAATGAGGTCGATGGAAACTTGGCGATGTAGGATCCCTGGTCGTCGCCGAGCGGCAGCGTCAATCCACCGCCCTTGCCCGTGTTCTTGATCACCGAAAGCTTCATCTGAACACCGGCAAGCGAGAACCGGGCTTTCGGTTTGGAAGCAGGCAGGTTGTCGAGACGCATAACCGTTCCGTCGCTCGGCACGACGCGGACCGCACCTGGCAGATCCGACCCGAGCGCAACAAGCAGGTCGAAATCGTTTCCTGCGCGAACACTCCCCGCATGGTGTTTTTCCATCGCCTCGCGCAGCTTGTCTTCGGGGAGCAGATTGGCAAAGAATGCCGGCAACGCACGGGCTACGGGTTTCGGGTCCTTGCGCAATCCGCCAGTGGCTGCGCGAAAAGACAGACTGAGCACCGGAAAGCCGCCCGTTTCACGATAGCTCTCCGCGAAGCTGAAGGCGTTGAAGTCGCCGGGCGTTCTGACGATCGTGCCGACCTTCACGTCGTTCAACAGCACGTCGAGCGACGAGATGGATTTCGGATCGGATGAAGCTTCAGACATTCTCATCCTCATCTGGGTGAGCCATGAATGCCGGCAGATCGTCGAGATCATCCTGAGGCCGCAGCAGCGCGCCAACGGCCGGCACCATGGCTTGCGGTATGAGCATCAATTCAAGCCCGAGAGCGCGGGCGATATTGATCAGTGTCGTCGTGCGCGCAGAACTGCTTCCGGCTTCTATCTCTCTATAGCGGGGACGCGATATACCCGCCATGTCGGCAACCTGCTCTTGGGTCAATTGCCGGACTTTACGCGTAGCCTTCAGCAACTGCCCGATCTCCAGCAACGATTCTGACTCAGACCGTGCCATCTACCTATCCCACCATTCTCCGTGGAGTAAGGCAAAGCTATCTCAAACATTCCAGGATCGGTCAACCAAAAAGATATAAATACGCATCATAATCTAAAAATTGATCCGTTTATATGTCATTTACGCTGTTTTCTGAATGGTAGTGCCACAGCCGGCGGGTCTGCCCACCATACATGCCTTTTTTAAAAGCATGCTCCTATTCCCGCTCGCCCTCGGTACTGGTGCCGGAGAGAAACGGAATGAGCATGCCCAAACACGATCTTTCATCACGTCATTTTCAGCGAAAAATTTCGGAATTCTGCGAAGTGCGTATTGCACCGATATCCTCAAAGCGGGTTCTAGAGAATGTCCGCTCCTATCTGATCAGCCTGATCATTTACCGCAAACGGCCACCGATCCTGAACGGCCATCGATTGGATCGCGATTGGAGACGCCTGCGGGATCGAAGCCGACATGACAGCCGAGCTGAAGAAACAACTGCGGCCGGCCTTGGACGCGATCATCCGCTGGCTGAAGGCGCCCCCCGTCAGCGAAGACATTGCGCCGACAAAGTTGCCTGTCCGCGCATGCAAAGCTGAGGCGGTCAAAAAGAAAGCGCCATAAACGGTCATAGCCGGTCTCCTTTACAGTGTGGCTTCGCAAAACCACTGTGAGACCTTAGGCCTGGCTATGACAACCTGCTTCGCCTGATAAGGGCTATGCAACTGGTCAAAGCCTCATTCAGCGCAAACTTCCGAAGGTGTTACGGCGCTGAATATGTCATTTCAACCCTCACCGAATGCCGAGAGCCAGGGAATCGCATTGAACTACATCCAGCCCGGCAAGCCTCAGCAGAACGCCTATGTCGAGCGCTACCATTGAACGGTCCGGCATGAATGGCTTGATCTGTATATTTTTGACAGCATAACGGAGGTGCAGCAGATCGCCACGGAGTGGCTTTGGACATACAACCACGAACGACGCAACATGGGAATTGGCGGCATCACACCCGCTCAGAAACTGAAAATGGTCGCGTGAATTCTATCGCTGAACCCCGTTAAAACGGGGAGGATTACCGCACCACCGAGTTATCAAATTGAAAGACGTGGGCGCTAACGCCTCATTCGGAAATATCAACGGCCTAGCTTCCCTACGCGATCTTTTTGAAGATTTTATCCAGACGGTTGAGGGTTTCGTCAATGTCTTTTGCCGTGTGGGCGATTGTGAAGCCGTAATGAGCCGGTGACACAGGGCCGGCGGTATCATGAAACCAGAGCCTATTGTTCACGCACTCGGTCACGAATTTCTTGTAGGTCGCCCTGTCTTGTAATGCAGCGACCTTGCGGAAGTCGAAGTCGTCTTGCGGATTTTCGACGCCGAAGTAGATACCAAAGCGGGCGCCGACGCCCCGCACGTGACCGGCAATCTTATGCTTGGACAGAAGGTCATCGATGCCGGTGAACAACTTCCCTCCAATAGCCTCGATGCGATCGTAGAAACCGTCTTCGCTGGCCATGGTCAGGCAGGCGATGCTCGCCAGCACTGGCATGAGCGCACCGCTATACGTGCCGCTGACTGCGGCATTCCCGGTCGGATTGACGTGCTGCATGATTTCTTTTGTGCCGCCGACAGCCGCGATGGACAGGCCACCCCCAATTGCTTTCGCCATGGCGGTCATGTCAGGCAGGATGCCGTAATACTTCTGAGCGCTGCCCGGACGCATCCGCAATCCGCTGACGACCTCGTCGAAGATCAGGACGATATTCTCTCGCGTACAAATCTCCCGCACGGCGCGAAGATATTCCCCACGCGCCTCAAGGCATCCGCAATTATAGCTGATAGGCTCAAGGATGACGCATGCGAGCTCATCTCTGTACTTCCTGATTGCGTGCTCAACCGCCTCGACGTCATTGAAGATGACGTTGACGACACCATCCTTGGCGTGGATCGGAAACCCTTCGGAATCCGCGTTCGTCTCGACCTCACCGCGCCCGTCAACATTGCTCACCATATTATGGTTGAACCAGATGCTTTCGTACATGCCGTGAAAATGGCCCTCGAACCGCAGCACTTTGTCGCGACCGGTATGGGCGCGGGCCAACCGGATTGCGGACTGTGTTGCTTCCGCGCCGGTGTTCAGCAACCGGAACCGTTCACAGCTAGGGAAAAAGTGCTGAAGCAACCGGGCGAGTTGCGTGTGGTATTCCGTGTCGAAATTCATGAAGAAACCTGCATCCAGGGCCTTGCCAATGGCCTCGCGGATACGCGGGTTGTTATGTCCAAATAGGGCGGCGCCCGCCCCAGTATGGAAATCGATGAACTCGTTTCCATCAGCGTCCCAAAATCTGCTGCCATCAGCGCGAGTGATGTAGAGCGGCTGGCCCAGCGGCGCGTTATAACGTTGCCCTGCAGAAGCACCACCAATGAAATATTTGCTGGCTTCGGCGTGAATTTCAGAGAGTTTTGTCATTGGAATGGTTCTCCGTTTGCGGCGATCTGTCTGCAACTGCGGCGCCCTTGCTCTGGTCGAGCTGTGTTTCGATTTCGTCGTTCCCGGAGCGACATCAATTTCTCCGAAAGACAGTGGTTGTGGTCGGTCGGTTCCGATTTCAAAGACTGGCGGTTATGCCGCCATCGACGTAGAGCGTGTGGCCATTGATGAACGAAGAGGCTGGGCTGGATAGGAAGACCGCGGCGCCGACAAGTTCGTCCACCTCTCCCCACCTGCCGGCGGGCGTGCGTTTCTGAAGCCATTCCGAGAATTCTTCACTCTTGACGAGAGCTTTATTGAGCGGCGTCTTGAAGTAACCCGGCGCGATCGCATTGATCTGCAGTCCGTATTTTGCCCAGTCCGTGCACATCCCCCTGGTAAGATTACGGATGGCTCCTTTCGTCGCGGTATAGGGAGCAATTCCAGGACGGGCGAGCTCGCTCTGAACGGATGCGATATTGATGATCTTTCCCTGGCGGCGAGAGATCATGCCCCCCGCGACAGCCCTGCTCACGTAAAACGCACTGGATACGTTTGTCCTAAGCAGCTCTTCCCATTTTTCAACCGGAAAGTCTTCCAGGGGTGAGCGAAACTGCATCCCGGCATTGTTGATAAGAATGTCCACCGATCCGACGGATGCCTCAATCTCAGCAATACCGGATGCGCTCGATTGTGCGTCCGTGACGTCGAACGAACAGACCTCGCAAAGAAGGTTCTCGGTCCGTAACTGGTTTTGGGCGGCTGCGAGTTTCTCGGTGCTCCGTCCGTTGAGGATAATCTTGGCGCCATTCTGGGCCAGCCCTCTTGCGAGCGCCAACCCGATGCCCTGACTAGAACCGGTCACCAGCGCGGTCTTGCCGCTGAGGTCGAAAATGGATTGCTGCATGAAGCTAACTCACTTGCTTTGCATTGGATCGATCGCCAGGCCAGGCCACCTTGACCGAGTCGGTCCGTTTGAGATGCCGTTATTCATAGGCGATGGGGGTTGCGTGCCAGCCCTGCTTGCGCTTTTCCCAGAAGGTGTCTTTGAGAAGGGTCGAGATCGGACCCGGCCGGCCATTTCCGAGAATGCGGCTGCCGAGCTTGCTGATCGGCATGATGCCGCCGGCTGTTGTAGAGCAGAAGATTTCGTCCGCGTTTTCGAACTCGTCACGCGTGATGTCCCGTAGCTCGCATTCGAGCCTCAGCATCTGACAAAGCTCGATCACCGATTTGCGGGTAATTCCTTCGAGCGCGCCGGAACGCGGCGTGACAACCTTGCCATCGAACACTGCAAAAACGTTATAACCTGGACCTTCCGTGACATGGCCATAGCGATCGAGGAGAATGGCAGTTTCGGCGCCTTGTTCATGTGCCTCGAAGTTGCCGCGGGTGAGGTCACCCCAGTGGAAATTCTTGATCGTGGGATCGAAGGATTCAGGTGCAATCCGCTCGGGAGTGCCGATGATCGCGTGAACCCCACGCTCTTGTTGCTCCGGCGTGAAAACCCAGACCCAGGGCAAGACGTGGCAAATAAGATAGCTGCGGCCATAGGCAGGGTGAAGGGGCACGCCACGGGGCGGGCGAGAGCGAAGGCAGTCCATCGCGACATATGCTTCGCGATAACCCGAGCGCGTGACGATCTCGGTTAGGATTTCCTTGATCTGATCGTCGCTTTCCTCCGGCTTCATGCGGAGCTTTTCCATGGAAGCGCGAAAGCGCTTCACGTGATCGTCCAGACGGAAGAATGCGCCATAGTAGACCCCGACGACGTCATAGGTGACGTCGGAACGGCGATATCCCCATTCCGTTACCGGGATCTTGGCATCCTCGAGCGGCATATATTGACCGTCGACATAGGCAGCACCGCTGCTCCAGTCCAAATCCGACATGGAGATTCCCTCCCTTATTTGCCTCTGATAGGTTCGCTTCGACGCTGGCGCCACTCGGCCCGGCCAAGGGGCGCCAGCTGGGTCTCGGTCGATCAGCTTGCCGCTGCGAGCTGCTTGACGTTGCCGCGCAGCTTTTCCGTTCCGGCGGCGTCGAGTGCTAGATCATCCGTGGCGCGTGAGCCCACGACGGCAACGCCATAGACGGCACGGGCGCGCTCGATGCTGATCCAGCCTTCGGCCAGATCGTGGATGACGCGGGCTGGATCGCGCTCAGTCGGCATGCCGTAGCCGCCGCCACTTGCCGAATGCGAGATGATCTTTTCGCCCGCCTTGAGCGTGATGCCATGGCAAGGCGGGAGCTCGACAACGCTGCCGTCAGTCTTGCGCATGGCCGCTCGGCAGGTCCCACCAGAGCCACCACCACGCGCGCCCGCAGCCGGCGTGATCGTCCCGTCAGCCGCATAGAGAACGGTCAGTTCACCACCACCCCATGGGCCATACTCGCTGTAAATGGATGGCGCGCCACGATAGGTGCCAGCCCCTTCGCTATCTTCCATCAGATGCCGGTCGTCGATCAGGATCGGATGGTGGAGTTCGTCGACCTCGACGCTGTCGATACGGCACATGCCGGCATTGCCCGCATGGATGATCGACAGGAAGCCGTCAGTGACCGGCGTACCGGCACCACCGCTGACGCCGATATGGACCTGGTTGATGAACGGCTCGTCATTATTATGGGGATCGCGCCCGGAAATGACGCCCATGCCTGGCGGCTGGATCGGACCCGTGGCCGCCTGACCAAAACCAGCCGACAGTTCGGCAATGGCGCGCTGGACCGGGTTGGTCACGTGGTCGGCCAGATTAGTCGTCGCAACAGAGCAGGATGCCGGATGGCGCGGAATGCCGACGCAGCAATTTTCTCTGAGCTTCACCTCGATACGACGGAAGCTACCGGAATTCGGGATCACATGATGATCCAGAAGCGCGTTGAAGATACCGATCATAGCAGCGCTCTTCGACGTCGCTTCGGTCAGGTTGAGACCGCAGGGCTGGCAATCGGGATTGTCGGTCAGATCGACCATGATGCGGGCATTTTCCGCATCGATTTCGACCTCCACCTTGACCGGAATGCCGTCCGGCAGGCCAAGGAACGGATCATGCGCCGAATGCAGTGTGATCTTGCCCGTCGTCAGCTTCGAGATGGCCTGGATCATCTTCTGCTCGGAATAGTCGAACCAGCGCGATGCATAGCCTTCCAGCATATCCCAGCCGAGTTCTTCGCCGAGCGCCAACAATTCACGTTCACCGATACGGACAGAACCGAGTGTCGCCAGGAAGTCGCCCCACCATTGATCCGGTACGCGGATGCGGGCCTCGCACATGCGCACGATGTCCTGGTTTGTTTTGTAATCTTCCTGGATCTTGGTCGCCGAGAAGATCAGCGCACCTTCCTCGTAGACGTCCTTGACGTCGGCGAGATAGGTGGAGGGACGTGAGTTACCGCAATCAGCCTGATGGGCCTTTGCAAGCACGAAGAAGCGCAACACGCCCGCGTCATCGACGACCGGTACGATCATGCAGTGATCGGCGGCGTGAGAATTGCCTTCATAGGGGCTGTTGTGCAGGAAGCAGTCGCCCCGCTTCATGACGGGATGGTGCTTCAGCACAGCCTGGCACATCAAGTCCGGGCCGATCAGTGTGTGGTTCGGTAAGCTTTCTGCAGCCGAAAGCATCTGGCAATCGGCCGTTAACACAACGCACGAAAAATCGTGCGCCGTATTGAGAATGCCGGAGCGTGCTGTCCGGAAGATGGTGTTCTGCATTTTGCGGGCAATCGTCTCCATGCGGCTGGAGATCATCGCCATCTGCACGCCGTCGGGAGCGTTTTTCGAAGGAGAGCTGATCATGGGTAATTCCTGGTTAGAATGTTATGCGTAAGCCGCCGCCGGCGGTGCGTTCGGCTACGGTCTGCGGATCGATGACAACCGTAGTGAATGAGGATTCGACGATCGACGGACCGGGAGCCGGATTGCCCGGAACCATCGCTTCGAAGCGGTGAACCGGGACCTCGATCCAGCCGGTATCGCTGAAATAGACCGGCCGCGATGCCTTCCCGCCGGTGAATTCACCTTCGCGTGGTAGCGATCCTGAGGTCGCTTCCTTGAGCTTGCAGCTGACCTTCGCCCGCCAGGTGACGAACTCGACTTCCGATTCCGGATCGGAGATTTCGAAAATGCGCTGGTGCATCTGGTGGAATGCCGATTTCAGTGCCTGCAGGTCGCTGTCGGAGGAAATGCGGCTGGAAGGCAAGGGCACGTCAATCTCCCAGATCTGGTGCGGATAGCGAGCTTCGACCGAGAATTCGATCCTGTGCTCGATCGCATTCGCGCCGGGACCGGCTGCAAAGCTCTGGCAATGGGCTTCCAACTCGGCGAGGACCGCATTGACCTTCTCACCGTCGAATTTTCCGCTGGTAGTGAAGTTCAACTGTGCGTAGTTGGAGGAAAGCTCCGACATCAAGGCCCCGGCAGCGCTCATCACCGCGCCGGCTTCCGGGATCAGAACGCCCGCGCACTGCAGGCGCTTGCCGATGGCGACAGCATTGAGTCCAGCCGCGCCGCCGCCGCCGACCAGAAGCGCAGATGCCGGATCGATACCCTGGTTGACGGTTATCTCCTCGACCGCACCGACCATTTTTTCGGTCGAGAGCTTGAGAACCGAAGCCGCCGCTTCCTCGACGCTGATGCTAAGAGGATCTGCAACCTTGGTCCGTAGCGCCTCGGTCGCTCCTGCTCGGTCGAGAACCATCGCGCCGCCGAGGAAGAAGTCGGGATCGATATAGCCAAGAATGATGGCGCAATCGGTGACCGTCGGCTCAGTGCCGCCGCGGCGATAGGCGACCGGGCCAGGCGTCGAGCCCGCGCTTTGGGGACCAAGCTGCAGGATCCCGCCGTCATCAACCCAGGCAATCGATCCGCCGCCGGCGCCAATGCTCTTGATGTCGACCGAGGGGAAACCAGTCATATGACCGCGTGTCGCCTGACCGATCCAGGTTTCCCGGCTCCAAGGAATACGGCCGTCGCGCACAAGGCTGACGTCAAACGTGGTGCCACCGGTGTCGGCGACGATGGCGATCGATTTGCCGAAGTCACGGTCTGCATAGTAGCGACCGGCTACCGGTGCCATTGCCGGACCGGAATTGATCGAGTGGATCGGCGCACGGGCGACGGCCTCCGCATCCATGATACCACCGCTGGAGGTGACCATCAGAGTGCGCCCGTCGAAACCGGCCTCCTTTAGACGGTTCGTGAGGCTGTCGAGATAACGGAACATCAACGGCTTCAGCGAGGCATCTATAACCGTTGCAGATGCGCGGCGATATTCGCGCAGCGTTGGATTGAGCTGATGCGAGAGGGTGAAAGGGACATCCGGAAGGTGCTGCTTGATTAGCTCGCCGATGCGCAGCTCGTGGACGGAATTGGTCACCGACCAGAGAAGACAAACTCCAATCGCCTCGATCTTCAGATCTTTTAGGCGCTTCAGCGTTTCAATGAAGTCGACCTCATCGAGTTCAGAGACGACATTGCCGCGGGCATCGATTCGCTCGTTGACCTCGAATGTATAGCGGCGCGGAACATAAGGTTCGGGATACGCGACAGTGAAGTTGAAAGGCTCGATACGACCGCCTTCACGGATCACCAGAATGTCCCGGTGCCCCTTCGTCGTGATGAACGCCGTCTTGGCCGTTTTCTGGGTGATGATCGCGTTGATGGCGCGGGTCGTGCCATGAACGAACATGGAAGCGCGCTTGAGGAAGGCGCTTCGGTTAAGGTTGTAGTGATCCGCCGCGAGCTGCAAGGCGACGAGCACGCCGCGAACCGGATCATCCGGGGTGGTAGACGCCTTGAACAGTCGGATCGTCTCGCCGTCTTCCACGACCAGATCGGTGAATGTGCCGCCGGTGTCGCAAGCAAGCCGGAGTCCCGTGCTCAAGCCCTTGGCGGGGGAACTGATATCCATCAAGCAAAGCCTTCTCTTTAAGGCGCGGCGATGTGCCGGCCAGTTGCTCAAAATCATGGGGAGGTTTGGATGTTTGTTGCGACCTGCTGTTACCGCACGCTTAGCTGGACGGTTCTCCGCATGTCTCCCTCAGAGTGAGTTCGGGCAGGAAAAGTGTGTCGGAACCTCCCCCGACAGCCCCTGCCAAAGGGTTTACGATCCGATCGACGGCCGCCACGCCCATCGCCTCAATGGGTTGGCGCACCGTCGTCAATGCCGGGTAGGACAGTTGACTGACCCAGACATCGTCTATTCCCACCAAGGAGAGGTCGCCAGGTACGGATAGCCCAGCCTGTCTGAAGCTCGCGAGGAGACCGAGAGCAATCATGTCATTGAAAGCCACAACCGCAGTTGGCCGAGGGCGGAGTTTCAACACCTCCGGTGCTGCACTTCTACCAACTTCCAGCATCTCGGCGTCGGCGATATCGCGCGCTCCGTGATCTGCATCGAGCTCTACGAGCAAATCGCTCTGAAGGCCTCTGTTTGCCATCGCGGCCTTGAAACCAGCCAGACGTTTGCGACGACTGTACGTGATCATTGGATCCGTGACGTAAGCAATGCGGCGATGCCCAAGCTCATAGAGGTGGTCCACGGCCAGATCGATCGCCACTTCATGATTGAAGTTGATCGTATCGAGACGCGGCAGGCGAAGATCGAGCCGATCCGCGTCTATAGCGACGACGGAGAAATCGCTTTGCGGCCCGTAAAAGCCTTTTCGGGTGCTGAGCGGCGCAATGGTGATCAGATCGCTGACACCCAACCCGACCAAGTTTTCGAGGAAGCGCTTTTCCACTGCATTGTCGCGCATCGTATTGCAGAGATGGACAGCGTAGCCCGCCTTGACCGCAGCCTGCTCGATTGCGAAAACCAGCTGGCCGTTGAATGGATTGACGATACTTGGAACAACGAGCGCTATTCCCTTGGTCTTGCCGGTCTTCAACTGCCGTGCCGCTTGATTTGGCTTGAAGCCGAGCCGTCCCACGGCATCCGCGATCCGTGCTCTTGTTTCGGGACCCAGCCGCTCCAACCTACCGTTCATGTAGTTGGAGACGCTCGTATTGGAGACGCCAGCAGCCTTCGCCACATCCTGAATCGTCGCGCGATCGGCTGCAACATCTACGGATGTCGTCCCCTGAGATCGCCGTTCGCTTCGCTTCGGCCGCGTGGTTTCCATATGTTTATCATCCATGATCAGCTCGTTCAGACTATCGGAACGACAAGGATATCATCGAAATAGGGATGCGACAGAGGACATGTTCGTCCACTCCGACGAGCGCCTCCAAAGTAGGTGTAACGATACATCTAAAAAGCTCCTTGTCAAACCGTTTTTTTTGCAGCGACGCCGGCAATATGTGCTGAATCGGCGCTCAAACGAAGGAAATAGCGACATTTCTTCAAAAATTTGCGAACGCGCCGATTGACAGAAATCCGAAGTTTAGTTTATCGTTTTACCTATCGGACGCGGCGACTGCCATTTTGGGAGAATGGCGGGCGCTCTGTTCGAAAAACATCGCAAACCTCAAGTGATCTCGGCTGAAGCCGAGCATCAGCGATGCAAAAACCTCCCCCACATGATCCAAGCCGAGGCGGTCTGTCGATTGCCGCGATCAGGTACATGTGCGCCCCGCGAGCGCTAGCCCGTAGAGCTCCGGCATAAAGCAAAAGCGGGCAAAGAATGATCACACAACCACCGGAGCAGGAACATGAAGAAATTCGCACTCGCAGCAGTATTTGCAGCAACCATCGCGGCATCCGCGCATGCTGAAACCACGATCGGTTTCAGCATGCAGCGCTTCGATGACAACTTCCTCGCAATTCTTCGTAGCGGCCTGGAAGCCCGCGCGAAGGAGCTGGGTAACGTCAAGCTGCTGATCGAAGACGCGCAAGGCGATGTTTCCAAGCAGCAGAGCCAGATCGACAACTTCATCGCCAGCAAGGTCGACGGAATTATTGTCATTCCCGTCGAAGCAGACGCTGGTGTGACGATCTCTAAGACCGTCGACAAGGCGGGCATCCCGATGGTCTTCGCAAACAACCAGCCGAGCAACGTTGATGATCTGCCGGCGAAGCAAGTATTCGTAGGCTCCGATCAGATCGAGGCCGGCACTCTTCAGGCCACTGCGGTCTGCAAGGCACTAGGCGGCGAAGGCAGTGCCGTCATCCTGATGGGTGAGTTGGGCACACTTGTCGCTCGCGGTCGTACCGAAGCTGTTCACAATGTCTTCAAGACGGACGAGTGCAAGGGCATCAAGATCGTCGAGGAACAGACAGCTGCCTGGCAGAGAACCAATGCTCTCGACCTGGTTACCAACTGGTTGACAGCCGGCACGCAGTTCGATGCCGTCATCGCCAACAACGACGAGATGGCCCTCGGCGCAATCCAGGCACTAAAAGCATCCGGCAGCTCCACAAATGTGGTTGTCGCGGGGATCGACGCCACGCAGGACGCACTCGTTGCCATGAAAGCTGGCGATATGGCTGTGACCGTGCAGCAGGATCCAGCAGTTCAGGGCAAGGATGCGCTCGATGCAATACTCAAGGTCGTGAAGGGAGAGCCGACCGAAAAGAAGATCTACTCGAAGCTGACGCTGGTGACAAAGGACAACCTGGCCGAGTTCCTCAAGTAAAGCTCACAATTGTGCGCGCGGCGGCACGTCGCGCGCAATTTACGTTGGAAGGAATTGTCATGAGCGACGCCACATTGACCGATCCTGCAGCC
The DNA here is from genome assembly GCF_004368875.1 of Neorhizobium sp. R1-B. Lineage (NCBI taxonomy): Bacteria > Pseudomonadati > Pseudomonadota > Alphaproteobacteria > Hyphomicrobiales > Rhizobiaceae > Neorhizobium > Neorhizobium sp. R1-B. Next base: position 111,314 of record NZ_SOEM01000012.1, read on the forward strand.
GAACAAGGCTTGCTTCTCAGTGCGTTGGGCATTCGGAAAGAGTTTCCAGGCGTGGTTGCGCTTGACGGCGCGCAATTCAATCTCCGGAAAGGCAGCGTCCACGCCTTGATGGGCGAAAATGGCGCAGGCAAGTCTACGTTGATGAAGATCCTTGCGGGAATTTATCAGCCGGACGCAGGGTCGCTACACTTCAAGGGAAAAGAGATTACGCTCTCGACGCCGCTGGATGCGCTCGAAAAGGGTATCGCCATGATCCATCAGGAATTGAACCTGATGGCCTCTATGACTGTAGCGGAGAACATTTGGATACGCCGAGAGCCCCGCAATGCGCTCGGGCTCATCGACCACAAGAAGATGAACCGCATCACCGATAACCTTCTGCAGCGCCTCAGGATCAACGTCCGGGCGGATGCAGAAGTCAGAACACTGTCGGTGGCCAGCCGGCAAATGGTCGAGATCGCCAAGGCTGTCTCCTATGATTCCGACGTCTTGATCATGGATGAACCGACTTCGGCCCTGACGGACCGGGAGGTAAGCCATCTCTTCGAAATCATCAGCGGATTGCGGACCGAGGGCAAAGGCATCGTCTATATTTCGCACAAAATGAACGAGATCCTGGAGATCTCTGACGAAATTTCCATCTACCGTGACGGTCGATACATATCGACGCGTCCAGCCAGCACCATCAGTCGTGACGAAATCATCCGGCGGATGGTGGGCCGAGAAGTCTCCCAGATGTTCCCCAAAGAGGTGGTTGAACTGGGGATGTCCTTCTATCAGTGAAAGATCTCGAACTCGAAGGTGTTTTCTCAAACGTCTCATTCGACTTGCGCGCTGGCGAGATACTCGGGATGGCTGGGCTCCTAGGGTCTGGGCGTTCGAACCTTGCGGAAGCGCTCTTCGGTGTCACGCCCCCGACATCTGGCGAAATTCGCATCGATGGACAGAGGGTGGAAATCAAAAAGCCAAGCGATGCGATCGGGCATGGCATGGCCTTCCTCACGGAGGATCGCAAGGAAACAGGCTGTCTTCTCGCGCTCAACATTCTCGAAAACATGCAGATTGCAGCCCTGCAAACCCGCTACACTCGCTCTGGCTTCGTTCAGGGAGCCTCTGTCGCCGTGGATTGCGCCGAGATGGCCCGCAAGCTGCGCATCAAGATGGCCAACCTCAACGTCAGCATCCAGAATCTGTCGGGCGGCAACCAGCAGAAGGTGCTGATTGGACGGTGGCTGCTTACCGGACCAAGGATTCTCATTCTCGACGAGCCCACCAAGGGCATTGACGTTGGCGCCAAGGCGGAAATCCACGGCCTCGTTTCCAGTCTCGCCAAATCCGGCGCGGCAGTCATTCTGATCTCTTCCGAACTTCCCGAAGTCTTGGGGATGAGCGATCGCGTCCTGGTTATGCATGAAGGAAAAGTCACGGGCATCCTGCCGCGAAGCGATGCGACCCAGGTCGCCGTGATGGAACTGGCATCCCGTTGAGCAGAACCAATAAGGGAACAAATTCTATGGAAAAGAACCTCGTTGAAAAATATGGCATTGTGCGCTCCCCTGCTGCGCAGGGATGGAAGCCACCGCAGGAGTTCAATATCTTCCTCGTACTCGTTGGGATCGCCCTGATCTATGAGGCGCTGGGCTGGATCTTCATCGGTCAGAGCTTTCTTGGAAACACGCAGAGGCTGACGATCACGATCCTACAGGTTTCTGTCGTCGGCATCATTGCTATTGGCGTCACTCAGGTCATCATCACCAGCGGTATCGATCTCTCAGCAGGCTCCGTTGTCGCCATGACCGCAATGATCGCTGCGAGTTTAGCGCAGTCCTCGGAATGGGCACGGGCTCTATATCCCGGCTTCACGGACATGCCGGCAATCGTGCCGATCGGCGTCGGCATCATCCTCGGAGCGATAGCGGGATTCATCAACGGCGCACTTATTGCCCACGCTCGCATCCCCCCATTCATTGCCACGCTCGGTATGATGGTTGCAGCACGCGGCATCTCCAAATGGTACACGAAGGGCCAGCCGATTTCTGGTCTGACGGACCAGTTCACCTTTATCGGCTCCGGTGCCTGGCCGGTGGTCGTGTTCATCGCGGTCGCGATCATCTTCCATGTCGTCCTCAGGTACACACGATACGGCAAGTTTACCTACGCTATCGGCGCGAACATGCAGGCTGCGCGGGTGTCCGGCATTAATGTGGAAGCTCACCTCGTCAAGGTTTATGCGATCGCCGGTATGCTCGCAGGGCTCGCTGGAATCGTTACCGCGGCGCGTGCCCAGACAGCGCAATCGGGTATGGGCGTCAACTACGAGCTTGACGCAATCGCTGCAGCGGTTATCGGCGGAACCTCGCTCGCCGGCGGGATCGGAAGGATCACCGGCACAGTCATCGGCGTCATCATCTTGGGCGTAATGTCCTCCGGCTTCACGTTCCTTCGCATCGACGCCTACTACCAGGAGATCGTCAAGGGCATCATCATCGTCGCCGCAGTGACGGTTGACGTCTATCGCAACCGTCGCCGTCGGGGTTGACCGCTGCATTTGACACGATTGGAGACCCAAGAAATGTCCACGTTCCGATATTTCTCGCCTTATGCCGCACGGCAACTTCTGAATTGGCATTGGTCTGTAAAGCAATGGCTTAAGGCACGGAGGCATCGCCGGAGGCGTAAAATTACCTGACAGGAATGAGAAGACTTCATGATGGTCGTACCACAGATGCACAAGATACCAGTGATCGTGATGGGAGTGTCGGGATGCGGGAAGACGTCGGTTGCACGCTTGGTCGCGGCTCGGCTGCAACAGAGGTTTGTGGAGGGTGATGAGCTTCATTCCCTTACCAACATTGCAAAGATGACCGCTGGCACACCACTGACCGATAGTGACAGGGCTGCGTGGTTAGAAACCATTGGTCGCGCCTTAGCCTCCAATAGTCGTGATCCCCCGGTTGTCACCTGCTCCGCGTTGAAAGCGCAATACAGGGATCAATTGCGATCACTCGCAGGCAACGGCGTGACGTTCCTTTATCTGAGAATCTCCCATGAAGAAGCCAAACAGCGACTTGCCGGTCGGGTTGGGCATTTCATGCCCGCCACGTTGATCGAGAGCCAGTTCCAGACCCTGGAAGATCCTTCGGCCGAGAATGACGTGATAACGATCGACGCTGGTACACCCGAAAGAGTCGTCGAGCAGTTCATGACCATACTCTCAGGTGAGAACCGACCGGTCGCGCAATGACCAGTTTCCTCTGGCATTGAGGAAACTGCTTGGAGGATAGGCCGCTGCTGGCTTGTGAGAAATGGCCGGCTCATCCTCACGTGTTGCGCTTCTGCGATCTGTCGGGCTAAGCTCCAGGCTATCTCAAGGGGAGCGTTGCTGCATCAGATGGTCTCAGCAATAGGTTCAAGTTCGTTTCCGTCGTTGGTTGCGGTGCCAAACGCGGCACTGTGGGGTCACGCGTCTGTTTCGATAGCGCTGCAGCTTTTCTCGATGAGGCGCCTAGGATCCATCGATGCACAGCTTGAGGCCTCTCGCAACGCCGGGTTTAAGATCGTCGAATGTCTGCAAATCCATATCCATGAACCGTCGATCTTCAGAACTATGCTGGATGTCCGGGGGCTGGAATGCACGACGCTGCACGTCGAGTATCAGTTCCTCATCGACAACGCTGGCTCCATTCTTGATGCCTGCCTCATCGTAGGAATTCGAAGCGTCTTCGTGCACGATTTGCGAATTCAAAAGGTGCGGGACGCTTCTCAATGGGCACGAGCGGGATCTCGTCTCGGGATTCTGGCAGAACGATTTTCTGGCAGCGGCATCGAACTTGGCTTCCATAATGGTGGAGACTGCTTCGACCTTCTCAAATCTGGCCGTTCGCCGATCGAAGAATTGTTTCGCTCCGACGATAGTGGTCTGTTGAAATGGCAAGCAGATATAGGCTGGATACGTCTCAGTGGTGCAGATCCGATCGTCTGGCTCCGTCGCTTGAAATCAAGGCTAGTCGCCGCGCATATAAAAGATGTCGCCACATCCGTAACAAGGGGTCATGAGTGGACCGACGTCGGCGACGGGATTTTGGTCCTACCTTTGGTGATAAGAAGCGCGGTCCAGGAGGGCGCAAGACTTCTCGTAGCCGAACACGATGATCCAGAGCACCCTGAACGATTTGCCAATAGTGCGTACTTGTACCTTAGCCGCTTCACTTGAAGACATGGGAGATCGACAGGTTAGGACAGCTGAACGCAGGCATTGGCATAGCTGGGCTGAACAGGCCAAGGCGCAGTGGTTAACTTTCTCCCCCAAAATAGGAAGCCAGTGTGGGGTATAGGGCTTTGGGGTCGGCAATACGCGTGCCTCTTGGAAAGCTGATCTGACAACGATGCGGTTCAGGCCAACCTATGACCTGCATGCCTGCGGCGTGAGCCGCAATGGCTCCCGGCACGCTATCCTCAACAGCCACACATGACTGCGGTGCGACACCGAGTAAGGCCGCGGCCTTAAGGAACGGGTCGGGATTTGGCTTCCCAAGCTCGACATCGTCTCGGCTGACTGAGATGACGTTGGTGGGGTCCATGCCGATGGCAGCAAGGTTCGTGTCAACCACAACCCTGCTTGAGTTGGACGCAATTGCAAAGGGAATACTTCCTCGCGTGACATATGCCAGTGCCTCTCGAGCGCCAGCACGTATGGCAAGTGATGAGGACCGATCGAGATAGTACCTATGTTTGGCATCCACGAAATTGCCGCATGAACCGGAAAGCTGAGTTTCACGCTGAAGCAAAGCGTAACAGGCTTCGCTGCTGAGGCCTGACAACCTGGACGCCAGATCCTCAGATAGTTCGCACCCCATCGATAGGGCTGCCGCAGACATAGAGGCGAAGTGATGGTTCTCACTGTCAACAAGTGTTCCATCGAGGTCGAAGATGACGGCTATCATTGCAATCTGTGCAGGAGGCATTGTGCGGCCTTGGCTATTTTGGAAACTCTGTCCGGAGGACTGATGGCGGGGCCAAATGGGTCATTTCCAGATACGAACGGCTCCTCGCTACGTCTTTGTAACAGATTGGAAAGAGGCTGGAGCTTTCATCTCGTATCCAGATAACAAAAGCTGATGTAAACAAGTGCAACATTGCGGCCGATGCTCATCTCGTTGCTAACATGGGATCGTTAGCCGTTTAAGATCTGAAGCACCTGAGCATGCAAGCTGGCATTCGCGGCCATGACGACGGGACCACCTGCCGCGGCATTGCCGCCACTCAGGGTCGTCACGACGCCGCCCGCTTTTTCGATGATCGGAATGATGGCCACTATGTCATAGGGCTGAAGCGAAAATTCGAAACAGATGTCGATATGCCCGGCGGCCAACATCGCGAAGGCGTAGCACTCGCCGCCATAACGCGTCATTTTGACCTGACGGTTAAGAGCCTCGAACGAAATTTGGGGGTTCCGCAGAATCGGCTCGGGACTATTCGTGTGGAGGATTGCGTCGGCTAGATCGACCTTTTCACTCGTTTTGAGTTCAATGGCCTTGCTATCCCGCTGCATCCAGGATCCCGTCCGGTCCGCCCAGAAGCGTTCTCTCGTGACCGGCTGGCTCATCATGCCGCTGACGGCATGACCCTTTTGCGTCACCCCAATCAGAGTTCCCCACACGGGGATACCGAGCAAAAAGGGTCTTGTCCCGTCGATGGGGTCGATGACCCAACGAATGTCGCCAGACCCAGAGACACCAAATTCTTCTCCCTCAATGGCATGGTCCGGGTAAGCGTCACGAATAATTGCCCGGATAGCAATCTCCGCCGCTCTGTCCGCATCCGTCACAGGATCGAACTTGTAACCGTCTTTCGGTTTGCTCTGCACATCCAAGCGGGTCCTGAACCGTTGCATCGTTTCCGCGTCGGCCGCATCGGCAAGACGATGTAGGAACAGCGCGTCAGGTAACTGTGTCATGTTGGGATCCATAACGATGGGCGGACAAGGTAGACCGCGAGGTTTCATGTTTCCGCCGGCGATCCGACGTTCTCGATGATGTTGGCTGAAATGATCGAGGCCGGGATGAGGCCGCCCCCGATCCTACACTTCGGCTTAAGGGGCGGCGGAACGCGGCCCGATAAGCGCAACGACGAGCAGTAGACCGGCAAGCATCACCAGCGCGGTAGAGAGACTGAAATGCTGCGCAACGAAACCGATTAAGGCTGGTCCTAGCAGAATTCCCGCATAGCCGACGGTAGTGACGGCGGCGATTGCGAGACTGGACGGCATTGCCTTCTGCCGACCTGCTGCCGTGAATAGCACGGGAACGATGTTTGAAGCGCCCAATCCGACAAGTGCAAACCCGCCAAGCGCGACAGAAGCATTTGGAGCAACGACTGCAAGAAGGAAACCGGTCGCAGACAACAGGCCGCCGAAGAAGACCACTTGGGCACCGCCCAACGTCTTGACAATCCAGTCGCCGATCAACCGGCCAAAGGTCATTGTGATCGAGAACACTGAATAACCGAACCCGGCATATGACTGATCGAGTCCATGTGCGGAAATGAGGAACAACGCACTCCAGTCGAGGATCGACCCTTCACCCAAAAAAACGATGAAGCAGAGGACGCCAATGAGAATGACAATGCCTCGTGGCAGGACGAAGAGCGGCGTGGCGTTCCTGTCGCGATTTCCATAGGGCAGCAGGCCAGAGTAAGAGGCGACCAGAAGGATCAGCATTGATGCGCCTGCGATCAGGGTCGCTCCGAAAGGCGACAGGCCGGCACCCAGAATAAGGCTGATGCCACCGGCGCCAACGATACCACCCAAACTGAACAGACCATGGAAGCCCGACATCATGTTGCGGCCGCTGTCTTTTTCAACAATCACGGCCTGAACGTTGATCGCGACATCGAGCGTGCCGACGCTGGCGCCGCAAAATGCCAATGCCAGTGCAAGATCAATAGGCGTGTTGGCGAGCGCGAGGAAGGGTACGCCGATAGCCAATAGAGTTGAGGAAGCGGCAATCACGGCACGACATCCGAACTTCGACGCTAGGACACCCGTGATCGGCATCGCTACGATTGAGCCCAGTCCAAGGCAAAGAAGCAGAAGGCCGAATGCGGCATCTCCAACAGCCAAGCGCGCCTTTGCAAACGGTACAAGTGGTGCCCAGGCCGCCATTCCAAGGCCTGCTATTAGAAAGACCGCTCTCGTTGCAAACTGTTCGCGCCGACCGCTCAAATCGTGGCGGGATAGAATCGAGGTAACGTTGCTGGTCATGCCGTGTCCTTGAGAGTGGGCCGTCTTGGGCTGTGTTTCCTAGGTATTTTTTGTCTATGCCGTCAGGCGATCTGGCAAACGCGTCGGAGAAGCCGTGGCTGGTGATCCTCGGGCCAAGGATTACCCTGTCGTCGTCGAGAAACTCGCAGCCACATCATCATCGGCCTCGGACAGCCCAAACTTAATCGTCAGTTCGCTGCGCAGGTCGGTGCCCGCCAATATCAGGAACCGTGCCTAGAAGCCGATTACTCCCTTGCTCTCGGAAAAATCTCCGGTAGTTGGGCCGAGATGGTTCCGCGAGACGCGAGCTGGAACCGTCGAGTCAGATCCCCGTAGCGGAACCTGGTGCAAACGCATTTTCCTTTCTTCTGGCGCAATTGGGTGCGCAACACATCGCTTAACCTAATCCTGCCGTCCGACAGGCTAGCGGGCACGGGCCAATTGGCGCCTGTTCTTGCACGTTTATCGGTCGACAGCGAGGCGAATTTGGCATAACATGCATAAATGTGCAACAACATAAATCAACAAGAAACGGAATGGCATGTTAACAGAAGAGCGTCACGACCGAATTCGGGGAGAACTCGCGCGAAAAGGCAAGGTGCTGGCGGCGCAGCTAGCTGTGGATTTTGGTGTTTCCGAAGATACGGTTAGGCGTGATTTGAGAGAAATGGCACGAATGGGTTTGTGCCGCAGAGTATATGGCGGCGCGCTGTCGCCCGCACCTGACCTAGGAACCATTCAGACTCGTTCAGCGATACTAAGCGAGGCAAAGCACAGGCTCGGAGCGGCGATCGGAGAACTGCTCAAGTCCGGTCAAACCATATTTATTGATGCAGGCTCGACAAACATCACAATTGCTGGCGCCATCCCAGTCGACACACAATTGACTGTCATTACGAATGCTCCAAGCATAGCGCTCGCGCTCGAGAACCACGAAAAGTGCCGAACGATCCTGCTTGGCGGCATATTTAGCCCTTCTAAAGGCGCTTGCCTGGGTGGACAGGTGCTGCGCGAAGCTCAGCAGATTTTTGCGGATATCTTCATCTTAGGTGCCTGCGGTATAGACGCAGAGATAGGGTTGACTGCATTGGATGCGGAAGAGGCGGAGCTTAAGCGGTGTATGATTGAACAATCCAATCAGCTTTGGGTGCCAGTCACCGTTGATAAGATTGGCACAGTCGCGCCCTACAAGATCGCAGACGCGTCCGCTATCGGTAAGTTATTCGCTGTTTCAGACGATGAGGGCGCATTGACCCTTCCATTTTCTGAGAAAGGCATTGTCGTCCACGAGGTTCGAAGCAATTATTTTGCACGCAAGCTCGACGGTGGGTGATTGCTTGAAATCGCGGTGACGAGGTGACCGAGGGTTAAGGACGCAGTTCGCTCTTGGCTCAGAACTCCGTTTGTTCGAACGCATCGACCAGCTGATCCCCGTTTGAACAGAGCGACAAGCTTATACCGGGAGAGTTGGAGCATTATGCTGCGTGGTCTGGGTAGGTAATCAAATGCCGTCGGATGCACCACTACCATCTTTAAGCCCTTCACGAAGGGTTCCGCCTTGGCTTCGTCCTATGTATGGCCTATTCGACCCCTCGAGCCAACTCGGAGGAATGGGTGCAGCCTGCCGCTGGTCTTCGTTCTTCTATGGCCGCCTTGAGCGCGGCGACAGTTAGGAGGTCGCGCCGCCGGCACCTGACAATATGTCAGGCGCCATACAAAACGGCAATGCAAGCTCGACAAAGCTCACGGCCGTGCTGCCGAGTCGTCAATCGTCATCCATTGCGAGAGTGATTTCCTTCTGAGCTTCTAGCTCCGAAAGCCGTTCCCTCAGGGCGTTTCGGATGGCGTAATAGGGCGCCTTGCCGAGAGCCAGTCTAACAGGTGCTGGTGTGTGCTCGGCCACTGAAAGGATCGCGGCAGTCATCTTTTCAGGATTACCGGTGATCTCGAACATACCACTGTCGATCGCCTTGCGGACCTCGCCGGCAGGCGTCTCATCATAAATCGCCAGCGGCTTCGCGGGTCGTACCAAGCCGCGGCCGAAATCCGTCTTACTGGGACCGGGCTCGATGAGGGTGAATGAGATTCCGAAGGGGGCAACCTCCTGGCGGACCGATTCCACAAAACCTTCGATGCCCCATTTGGTCGCATGATAGAGGCTAAAATTCGGATAGGCGATCTGGCCACCTTCTGACGAAATCTGCAAGATACGACCACCGCCCTGTTCTCGAAGTTGGGGAAGGACTGCGCGAATTAACTGGATGGATCCGATCAAATTCGTATCGATCTGGTGACGTATCTGCTCGTCGGTCACCTCCTCGCTCGCGCCGAACAGGCCGTACGCAGCGTTGCTAACCACCACATCGATCCGGCCAAGCTCGGAAAAGGCCCCATTGACTGTTTCACGTATTGCCGCAGTGTCAGTCAGGTCTAATGAGGCAATCCAAAGACGATCCCCGTGTTTGCTCTTAAGGTCATCCAACGCACCTTCCTTGCGCAGTGTCGCGGCCACTCTGTCACCGCGCTCCAGAAGGCGTTCTGTCAACAGCCGACCGAAGCCGGAGGATGTTCCAGTGATAAGCCAAGTCTGTACCATTGCTTTCTCCTTTGGTCGCCGCCGAAGCGACTGGGTTCTGTGCCAAAAGGTACGAAGACGGGATTGAAGATACTATTCGTGCGATCTTGGATGTAGTAGTGGCGTATCGCCATGAATGACGCGTCTCTTACCGAACTGACAGCCCTTTTGGCGGTGATCCGCCATCGAAGCTTTCGTAAAGCGGCCGATGAACTCGGCCTCGCGCCCTCTTCTGTCAGCCACATCATCCGGAGCCTCGAAAGCCGGATGGGTCTGCGGCTATTGAATAGGACAACACGTAGCGTTGCGGCCACGGCCGGGGGGCAACGCCTCTTCGATCGCATTGGTCCACTCCTTCGGGATTTGGACGCAGCGCTTTCGGAAGTAGACGACCTGCGTGACGCTCCTAGTGGGACTTTGCGCATCAACACCAATGACATTGCCGCTCGCCTCCTCCTGGCGAGAGCCGTGCCCGAATTTCTTGCCCGCTACCCGCAGATGTCGATCGACCTTGTCAACGAAGGCAGATTGGTCGATGTCGTCGCCGAAGGCTTCGACGCGGGCATAAGGCTGCGCGAGTCCGTTCCGCAAGACATGGTGGCAATTCCATTCGGCGGCTCGACCCGTTTTGTTGTCGTCGGTTCTCCCGCCTATCTCATCAGTGCGGGCGAGCCGAGGGCGCCAGACGACCTGCGACAGCATCGGTGTATCCGTCATCGAATGCCGAGCGGGAAGATGTACAGATGGGAGTTCGAACGTCGTGGGGAAGAAATTGCGGTTGATGTCCCAGGAGCGCTGACCCTCGACGACGTGGCACTGATGGCGCACGCAGCGCAGCGCGGCTTAGGTTTGGCATATGTGCCACTTGGCGCCGCTATGGGGGGCCTGGAGACGGGCTCTCTGAAAACCGTACTCGATGAATGGTGCCCGGAAATCGAGGGGCTTTGCCTATATTATCCTGGCCGCCGACATGTGCCGGCGGGCCTTCGAGCCTTTATTGAAGTCCTGCGGGCGCTCTAGTTGTAGCCGATGTAGCGCTCCTGATCCGGTTTTGCTGTAGTTGCCGTCCCGTGCAAACCTTCTTTGAGACCCTTTGCGACGTGATGCTATTATCGCCATACTCGATGCAGCGCTACGATACAGCGCCAGGATTTCCAGAAACGAGTAGCCTTAAGAGGACGGTATGCCACTCGTCTCTGATCGCTCTGATGACAGCGAGGACGCGTTGGACGACAGAAAAGCCGTTAGTCACTGGACTGGTTTTAACCCATTGAAGGCCGAGTGTTTGGAAGGCCAGTCGACACTCGCAGACCCCCAATGCGGGGCAATTGTCTATGCGCCGGCATAGCTTCCAATGACGATCACACCTTTCCCTAATCGTTTTAGTTCAGTCAGCATTGAAAGGCGCGGCCGGATTTGGTTCACCGGGAGGGCCAGGTTGTGATATTTCCGAGCAATTGCTCGCGGCGTGCTGTCCCTCGAGTCGCGACCGAGCGAATGCGAGTGAGTCCTCAAGTGATCCATTCACGACGCCGTCGTGGCTTAACCCGGGATAGCGACGCCACAAGACGGCGTTTCCCGCTTTGCACAATGCAGAAACTGCCGCGAACTGCCGCATCGGCTCCACCGTCTGATCGGCTAGCCCCGTCCCAACCAGCAGCGGCACACCGACGAATTTCATAGGCATATTTGTCACCTGAATACGAACTGCCGACAATTGATCGAGCGAGATTGAAAGTGTTTCCGCCAGCGACCGCACCTTTAGTTCGCGCGCGAGAGTCTGAATCTCCGCAGTGCATGCCCGTCGTGCCGTGTCCAGGAGCTGTTTGCCGACGGGGCTCACTATGTCATCGATCTGCGGGCCATCAGAGCGGAGGCCGCCCGTGGCGAAACTCATGAACATATTGGCGGAATTGCGGACCGGAAGCGCAACAGGGCCATCCGGGAATGTGACGTTAATACCGGTTGCGATGGCAGCAAGAATATTGATTTCGGGCGCATATTGAGTAGAGAACAGCGCGGCGCCCAAAGCCGCACCTGATCCTTGGGAGTGGCCGGCAATCAATACCTTGTTCGAGATTTTCCCCGGCCTCGCCGCAGACGCCGCGCGAATGGAATCGAGGACGGAATAACTGGCCACTTGCCAATCGAGATAGGGATGTGGCCCAGGTCCGCCGAGGCCCTGATAGTCGGTCAGGACAAGCGCGAAGCCGGCGTCAAGCCACCGCCTCAGATACGCGGTGTCGCGTGGCTTGAAGCCGGTCCAAGACGGTGCGCATATGTCCGCAATGCCGACAGTACCGTGCGCCCAGGCGAGTAAGGGCCAGCCCTCGGACGGAGGCCTACCGGGCGGCATATACAGGGTGCCACTGACCGGAACTTGCCCGGAACCCCAGCGCTTGTCGGTCGATGAATATAGGATGCGGACTGCTTCCTTAGCGCCAGGAATAATTAGCTCTTTCGGAAGAGGCTCTTCCTTCATCACGACACCCGATTTGTCTGGCACGGGCCCCTCCCACTTATAGAATGGTGAGAGATCCATATCACCCGCGGTCGGACCTACGGGAAGCATGTTTCTGGAAACAGGACCTGTAGGTTTGTGCGTCGCTTGCTTCTCAATATCCGTGGATGCCCACACCACAGTCGTAGACAATATTGAGAGGCCCAAAAACAAGAAGATGGATTTTACTATATACATATTATTCTCCGCCATCTGAGAGATAGCCGCTGTATAAAACCTTCATCAAGCGCGTCATTAGTTCTAATTACATTGGCCATTCCTAGGATTGCTCACTGATCCGATTGGAATTGACAGATATATAAAATCGCGCTGGGGATACGTGTATTTGAGTTAAGAAATGTTTCGTGGCCGCTTAGAGCGATCACACTTTTGACGCAAGGAAACCGCTTGCTCATCCCCCGACATCATCGAGCTCAGTTGGCTTGCATCGGAGCGCTGACATCGGATGCTCGATGCTACCGGTGGACGGCTACGCAGATCGCGAATGCAGCTTGGCGCCGCCAGCTTTAGCTATTTCGACCGGGCCTAGGCTGTCACGAGTGTGCCCAGCTTTTCAGAATCGTGGCCGTTGGTGGCGCTCAGGGATTGTGATCGCCCATGATTGCGAAGCGTGACTTATCAGCCCGCGCGCTGATCAGCGACTAATCGCTTTAGCGGGTCTGCAATATAATTCCTGGGACTTCTATGGCGGGGGGAAAATCACCCTGAAGCCGGAAGGCGACATGCATCTTGCGACCATGAGGAGACTAGATGTCGGACCAGAGAGATCTGCGAAATTTGAAAACAACCAGGCGACAGGTACTCGAAGCCGGCGCCCTTGTTTCGATGGCTGGAACAATTTTGCCCGCGACATCGAATGCCCAAGCGCCAGATTTGATGCCTCCCCGCGAGAACGGAACAACGGTCCAGATCGCGTGCCGCATCAACGACCACCCCTTTAGCTTAGTGATTGATGCAAGAGCGTCGTTGTTGGACATGTTGCGTGAACGTTTGGGTTTAGTTGGCACAAAAAAGGGATGCGACCACGGTCAATGCGGAGCCTGCACGGTTCATATCGACGGCCGTAGAGTTGCTTCCTGTCTGACGCTGGCAGCCAAAGTCAATGGCCGCGAGGTGACCACCATCGAGGGTGTAGCGGGTGCTGACGGCCTTCATCCGATGCAACAGGCTTTTATCGATCACGACGCTCTGCAATGCGGGTACTGCACACCCGGGCAGATCATGGCCGCGATCGCATGCGTCAAGGAGGGGCACGCTTCAACGCCGGAGCAAATCAGAGAATATATGAGTGGAAATATCTGTCGATGCGGTGCCTACGTCGGCATCATTGCGGCTATCGAGCAGGCGGCTCCCCAGATCGAGCGGAGTTGAATCATGAAAGCGATATCTTATGTCCGTGCCAGGAACGTTGGTGAAGCAATCGAAGCGTTTGCGGCGGCAGGCGACGATGCGCGCTACATCGCTGGCGGCACCAACCTCTACGACTTAATGAAACTCGGGATAGAGCAACCGCGCCATCTGATCGATATAGCGACGCTCGAAGGCGCTGACACGATAGATACGAGCGGGGATCACCTATTCTTTGGTGCTGGTGCGCTGATGGCTGACGTTGCAGAGGACGCCGTTGTCAAGCGTGAATACCCCATTCTCGCTGAAAGCCTCTGGAAAGCTGCCTCTCAGCAGCTTCGCAATATGGCAACCGTCGGCGGCAACCTCCTGCAGCGCACTCGCTGTCCCTATTTTCGGAACGGCGCGAATGGTATTTATCCATGCAACAAGCGAGCACCAGGCTCCGGATGCGCGGCGATCGGTGGGTTAGATCGTACTCAAGCCGTATTGGGAGTAAGTGATGCGTGCACCGCCGTGTCGCCGGGCGATTGGCCCGTCGCTCTGACGGCATTGGATGCAGCGATAGAACTACGAGGACCTGCGGGGATGCGATCGGTCCCCATCGCAGAGTTTTATCTCTTGCCCGGTAAAACTCCCCACCTGGAATTCGATATTGGGCCAGGCGAAATCATAACGGGCATCTCAGTGCCCAAAACTGATGCTGGTCGAAATTCAACCTACCTTAAGGTGCGTGACCGCCAGTCCTACGCTTTTGCGCTGGCGTCTGCTGCGGTCGCCCTCAAAATGGATGGTGGGCGGGTGGCGCGGGCGCTTATCGCTTTGGGTGGCGTTGGGACCCGGCCTTGGCGCGCGGGCGCGGCGGAGCGTCATTTGACTGGCCAAACCCTCGACAGAGCAGTGGCTTTGGACGCTGCCAAGGCGGCATTTGCGGATGCCAGAGCCGGCAAGCACAACGCTTTCAAAGTCGAACTTGGGGCTCGAACCCTTGCTGACGCCATCATGAATGCCGGAGGGAAGATCCAATGACACTGGAACCGACGCCTGACCGTCCCCGAATCGATGCCTACGAGAAAGTTCTCGGTCGCGCGTTGTACGCCGCCGATCATCCGGTCGCTGGGCTGCTTCATGGGATGACGGTTCCTGCGGCCATTGCTAGAGGATATATTGAGGCAATCGATATTACTGATGCGAAAAACGTACCGGGAGTCGTGCGAGTTTTCACGCACGAGGATTTTTCGCAGATTAAAACGACGCCTGCGGCACGTGGGGCTTACGGACAGCCTGGCAAGGGCTACCAGCCCATGACGAGCCGACTTATCCGGCACCGGGGTGAGGCGGTCGCTCTGGTGGTCGCGGAGACGCTCGAAGCTGCAATCGAAGGAGCAGAGGCAGTCAAGGTGCGTTATGTTCCCGAGCCATTCAGCGCGTCGATGGATGACGCCCTCGCGAAAGCAGAGCAAGAGGCCGCCAGCAAACTTTCGTCCGGCGACGCGGAGTCCGTCTTCGCTTCCGCAACCCACCGCATTGATGTCGAGTATCTACATCCTCAACAACATCACAACCCAATCGAGCTAATCTCGACCACCGCGGCATTCGAGGAAGGCAAAATCGCAATCTACGAAGGGACGCAGGCGGTAGCGGCCTTTGCAGGCGGACTTGCCGGCATGATGGGAATTGAGCCGCAAGCGCTTCGTGGCGTCAGCCCCTACACCGGAGGCGGATTCGGTCAGAAGAACGGCATACAGGAGCAGAGCGTACTGGTTGCAAGTGCAGCTATGGCGCTTCGCCGGCCGGTCAAACTGGTTATGCCACGCAGCCAGCTATTCCACACGGCATCCTACCGCCCGCACAGCCGACATCGGGTACGCCTCGCCGCAGATGATGAAGGTCATTTGCTTGCGGGCATCTACGAAACCGTTCAGCAAAACAGCCAATACGACGGTTTTGGCTGCGAGCATGGCGTCAATCCTCCCCGCATGTATAATTACGGCAGTTGGCGGGGAAATGACCGGATCATACGAGTCGATTCCCAAACGCCTGGGCACCAGCGTGCGCCGCATGAGCACCCCTCGAGCTATGCCACCGAATGTGCTATGGACGAACTCGCCGAGGCGCTGGCAATAGATCCCGTCCAGCTCCGGCTTATCAATGACACCCATCGCGACGTACTCACGCGCAAACCGTTTTCATCCCGTTACCTGGCCGAATGCCTCAGGCGTGGCGCAGAGCTATTCGAGTGGGGTCGACGTGCGCGCCAACCCGGCAGCTTGGTGGCTGCGAATGGTGAACGCATCGGTCTCGGCGTTGGATGCGGCTGCTACAAAGCATCGATGACGCCTGCATTAACGACACTTCGCCTTTCAGCCACTGGGCGATGCGAAATCACCACGTCCGGCCACGAGATGGGACAAGGCTTGCGCAGCGTTATTGCGGCCGAGCTCATTGAGGTTCTAGGCGTAGATCCAAACAAGCTGGAAATTCGCATCGGTGACACTGGTTATGCGCCCCAACACGTTACCGCTGGCTCCTGGGGGACGGGGAGCGTGGCGCCGGCGGCGCGGACTGCGGCATTGAAACTTCGCGAGGAACTCAGTCAACTAACCGGAGCGCCGCTCTCGGACGAGCCCGTCCATGTCCAGCTTATGCGAACCCGCAGACCCGTTCTGGAGGTGTCGGTCGATACTGTGCCCTTGGGCAAGGATCGACAGGCAATCGACCAAATTCGGAAAGGTATTCCGTCTACGACTGGCCCTG
Organism: Neorhizobium sp. R1-B; assembly: GCF_004368875.1. Taxonomy (NCBI): domain Bacteria; kingdom Pseudomonadati; phylum Pseudomonadota; class Alphaproteobacteria; order Hyphomicrobiales; family Rhizobiaceae; genus Neorhizobium; species Neorhizobium sp. R1-B. The sequence continues at coordinate 127,775 of NZ_SOEM01000012.1, forward strand.
AATATCCCGATTTTATGGCGTTCAGCTGGATCGCACATTTTGCTGAAGTTCATGTCGAGCCGTCGACCGCACGAGTACGCGTAAGACGTGTCGTTAGCGTCGCCGACTGCGGCCGAGTCATGAACCGCCGCACAGCTGAAAGCCAAGTCCGGGGAGGCGTCGTTTGGGGTATTGGTGCCGCTTTGCGTGAAGCGGGAGAAACTGATCCGCGGTTCGGTGGCGTTCTGAACAACGACCTCGCCGAATATATCGTTCCCGTTAACGCCGACATTGGCCGGATTGAGGTCGATTTCATCGATGAGCCGGATCCAAAGCTGAACATTTCCGGCGTGAAGGGGCTGGGTGAAGTCGCCATGGTCGGTGCGACTGCAGCTGTCGTCAACGCGGTATATAATGCCACCGGCAAGCGCATCAGGCACCTTCCAATCCGCGTTGAGGATCTCCTCTAAGCCGCGGGTGCTGATACACCGCAAAGAGATCAATACCGAGCTGGGCGTCAACGACCGGCGGCTATCCGGTGGCGTCCCATTTGTAGCTTTTCATATAGTCGAGAAACGCGCGCATGGCCGCGCTGGGAAGCCGACGGTTAGGATAGTACAGGAACCAGCTTGGCAAGGAAGGGCGCCAGTCGACCAGGAGCTCAACCAACAGACCGCTTTCAATATGAGGTTTGGCATAGTCATCCAGAACGTGAGCAACGCCTTTGCCTGCCAGGGCTGCCTGAAGCTCATTGTGAGCCGAATTGAGCGTCAGGCGTCCCTCCGGCGTGACATCGAGTTCCTCGCTTCCGTCGGTGAATCGCCATGTCACCAGCGTACCGCCTGGGAACCTCCTCCTGATACAATCGTGATCGACAAGTTCATGCGGGGTTTCAGGCGTGCCCCGCCTTTCAAGGTAATCCGGTGAGGCAACAATCGCATATCTCAACGACGGCCCAAGCGGGACTGCGATCATGTCCTGGGCCAGTTGCTTGCCGAATCTTACTCCGGCGTCGAATCCCTGTTCGACGATGTCGATCACGGCGGCGTCACTGATGATCTCTATTTTGACCGCGCGATATATTTCCATGAAGTCGAACACCAGTGGGCACAGAAGATGATCAACCGCTGGAGCAGGCGCGTTGATCCGAAGCGTCCCCGTGGGAGTGTCCCTCAGTTCGTCGACCTCGGCAATCGCGAGCCTGATGTCCGCCAAAGCCGGTGCGAGGCGGTCCAGGAGACGCTGCCCGGCCTCAGTTGGGGAAACGCTCCTGGTGGTCCGATTGAGCAGTCGAATGCCAAGTGCCTCTTCAAGCGAATTGATTGTTTGGCTCAAGGCCGAGGAAGAGACGCCACGTTCAACCGCCGCAGCGCGGAAGCCACCGCAGCGGACAATTGCTACGAAGGCATCAAAACCATCCAGGCGCAGTACGTTCATTGCGAAGATAATCTTACCAAGCCGATCTGATTTCCATCACTTATCAGCGCGGAGCTCTGATGTCATGGTCTTTGTAGACGTACCAAAAGTCTCGTCCCGAGTGATGATGAAAGGAACCTGATCACCGTGTCTACCATTAATAGACGAACTCATGCTCTCTGCGGTATTTGGCGTCTCTAACGCGGTAATTCCTGGTTTGGGCAGCGAGAGCGCAGACGCACAGACAAGATCCTCCCAGAGTGGCAATGTTGGACACTATCGCTTTCGGGTCGGTGAAATTAAAGCGACGGTTTTGAGCGATGGCCTGATCGGCGGCCCTCCCCGAATCTATGCGAGGGACGCGCCGGAAGTGGAGCTTCAGGAGGTTCTGCGGCGGGCGTTCTTGCCAACTGACCACCTGGCACTCTGAACCGCACCGGCTTTGCCGGAGACTCCAACTCGTGAGAAGTAGGGTCTATGACAAGCAAGACGACAAACAAGGTTTCTCCTGAAGTCCGCGCCCGCGTCGTGCGAATGGTGACGGAGCATGAAGCCGAGCACCCTTCCCGGTGGGCGGCAGTATCTTCCAAAGCCGCCAAGATTGGCTGCTCGGCGCATGCGCTCAATGAACGGGTGACGAAAGCCGAGGTGGACAGCGGCGAGCGGGCTGGCCTGCCGAGTGACGTCGCCGAGAAGATGAAGGCTCTGGAGCGGGAGAACCGCGAGCTTCGTCAGGCCAACGAGATTTTGCGCAAGGCGTCCGCATATTTTGCCAAGGCGGAGCTCGATCGCCCACTGAAGCGATGATTGCCTTCATCGAGGAACACCGGTCGGTGCTCGGGGTCGAGCCGATCTGCAGACTGCTGCCTATTGCCCCGTCCACCTATTATGAGGTCATCGCCAAGCGCCCGGACGTGGACCGTCTATCGGCCCGCGCCCGACGCGACATTGCCATGAAGGTCGAGATACGCCGGGTGTTCAACGAGAACTTCCAAGTCTACCGCGTGCGGAAAGTCTGGCGACAGTTGCTACGGGAGGGTTACGACATCGCCCGTTGCACCGTCACTCGGCTTATGAGGGTAATGGGGCTGCAGGGCATTATTCGCGGCAAACCGATCCGCACGACGATCAGCCCTCCGCGAAGTGTCGCATACAGAGGAGCCAACTGGAATTGGGACTTACGAGCTCCAGCTGTGGCTTGGTCTGAGGGGCAATCTACCTCGCGGGTGGAGGCCCATATCGAGTGCCTGAAGCGAGAGGGTCCAGCTTTCTAAGGCGATTGCAGGCGGCCACTCCGCCAACTGCTCAAGCACGGAAGGCGCAGGAAGATCTCTGCAACTGGTTGACTGAACGGCAACTAGCTAGCTGGCAGCTCATTGACCGGCCGAATCATTCTCTGCCATCTCCCGCAACGTGAGTACGCCAACCCATTTGTGGCGGGCCAGGTTACCGCACTCACGGCGCAAATCCCACTCCGTAGGGTTCACCGATCCGCCAGAACCAATTCTGGTCGAGGTCGGTCCGCCGTTCTGTTTCGACAACGGCATCGGCCGCCCGATCGAAAAGTGCGTGGCAGAGTTCCGCATCATCATGACGAGAAAAATAGGCAAGGCCATCGGCCTCGACGGGATGTCCATACAATGCCTTCGACCAGGTCTGCGGAACGTCATATGGCAAGCCACTATGCGAGACTTCAGCTGTGGCGCCGAGCCGTGCGAGACCTGGACCGGCGAAGCGGATCAGCTTCAAATTTCTGTTAGTGCTGTAGCGGAGATAGGCTTTCCGTTGGAGTAGATCGGCGTCGATCAGCGTGCGGCCCGGTGTCCGCAGAAATGTTTCTGCGAAAGCACCGGCGATCTCCTTGGCAGAATAGAGCACGCCGTACGAAGCATCAGGAGCATTGAAGCGCCCCATCGTAGAGGTGTCGAAGAAGATCGGGTCCCGCTTGGCCGCGTAGAAGCGATGAAGGCTTTCTCCCGCCGGAAGCTCCACCAGTTCCGGCTGGCGCCGGTTGAGGTCGGCGGGAGGCAGCGGGCCGCTCACGCCCCCTGCTCGCCGTGCCGCCTCGCAGCGTCAAGCACGATATCAACGTTGCCGGACTTGAGCAGATCGATGGGCCTGCGGTTGTCCAATCGCACATCCGGGTGGGAAAGGAAGTTGAGCACCGACCATGGATTGCTGGTCTGCAAGGCTTCACGCACAGCTTTCAGACCGGGCACGACCGTACCGTCGCGGTTGAATTGGAGTGTCGGATAGCTGCGACGATTGCTAGGGCCGGGAACAGCCAGCAACGAACCTTCCTGCACGCGCTTGTCGACCGCCTGCCGGGACACGCCGCGCATCAATGTGCGGACCTGATCGAGGTCATAGGCTCCGCCGGCGTCTCGCAGATCCTCCTCGGCGATGCGGATGCCTTCGAGCATGGCCCGGCTGCGGGCATCTGGCTCGAAAGCCGACCTGTCTACGAGCGGCTTTGAATCGGCCCGAACTTGACCGGGCTCTTTCTCGATCACTTCCGTGACACGAGCGACACGACCAAGGGTGGTCTTCCTGATTTCCCTGACGGACTCCGGCCTCGACGACACGATCGCAACCTTGGCCCCGGCAGGCAGCTTGAACCCAGAAAGCGCCTTGATGGCATCGCCCTTCATGGTGAACATCGTTACTATGCCCAACGGCGTCTTGCCGCGGGTTTTCGCCGAACTCCTCGATTTCCTCGAATGTGTCTTGTCGATCATAGCTCATCTCCGTCGTCCTTAATATGGAGAATGACGCAACTTTGTCAACCGAGACAACTAAAGCAACGTCCAAGCCGCAGCCGATTTACATTGCGTTCCTTGAAATGCACTTACTCAACCGCCTCCACCAGGTCGCAACCGAAAGCGTGCTCGGCGAGGATTGTGGTCAAGGTCGGACGCCGATAAGGGCCAACATTCCGGACGATGACGTAATTGCTGCCGCATATCCCAGTCTCCTCGATGGCGGCAAACTGGTCCCAGTGACAACGGGACATCACAATGAACAGTATGTCGGATTGGACGTCTCACAGAAGGAGATGGCTGTTTGCGTCGTTGACGAGACCCGTCGCCTGATCTTCGAGGGCAGGGCTAAATCGGATCCTGGCGCTTTGGTGGCGCTTCTCGCGAAGAAGGCCCCGCATGCTGAACGCGTTGGCTTCGAGACCGGTGCTATGTCGAGTTGGTTCTGGCATGAACTGAAGAGGGCCGGTGTGCCGGTGGTCTGTATCGAAGCGCGGCACGCGCATGCCGTTCTGTCGGTCCGGATGAATCTGAAGCTTCGATCCTGTCATTTTGGCACTTAAACGGGGTCATCCTCAAATTGTGATTCAGCGGCAGCATTCTCGCCCTCATCAGTTCTGGGCCGGCGCGACCGTATATTGCTCGTTTCAGCATCTTGAGGCGGTTGATCTGCCCTTCCGCTTGACCGTTGCTCCAGGGGAGTTCGATTGCATTTTTGACGGCATCGATATCCCGGCGCAAAACGCTGGCGAAGCGCATGATCGCCGTGAGTTCGGTATCAATGGCATCGTCGATCCATTCATCCAGTGCCTCCGAGCTCCTGCTGCGCAAGATGCCGTGGAAGCGCATGGCCAAGCCACGCATTATGGCGAAGACCGTCGAGCCCTGTTTCAAGGCATTGACCTTTCTGGCCTGACGATCGGTCAGCAGGCCGCGCGGTTTTATGCACAAAGCTGCAGCCACCACAGACGGGATCATATGGCCCGTGTCGGGATCGCGGACGGGTTCTGAAACATCCACATCCGGAGGCGGCTCGTCGGATTGAAGATTTCCGACTTCACGCCACACCTTCAACAGGCGCTCCAGATTGGAGCGGCTGCCCGTGTAACCGCGGTTCTTGATATCGTAAAACAAATGGCGCCCAACCCGGTTTCCATTTTTCCAGCATTCAGCCAGGAAAGCTTCAAAATCCAATGGCGAAGTCGGATTCAATGCCGTCCGATTTCTATCTCGAGGTGCATTGGAAGTAAGCCAATTTGCGATGCTGCGGCGCTCGTATCCGGTCCGCCTTGCAATCTCGCTCTAGGTGAGGCTTGCTGCCGCAAAGCTTGAAGCGTGTCGAATATTTCCTGACGAGATTGCCTGTGCGCCAAGCGGGCGCGGCGCTGTTGTGACCTGGCGCTGACGATAGCATCTTCGGAGAGAATGGGTCTGACATGGGCGTGACCATAAACGCTCATCTGTTCCTTGATTGCCTCCCTGAGATTTTGGACCAGATGAAAACGATCAGCGACCTGGCGAGCCTGCGGTGCGCCCTCCCGGGCTGCCTGGGCATATAGGCCACAGCGATCTCGGCTAACGACCTCGATAGTCGGACGTTCTCGCAACCATGCTTTTGCGCTCTCGACGCTGCGGTCGTCCAGAACATCGACGACCGAATGACGCTCGAGATCGACCATGATCGTGCCGTAGCGCGAGGAATGCCGCCAGCTCCAATCATCAATGCCCACAACGAATATTGTCTTTTTGTATGGACACCGGATTGTCGCGCTTCAGTTGTCGCAAGATCGTGTCGTCGCTGACCGGTATGCCGAGCCGACGCATCAAGTATTCACCCGGGCGACCGCCCATCTGCGGCCAATCAAGCCCACTATCTCAGCCATCCGTTCAGTTCGTCGCATGTAGGGCGAAGCAATCTCGGGCAACCTGTCGGTGAATGTCCGTCGCCCGCATTTTCGGTGTCTACACTGCCACCGGTTCAGTGCGAGGTCTATTTTCACAACTTGACCCTGAACAGGCAAGTCCTGGAGGCGGCGGTTATGCCAGCCGTGCCGCTGCCGGCTTCGCGCTCCGCAATCCGGGCAGATACCCACAGGTTTCGCAGTGGCAGAAACAACCCAGTTCTCTGCATCTTGAAGGGCGATACCCAGAACTTTGACCCCTGGGCCGGGCGACCATTTCAATTTCGTTCGCATCCCCGCTGATAGCAATAGCGGCGCTAACACTCTGTTAACCACAGAAATTGAGGAAGAATCCGTTTAAGTGCCAAACGACAGCGGAACAAGATCAGAGCGGATACACAGCCGTTATCACCGACGCCTGACGGATCTTCCCATTGCAGGAAAGTCTGTGCGATTGGTTATTGCCGCACGCCGGTTCTACTGTGACGCAGTGATGTGTGGCCGAAGGATCTTTACCGAGCGGTTCGAGGCAGATGTCCTGGCGCCGTGGGCGCGGCGTACTGCGCGACTTGATCATATCGTCCATCATCTCGGGCTTGCTTTGGGTGGGCACCGGCGGCGACTATCGCCCGCAGACTAATGGTGCCGGTCAGCAACGACACCTTGTTGCGCGTCGTCCGACGGCGCGGCACGCCGCGTTTCGTCCCGCCGACGGTGATCGGCATCGACGACTGGGCGTGGCGGCGCAACCAGCGTTACGGGACGATCATTTGCGATCTCGAACGGCGTAAAACCATTGCACTTCTGCCGGACCGAGAGCCGGCAACCGCTCAGGCCTGGCTTTTGGATCAGCAACAGATCAGTATTGTCGCCCGCGACCGCGGTGGCGCCTACGCCCTTGCTGCAGCCAAGGCACTGCCTGAGGCAACCCAAGTGGCCGATCGATGGCATTTGATGGAGAACGCCAGTCGGGCATTCCTCGACGCCGTCCGGAAATCCATGCGCCAGATCAGAACAACGATCGGGTCCGCAACGATCAATCCGGACCTGCTGACGGCCGCTGAGCGGATCCAATATCAGGGATATCTTCATCGAGAAGACACGAACGCCGTCATTCTGGACTTGGCCAAGTCTGGTGTTGCAATCAAAGAAATCGTTCGTCGCACCGGTCACAGTCGTGGCCTCGTCAGGCGAGTGCTACGCGGTCAGCGATCCGAGGTGTTCCGCGTGCGGGAGAACTCGCTTGAAGTTTACCTCCCATGGCTCGACGCACAGTGGAGTCCCGGTCACCGCAATGGCACACAGTTGTGGCGAGAGCTGACGCGCCAAGGATTCCATGGCTGCCTTCGCGTCGTAACCGAATGGGCGACGCGTCGACGAAAGGCGGAAAGGATGGATTGCGAGGCGTTGAGCCGTACGCCGTCGGCACGGGCTGTCGCACGCCTCATGACCATCGGTCGCGACGATCTCTCCAAGTCTCAGACCGTTACGGTTGCCGCGATTGAAGTCGGCGTGCCGCAACTCGTGGAAGCGCGGGAAGTCGTCGCCGCTTTCCAAGCCATGATCCGCAAGAAATCTCTCGCCGATCTCGAACCATGGCTGGAACGCGCCCGATCAAGCTTGGTCGCGGCCTTCGCCAATGGTGTTGCCAAAGACCGAGCAGCCGTGAGTGCCGCGATCAGTTCGCCCTGGTCAAATGGACAGACAGAGGGGCAGATTACCAAGCTCAAGCTTGTAAAACGCCAGATGTACGGCCGAGGGAAAATCGACCTCCTTCAGGCCCGCGTCATTGGCGCCGGATAGTCCCCTGACCACCAAAACTGCGTCAGAGCCAATTTTGCACGCCGAAACACACTTAGGGCGGAGGCGTAGATCGCCTGCACTGTAGATAGAGATGCCCATGTCCGCGTAGGAGTTTAGTCAGCCGGCCGTATCACGGTGAACTCAACCCTTCAACCGAGATGCTGGAGACAATCATGCTCAAGAAATCACTGTCCCTTCTTCTACTTCTTTTCACCTCTACATCGGCTTTGGCCGCATCGGCAGTCACGCAGGCAGACCTCAATTTGAGGACAGGCCCAGGCGTTGGGTATCAGCCAATCACCACGGTCCCAGTCGGCCGAACCGTCGCTGTGTTCGGATGTCTCGATCAGGGCCGCTGGTGCGACGTCAGCTGGAATGGATATCGCGGCTGGCTGAGCGGCACCTATCTTGGGGCGGTGCACGTTCGCGTACCCATGATCACCTATGACCCCGTCGTCTACGAGCGCTATTACGTCGGTCAGCCCTACTACAATCCGAGAGCGGCAGCACGGCGCGATGCAAGGATCGAATATCGGGTTCACCGGAGAATGGATCGTCGTTGGGAGCGTTGGACTGATTGAGCAACGCGCGTCCGGGTGAAGCGGTAGGCACATGCCCTGAAGGCCGCGGCTTCCATGTTTTACTTCAGAGAGGGCGCCCGAGATGCTCAATTCTTTAGGCGCTACATACCCAAAGACTCAGATAACGCGTCTGGAGATTGCGTGTGCAGAGTTCGCCCGACTGGGCGAACTCCTCCTTATGATTCCCATGTCCGCAGCTCAGGGCTGCTGATTACGGGACCGAATGACCGAAACTCTTGAATGCTCACCACTGGGGCATCTTCGCTGAAAAGATGCTGCCGGCTGGCGCGCGTGGGGGAAACACGAATGACTTTGTGGAAAATGAAGGTGAACAGAATCTTCTATCGGTTATTTATTGAGGGCAAGCAACGGAACGGACCCACTTCTCTCCCCTCAATAAGCTCCAAGGGATGCTCTCGATCAGCTCAATTGTTCTTTCAGTCCGAACATATTCTGGTGGACATCGGCGTTCGGCGCGAAGAGATCTGGCATTCAAGACCGCAACGAGCTTGGCTTGAGCAGTACAAAAAACTGGGAAACTGATCGAACGTGCACCAAACCATGTCACCCGGAGGCCTTTATGAGTGAGGTCTTGCTGTTCCACCACCCACAGGGGCTGACCAAGGGTGTGCGCGCGTTCGCCGACGACTTGCGGGCCAGCGGTCACATCGTGCACACGCCGGACCTGTTCGACGGACGCATGTTCCAGAAGATCGACGAGGGTCTCGCCTACATCGGAAAGATCGGATTCGACGAGATGCGGGAGCGGCATAGGCTAAAATCAGCAATGTAGCTGTGCCCAATGCGGTGATTATCTTAATCATGGTTTTGGATCTCTCCATTTGAGAGGGAGGGCGGCGATTAACGTTTGCGCAGAGCCCTGAGTTCAGAGAGGGAAAGGCTGCGGTCGCCGTTGCTGTCTGCGTGCAGAAGACGATCAGGAACGAACTGAGCAAATTCGGCCCTCGCAATTCGACCATCGCCATTCGTGTCCATCCGGTGTGCTTGCGTTTCCAAGCCCCCAGCGGTTGCCATTTGAAGCCTACCGCCCGCTCTCGCACGCTCAAGGGCGACCTTTGCCTCATCTTTATCGAACACGCCATTTCGATTTGCGTCCAGACGATCGAACACAATGGCGCGCGCCGCCTGCAGCTCACTGAACTGAAGTGCTCGGTCACCATTTTGATCCATTTGGCGGAAGGCCTGACGGGCCTTTTGTCCGTCTGCCGCACAAGCGCTCCCGGTCGCCAGAAAAAACATCACGCAAGCCAGCGGTTTCACGTTCATTCTATTCTCCCCTTTTCTCAGATGGGATTGGCATCAATGCCCTCTTCTACGGGCGCTGACCGGGGGGCCTACGAGCGGTCTCGCTTTTTTTCTGTTTGAGGGGAAGGATCTCTGCTGCGTGCTCCGCCTGTCGAATTCGGAAGGCGATGGCGTAGGAGGCATGCAGCTGCGTCGTATCAGTTCGTGTCGCTGCCCATCGGCGGCCGGAAACAACGCAACAAAAGGACCACGACCAATGAAACTGAAGCCATACGCACGCATCGCGGCGCTGGTGGCGGCGCTTTCAGTGCCAGCGTTCTCGGCGGAGGCGCAAACAAGTTTGCCTGTTCTGCAGCGGCTTGACCAGAACAAGGACAGTGCTGTTACGCGCGACGAGATTCAGGAGGCGCGCGGGAAACTGTTCGCGCGCCTCGACGCCAACGGAGACGGCGCAATCGACCAGGATGAAACGGAACGGCTCCGTGACGCGATTATGGATCACGCGATGGCGATGCAGGCGTTTGTCGGAAACCAGATGTTCCGTCTGGATACCGGTGGCGATGGCAAGGTGTCCGCAGACGAGTTTCGAGCGCGCACGCCCCTTTTCGATCTCGCTGACCGGGACGGGGATGAGAAACTGTCGGACGGCGAATTTCTCGTCATTCGCAGCATTCTGGTCAACCGTTGAGTTGATTGCAGTTACAACCAAAAATTCCATTGGTAATGAGGAGATGACGATGATGACTTGCTGGAAGACAATCTTTGCCGCACTGGGTGTTGTCGTAACGTTGGTTCCGATGCCGGCGATGTCGGCCGAGTTGACGCGGGATACGCGAAGCGGCGGTCAGATCACCCGCAACGGAACGAAAGACGGGAACATCTATCAGGGACAAACGACGCGCGTCGGGCCGAACGGCGCGACCTACACCTCGAGTTCGACCTGCCGTGATGGTGTGGTCGATCGCTGCCGCCGCAGTTACTCGGCCACGGGTCCTGATGGCCGGACGTACTCGGGCAATACTGCGACGGCGCGAGGTCCCTATCGCGTGCGTTCCATCGGGGTTCACAATGGCCCCGGCGGAACAGTCGGCGTCATCCGCCGCCATTGGAGATAAATCCGCGTGAGCCAGGCGCGTGTCCCGGAACCAGCTGGGCTGCCGGAGCGCTTCGATGACGAGGAGCTGCTCGCCCGTATTGCTGCTGGCGAGCAGCCTGCCCTCCGGCAACTGATAGACAGACACGGACGGGGCCTGCAGCTACTCGCTGCACGTTATCTCGGCGGAGCCCATGAGGCGGAGGATGTCGTTCAGGATGTCTTCTTTTCCGTCTGGAATAACGCAAAGCGTTTCGATCCCGCAAAAGGACGCGCGACCACCTGGATCTACCGGATTGCCGTTAACCGATGCATCGACGTGAAGCGGTGGCGCCGGTTCCGGCTGTTTCTCGGATTTGACGACACCGACGATGTGTTTGCATCAGACGATCCGCCAGCGGATACGCTGATCGGCTCACGCCAGGAACTGGCCATCGTCCGCGCCGGTCTCGACACGTTACCGGAACGCCAGCGCATGGCGCTACTCCTGCGCGCTGTTGCTGACCTTGACGTCACCTCGATCGCCGAAGCTATGGGAACCAGTGCCGGTTCGGTAGAGCAGCTGCTGGTGCGGGCAAGGCGGACGCTGCGCGCCCGGCTCACGAAGGTTGGTGAATCCGAACCAAGGGATGAAAGGCTGTCAAAATGAACACAGACGAGTTCGAGAACCTGAAGGTCAGGTTTGGGCCTGACACCGCGACATGGCCGGCGCCTTTTCGACAGGAGGCATCACGGTTTCTGACTGGGCACCGGCTTACCGGGCTCAGCGACGATGAAACGCTCGATTATCTTGTTCTCGAAGCGACGGAAACGTCGGTCGACGAGACCGTGCTCGTTCGCCACGTGATGACAAGAGTTGGAAAGTCCAGGCGCCGGTTTGGGCCTACGGTTGGTCCTCGATGGTGGTCAATCCCGGCAACAGCGGCAAGCACGGCATTTGTCATCACGCTGTCTGCGGCCAGTGGCTACTGGGCAGCAGGGGCGCGAATAGACATTTCCGACGACGCCCTTCTGGCCTTTGCCATTGGCGTCCCCCCCTCCGAAGTGGCGCATACGTCGATCTTCACACAAGAAGAAGGAAGCCGCCCGTGAAACGATTTACCTGGCCTCGCTTACTCCTGTTGGCCGTCTTCATGGCGTCGCTGCTCGGAAATGCCTTCTCCCTCGGCTACGTGTTCAAAAGGGATCGTGACGCCCCTGCAATGTCCATTTTGGCTGAAGGTGCGTTTTCGGCATATCCGGATGATGTCCGCACGGAGTTTCGTCGGCTCTTGCGAGAAAACCGAGAGCAAACCGTTCAGGCGCTTCGCCAATTGCGCGAGGCGCGGCGGGAGCTTGCGTCGGCAAGTGCCCTGCCGCTCAAGGAAGTGGAAGTAGGAAAGGCAATGGCCGATGTTCGGGAGGCGACCGATGCACTCCAGCGTCTCATGCAGGGTCTGCTGCTCGAGGCCCTTCGGGCGACAGAGCGAGGGCGGGCCAGCGATACCAAGTGAGGCACGGGCTGCCCGCCCGCAAGGAATGGAGACCAACTGCACCCTCAAAGCCTCCAAGGACGCATGCAGTCATATAGTTGGCTGAAGCGCGTTGTCGCCCTCTGTGCGAAGGGGACCATATTGGGCAAAGCGTCCATCGGACAAACCGATGGCACAATCGGAACCTTCCGTTTTATTTGCCGGTCGAAGCAACACATCTTCTTACCATCGGAAAAGGAGATGCACATGAACGACATCAAGATCGAAAACGCAGAGATTGTTATTGTGGGTGGGAGCTCCGGCATGGGGCTGGCGCTTGCGCGGCGGCTCCTTCTCGAGGGCGCGAGTGTGACCATTGTGGGTCGCTCGCAGCAGAGGCTTGAAGCCGCAAAAAGTGTGCTGGGTGAGGGTTCACGACTTCGCACTGCCGTTCTTAACGTGACACAAGAAGATCAGGTCGCTGCCTTCTTCCGCAATCGCGGGCGCACCGACCACATTGTCAGCACAGCAGCTGATATTGAGGGGGCCTACCAGCTATTGCCGGATATGAAGTTGTCTGCGGCTCAGCGAGTGGTGGAAAGCAAGTTCTACGGTCCTCTACTGCTTGCCAAGTACGGCGCCCCCTGCCTGCCTCCATCGGGTTCCATCACTTTTACGTCGGGGGTTGCGGCCTATCGACCGGCGGCGCGCGGATCGGTGGTTGCCGCGGTCAATGCGGCGCTTGAGGGACTTGTGAGGGCTCTGGCCGTCGAACTCGCGCCGCTCCGCATCAATGCCGTTTCGCCGGGATGGGTGGATACGCCTATCTGGAACTTTGTTGCAGGCGACGCGAAGGAGGCGACGCTCGACGCGATGGCACAACGACTGCCCGTGGGCCGGGTGGGCCGGCCAGAGGAAATTGCCGATGCAGTTCGCTTCCTGATCGGCAATGGTTTTGCCACCGGCACTATCCTTCATGTCGAAGGGGGGCACCGGCTGGTCTGAAGGATTGCAATTCCTTTTGCGCCGCAGCAAGCATCAATGAGAGGGGCGGCGGTTGCACCCGTCTGCGTCGCCAGACCATTACCAGCGACGCGGTCGGCGTTTTTCCCGGCCAAGGCAGCTCGAGTAGATCACCGCGCGTCGGATAGGCATTGAGCGCAAGTTGCGGAACCAGACCGTATCCTGTACCAGCTGCGACAAGCCGGATGATCGTGGCGACACTGTCGACCTGCGTTGCTATAGGCGGCGGTGCGACCGCTGCCTCAGTAAAGGCTTTATCGAAGAGGTGGCGGTAGACACAGCCTTCCTGCGTCACAATGAACGGCAACTCGCTAAGGCCCGCAAAGGTGACGGTCGGCAGCGCCCTGAAATTTACACCCGCAATCAGCGCCATCGGTTCGTGCGACAGCTTGCGGTCAATGAAGCGCTCGTCTTTCTGACCACGATCAAAAGTGATCGCCAGTTCGATTGAACCATCCTCAAGCCAGCGCTGAAGGTCGCCGCTCCCGCCTATCTTCAGTGTCAGACCGATATCGGGGTGGACAAATCGAAATCGTGGGAGAAAGGCTGCCAGTTTCTCGGTTGCGATCGTCTCAAGTGTCCCGATCGTTAGGCTCTGATCGTCGTTCCCTGCGGAGGCACGGATCGCATTCTTGGCCTCTTCGTTTAAGGCCAGGATTTCCGTTGCGTAAGTCTGCATCACATGCCCTGCTGGTGTCAGCGCCACTCCGTGGCGGCCGCGCTCGAACAGCTGAACGCCTAGCTCCTGCTCGAGCGATTGTATTTGATCGCTCAGGCTTGATTGCGCCAAGTTGGCTTCCGAGGCCGCCCGGGTCAGATTACCGAATCGCGCAGCGGCAAGAAATGTTCTTAACTGGTGTGGGTTCAATTCAAGCTTCCGTTATTGGCGACAGCAAAGATCGACTGAGCATGTGTGAGACGACTTCAAACTCAATCGCCACTGGATTAATTTGAGACCATGAGGCTGAGTTCGAGGGTGAGGATTTCAATGGAGATCCATTTGCCCCACTCCCGTCAACAAGTATCCTGCTGGACCTAGGGAAATATTCTGATGTTTGATCCTGCCATCAAAGGGATGGCAACCGCCCTTGCCGCTGCCCCCGGGGTTGAGGCTGTCGTGCTTGGCGGTTCCCGTGCGAGGGGCGATGCAGGCCCTGCGTCGGACTATGATCTCGGTCTCTATTTTCATTCGCAGTCTCCATTCCTTGTTCAGGACCTGGTACGGGCGATCTCGCCTTTCGTAGATCCCGGCTCCGGGACATCGCTAACCCCAATCGGCGAATGGGGTCCCCGGATCGTCGGAGGTGGCTGGCTGACCGTCGGCGGCACACCCGTGGACCTGCTCTATCGCTGTGTGGAGGATGTTGAAGCGACGATTGACGATGCATTGCACGGCATTGTCCAGGTGGACTACCAACCCGGCCATCCCCATGGCTTCGTCTCGACGATCTGGTTGGCGGAAATCCACCATTGCAAGTCGATCTTCGACGCGAACGGCAGCATTGATAAATTGAAGCAGCGCCTCGATCCCTATCCGCGCGCGCTTGGTCTGGCACTTGTCGAGCAGTTTCAATGGGAAATCACGTTTGCCGCCGGCAATGCGGCCAAGGCGATTGGCAGGAACGACAGGAGCTATATCGCCGGCTCGATCTTTAGAGCGCTGGCCTGCATGGCCCAGGTGATCTGTGCCATGAACGGTACGTATGTGATGAACGAAAAGGGCGCCATGCGGCTTGCCGCCTCCTTGCCTGTCACACCGGCCGAGCTTGCCGATCGAATTGATATGATCTGGAACGGGTTTGCCAGTGGCGACCACGAGGGATCGTTGCGTATTTTGAACCGTCTTGCCCACGAGGTCGCCCAGTTGGTGGAGGCCTGGCGGTCCAAAGGCTGACGTACCAGCCTTGGCCTCCGGGGAGATCTGGTTTTGTCATGGTGACCGGGCGACGGAACCTGCGAATATGCCAGAGGGTTGGTGGAACCAATAACTGAAAGGTTATGACATGATAGTCCAAGCATGCATCAATGGTAGCCGAGACCCGGATTTCCATCCGCTTTTCCCTTCCACCGTTGAGGACATGGTGCGGGATGCTGTTGCCGTTGTCGAAGCTGGCGCTGCGGAACTGCATGTGCATCCCCGCGATAGAGCGGGGCGTGAGACCCTGGCTGCGGTTGACGAAACGGTTGCCGCTATACGTCAGAGCTGTCCCGGCACATTCATTGGCGTTTCGACCGGCGCGTGGATAGAGGGCAACGAGGAGCGCACCAGAGAAGCTATTGCCCGCTGGCATGTCCTTCCCGACTACGCATCCGTCAACCTCTCTGAAACCGATGCGCCCGGCGTTATGGATCTGCTTCACCGCAAGGGGATCGGTGTAGAAGCCGGTCTGGCAACGGTCGCGGATGCGGAACGATTCGTCAAAACGGAAGGTCATGACCGGGTCTTGCGCATTCTCGTCGAGCTCGATCATGAAAGCGACGATGAGGCGGCCATGAGGAGCTGCGATGGCATCCTGTCGGTCCTGCGAAAGGCCGACGTGAAACGGCCGATCCTATTGCACGGTTTTGACCAAACGGTCTGGCCCTTCGTGCGGCGCGCGCGCTTGGAACATCTTTCGACGCGTGTGGGCCTGGAGGACGGAAAGCACCTTCCTAATGGAGAGATCACGCGCGACAATGCCGAACTTGTCTCGGCGGCAGTGGCGATCTTTAGGCAATTATGAGAGCTGGCTTGCTGTCGAAGGACTAATGGGCGAAAAGTGTGCCGTTAGAACTCAGGGGGCGTCGCCGCGGTGATCGCCGAAACGGTGCAATGCCGCAGCCACGACGCCTACACGGCATCTACAGCAGGTCGCAGCACGAAGCTCCGGCTACGCTCCCCCGACAAAAGGCAGTCATGAGCAATCTTTCGAGACTCGTCGATCGATCAAAGCATTGGAAATTAGACACGGCTGCCTGAAAGCAGACAAGGGGCAGTGTTCGTTCACTGCCCCTTGTCTGGTTCCTACTGTTGTACCCTGTCGTATCGGCGCAGCATCCTTAAGGCTGTCAGTACCGCTGCGGCCATCAGCAACGAATAGACCACAATTGGCCATGCAGTGTCACTCCGTAGGGCTACGAGGACAACCGTACCGAGCAAAGTAACGATCAGACTTTGGGTGCAGAAATAGAGGGCGACGGCAGATCCGGCCACATCCTCAAGTCCAGCAAGGGCACCGTTGGCTGTGACAGACACCGCAAAAACAATTCCGATGGCCATGACCCACATGGGGAGAACAAAGGTCGCAAACGACGGCCACTCCAGGAACTCTCCCACACAGAGCAGTGCCGCCCCTAGTATTAAGGCCACCATACCGGAGCTGAGACTGCGGGCAATCCCCATTCGCTCGATGAGCCGCCGCGTGAAGCGCGTGGTGATAATCATGACGATTGCTACAGTCGAAAATGCCAGGCTGAACTGCAGCTCTGAGTAATCGGCTCTTTCGATGAGGACACTTGGTGCCGTCGAGAAGAATAGAAAAAAGGTCCCCATTGCCGCGCTAAAACCAAGCGTATACGTCCAGAACGCGGGGCTTTCCAAAACCGGCCGGAACCGCCGTCGCACGAGTGACGCATTTACCGGACGTGTCTCGTTCCACCAAAGCAGCGCATTCACTGTGGCCAACAAGCTCACTGTACCCAGCGTGACGAAGATGGCGCGCCATCCAAACTCGTTTGCGATCATCGCTCCCGCGATCGGTCCGAGAGCTGGGACAAAGGCCAGAATGGAGCTGAACAGCCCGTAGATTGTCACGCTTTCCTGGCGGTTTGCGTAAACATCCCGCACGGTCGCGAAAGTCGCGACCAGCACAGCAGACGCGCCCAGTGCCTGGGCCGACCGCAGCAGAACAAAGAACACGACGCTTGATGAGCTGGCGAGACCAAACGATGCGGAGGTGAAAAGGAAGCCTCCACACAGAATAACCGGTCGTCTCCCTATGCGATCTGATATCGGTCCGAAAATCAGCTGGCCCACGCCGAGCACAGCAATGTAGATGCTCAGTGTCAGCTGGATGACAATCGGAGTGGCGTCCAGCTCGGACGGCATGGCAGGAACGACAGGCAAATAGATATCCATTGCCAAAGACGCGAGGATATCGAAAGGCGCCATTAGCAAGAGCGCCACGGGCAAAGTATAGCGCCAGGAATCACGAATTGGAGACATAGCGAGGTATCCGCTCAAACGAGAACATTTGGCGGCTTCTGCCTCTACCCTCCATGGGATCTTCTCGACAGAGCGCCGCAACAACGAAACAAATGTTGTTGCGGCCTATTGATCTGCTGACTTGGCGGTTCCCATGCAATGACTCCAAGGCGGTTCTTTCAGGTCGACGCCTAGCATTTCTCCTCCACACGAGCAACCACACGGCTAGCAGCGTGAGGGGCCCACGAATGATCCGCGCCCCTCTGCTCGACAAACCGGAGCTATGCTTCCTGAGGCGCTGCCGTCACCTACCCTGGCGTCCCGCCCATGCCTTCATTGCAGTGACGAGATAGTTGGCGAAACCGGGCTCGATCGCCTCATAGCGTGCCTGGAAGTCGGGATGCTGGTAGATATTCGCCAATTCGGCATAGGCGTGCGGGCCACATTCGCCTCCTTGACTGGCTCCGACCCAGCGGCGATGGCGTTTCAGTGCCGGATCGAGCACGGTGGATTGCGGTGGCACACCCCGACGCAAGCCCTCCGCCAGCATGTTTTCGATCTCCCGCAGTTCTTCCATCCACGCCGCCATGTCGGCGTCAGACAGCGCAGCCATCTTGGCGTGGCTCCGCTCGATCTCGCGGTTAATATCCGGCCCATAACGCTCGGCCAGCCAAGCCTCATACCCGGCCTGCTTTTCCGGCGCGACGATCCCCGAATAGAGGTCCTTATCCTTCATGGTGATTTCTCCTTCCAGCCGCTTTATCGTGCGGTCAATGGTTTCAATCATCGCCAACTGCCTCTCGACGTCCTCGGCGAGCCGGGTTCTCTGCGCTTTCAGCGTCGTGAGCCGATCGAAGTCGGGAGCATCCAGCACTGCCGCGATTTCTGCGAGCGGCATGCCAAAGGCACGGTGAATGAGGATCTGCTGTAGCCGCAGCAGCTCCTCCTCACCGTAGTAGCGGTAGCGGTTCGTTCCGGTGAATGCAGGCCGCAGCAGGCCAATCTCGTCATAATGGTGCAGAGTCCTGACCGAGACCCCGGCGAGATGAGCAAGCTGTTTTACGGTGTAACTCCTCAAGGTCTGCATCCTCCAAAAAAGTGCCTAAGCCCTCACGCTGCGTGAGGGTCAACCCGGGTTTTTCGAGTGGCTCCTGAAACGTCCTGTCGAAAGTTGCGTAACTGCATAGGTGGCTACACGCCGCAATCAGACCGTTTATTCCGCGTGGAATCCAACAGTGTCCGATTGACAATTTTCCAAAATTTGCCCTCCTTATCGTGTCTCATTCTCAACGGAAAAGAGACATCAATGAGTAAGAACTTCTATGCCTCCCAAAGCGTCTATTCCGAACCTGGGCCTTATCGAGAAACATTGTTGCGCTTTGGCACTGAGCCTCGTTCAATTGCCCGGTGGATTAGTTCGTTCTTGCAGCATCCGCTCGGGGCTGAGACCAAGGAGCGTGGCTTCACAGATGAACAAGCCTCCGATCTGAACCTCCGCTCGGTGACCGATATCCTATCTGTCGCTGCGAACCGGAATTTGCTTGACGGCGACGACACACAGCCCAAGGTCGGCGGAGTATGCCGAGATTCGCTATAATAGCCGTCAGTGCATTTCGTGAGCGAGGCGTTCCAGCTCGCCTCCGTGTCGGGTTTGCCGATTATCTGGTACCTGGCTGCTGGGAAGATCATTGGCTTTGCGAATGGTATGACTGCGGGCGTTGGAAACGGCTCGACGTTGAGTTTGCGGCTATTGGAGGCGTTTCTTTCGATACCTTGGATGTGCCGAGTGAGCGATTCCTAACCGCCAGCGAGGCATGGTTCCGGATCCAAGGCAATCCGGAGATGGCCTCGCGATTTGGCGTGTCTAGCCTTAATCTTGAGGGGGAGTGGTTCGTAGCGGGAAGCCTGCTTCGAGAAATGGCGGCCCTGCGTAAGTTGGAACTGAAACCGTGGGACTACTGGGGTCCGTCAAAGGACCTTTCTCCCATTTCAAACGGGTTGCCGAGCGAGGTGAGGACAGTTCTGGACCAACTCGCTTCGCAGCTCGCGACTGTCGCCCCCGATGCGGAGGGCGAACCGGAAGCAATCGCGAACTGGCCGTTGCCGGATGAGATAGTCAGCTTTCCCCATGGCGAGCCCTTGGCCGTCAGATTGCACCACGCAGAAGATGCGCAACGCTAGCCGATAGTAGGCTGACGGCAGAGGGCCAAGCGGCGGACCGCTTTACCGAAGCGTGGCCGCCGTGGCCCTCTACCGGTCCTCTGCATGAGTCTCGGTCCGGAATTGGAATACGGTATTGAGCCTACCCGCATCGGACGCCAAGCCGGCAAAGTCCGGGCCGGGATAATTGGCGATCGCATCCAGCCGCGTCGTAGGCAGGTGAGCGCGATAGGGATCACCGATAAGGACCGCCATGCCCGCCCCCAGGCACCGGTCGAGAAAGGCAGTTACGCGTGCCGCCAACACCGCGTCGTAGAAGAGGTCGCCGACGAGCACCACGTCGACCTGCGGTGGTGGCCCGGCGGTGAGATCGCCGAGCAGCGGCAAGAGCTCGGCTCCGTTCGCTTTGGCATTCACTGAACTGCCCACGATGGCGTAGGGATCCACGTCGGAAGCAATGATCTGGGAAGCCCCCACCTTTGCGGATGCTATGCCAACAATACCTGAACCTGTCCCGAGATCTAGCACGCGCCGGCCCTCGACCACGTAGGGATGATCAAGCAAGTAGCGGGCGAGCGCCAATCCGCCGCCCCAGAGATACGCCCAATAGGGCGTTCTGAAGTGTTCGTATCGCTCCGCCAGCCGCCGCATACAGCTCCTTGGACCTGCCGTGTGGAGCAGAATTTCCGGCACGGTCGGGACCGGGCCGAGGACGAAATTGTTGCGGATAAAATGAGCGAGACCGGCTGCGTCTATCGATTCGATGGCCGTATCACCGACATGGCCGATTGATTTCAAGGACTGCCGTTTCCCGACCGGATTTGGGCAACCCCGCGCACGGCCACACGGAAGGCCTCGTCGAAGTTGACGCCGCGAACCGTCCAGCGCTGTTCCATGCCGCCAGCGCTCAGCCGCCAGGTTGCCACCCAGCCGAGATCGGCGTCGCTCCACATCAGCCGGCCCACCAGCGGCAGATCGGCGCCGACCGCTTCGGCCCTTTCTAAAAGTTCGGGGGCGGCGGGACCTAGCGCCCAGGCATCTATATCGCCCTGCGCCGGAAAGCGAACCTGCATAGCCATCGGTTCGGCGCCAAGCGCAAAAGACTCCCGCATCGCGAGATCACGCGGATCGACAGGCGAAACACGGTAAGGGGAGCCCTTAGGCTGGACATCGAGGAAAACGGCAAGCGTCGGTCGCTTTTCGAGCCAGGGACGGCTTCCGAGTTTAGCAAGCACATTGTTGATAACCGCGAGATCGTAGCGACAAGTCAGGTCGTGCGGGCGGTCGTAGGTACCCTGTTCGTCGTGAATGGCTTTGCCCGCCAGCCGGTCGCGATAGGAGAAGGAACTCACGTAGTCTCCTGCGCTGGCCCGTAGCCGTTCGTAGCCCGGGTTTTTCGGCAGCCGCTGGTCGCCCGACACACGGATCAGTACACGCTCAAGGCAATCCCTAAAACCGGGCTGACGGTTCCTTTCTCCCTGTCCGGTCACGATTGCCTTAGCGACATAGAGGTCGTCGATCTGGCGCGCCTCTACCTGTGGCGCTGGTGCCAGCAAAGAGAGCGACAGGGCCGCCCATGTCTTGATGTCCAGCATCGTCTCAATCCGATCACAGAGGGGCTGACTAATGTAACCTATTAGGTAGTTACATGGGCTATGCGAGGGAATCAAGTCATGAGGGGTGGCCTTTTCGAGCCAACGTCTTGCTTGCAGATCATGCTGTCGCTGCTTAAATGGTTACATGGCCCGATCAGCAGCCCCTTTGCCCGCGCTGCGCGCGTATTTTTCCGACCTTGGACGGATGCGGATGTTGGCCGGGGATCCGGCGCTCGATTTCGCCAACACCTTGCACTGGCGGGGCGGCAGTCAGGTCGATTTCATCCCCAGCTATTCCGCCCTGGTGGAATGGTCGTTGCCGGCCGGGCTCCTGACTGAGGAGGAGGTTGGCTTGCTGCAAGGCCAGGCGCCCGACAATCCCGACGACGCCGCATCGGCACATCGTGCCGCCTTGTACCTGCGTCGAATCTGGCGTGATCGGCTTGAGCATCGAATGAGTTCCCTCCGGATGGACGAAACGATGCAGGCGCTACGCACATTACTGGCTGAGATGCTCGGTGATGGCGGACTGCATTCGGAGAAGGTGCCCGGCAGGAACAGCGATCCTGGATCGCGCTTCATGCTACCGGTTAGACGCGTAGCTCTGGCGATTGCGAGCCTCGAACTCATACCCATCGAGAGGCGTATCGGCCGATGCGAAGGCGATCCTTGCGGCGGCTTTTTCCTTGACAGCTCGAGGTCGAAGCCTCGCCGCTGGTGTTCGATGGATACGTGCGGCAACAGAGCCAAAGTACGTGAATATCGCGGCCGCATCCGGGCAGAGGAAGTGACCGGGGACTGATACGGTCAACGCATGTTGGCAGCCGCAAACAGTGCAATTTTGCCGAGACAGCCCTGCCAGCCCAAGGCATGTTCGTCGCGCACAGTTACATCGGCGAAGCGCTCATGGTGAATGCGAACTTCGGTACCATCGGGGTGATCGAAGAAATTGACATGCAGCAGGGAAGGCCCGGAGCTGTGCGTGTCTAGCATCCAAGTGTAACTCAGCGCGTCCGGAACTTCGACGCGGGTGAACGTGCCGCTGATCCATATGATCTGACCATCCGGCCCCAGGTTTGCAAGCCGGTAGCTGCCGCCCACCCTGAGGTCGATCTCGGCGACCGGGCATGTAAAGGGCGGCGGGCCCCACCATTGCCGGACAAGCTCGGGATTCGTCCAGGCGGCAAACACCTTGCGGCGCTCGGCCTTCACCACCTGCGAGACAAATAGCTCGGTCGGCTGCATCAACTGTCATCCCGGCTTTCGACGAATTGCGCGAGGCCGTGCAGCTGGCTCGTCCAAAACTGCCGGTAATGGGAAATCCATGCATCGGCGTCGGCAAGCGCGCCTGGCGCGAGCACGCAGGCCTGGCTGCCCCCCTCCTGCCGCCGCTCGATCAGCCCGGCCTTTTCCAGCACGAAGAGGTGCTTGGAAATGGCATTGACCGACATGTCATAGGGCCGCGCCAGCTCGTTGACACGGGCGGGCCGAACGCTGAGATCAGCAAGTAGTCGCCGCCGGGTGCGGTTCGACAGCGCATGGAAGATGGCGTCGAGCGTTTCGTCTTCAGCTATCATGATTTTCGTCAACCATATGGTTGACGCCCCTGTGTGCGTGGTCTAAAAGATCATTGTCAACCATTCAGTTGACGAATAGCAGTTACTCCCATAGCGATCAACTGGCACGACGTCGAAAGGCGGCGATGGCAGGGGGATTGCCTGTCATACGGAAAAGGAAGGACTTCATGCTTCTGAAGGGAAAGAACATCGTCATTTTCGGCGGCAGCGGCGCGATTGGCACCGCCATGGCCAAGGAATTCGTTGCGGAAGGCGGCCGCGTGTGGCTTGGCGCGCGAAACCAAAAGCGCCTGGATACCGCGGCGGACAAGGCGGGCGCCGCCAGCGGCACTATCGAGACATTCAAGGTCGATTGCCTCGACGCGACGGAGACGACGGAGGCCCTGTCGATTCTTGGCGCCCGCATCGGCGGCATTGACGTCGCGATCAATGCGACCAGCTTCATGCACGATCAGGGCTCCCATATCGATGACCTTGATCTCGCTACTTTCATGAGTCCGGTGGAGAATTTCCTGAGCTCTTTGTTCAACAGCTGCAAGGCGGTGGTGCCGCATATGGGCAAGCGAGGCCGGGGCGTCATCCTCACGCTCTCGACGCCTGCCGGACGCACGGCACCTCCTGGCCATCTGGGCTATAGTGTCACCTGCGCAGGCGTAGAGGCCTTCTCCCGGGTTCTGGCAGCAGAACTGGGGCCGCGCAACATTCGTGTCGTCTGTTTGGGCCCGCATGCGATTTCCGATGCCCCGCAAGCGGGATCCTATACTGGCGAACTCTTTGCACCAAAGGCCGGTGCTCTGGGACTGACGGTCGACCAATGGCTCGGTGGCGGCGCCCAGACGACGATGCTCGGGCGATTGCCGACCCTGGATGACGTGGCGCAAACGGCAGCCTTTTTGGCCTCCGACAAAGCCCGGTCCATGACGGCCGCCTACGTCAACCTGACGGCGGGAATGATTCCAGAGTAGGAGTCTGGCGGGAGCTTCGTATAACGGTAGTCCCGGTCGAGGGACTCCGTCATCCAATGGACAATCTTCGTAAGCAAGTAGGAGCAATGATGTTCACGTCTTCCTTCTTCCCGCTGATCTGAGCCGCGAAGCGCTGCTCAATCAGTTTCTTTTCGAAAAGATCAGAATGGCCCCGCAGTGCGGGCGCCATGGTAGACCATCATGTCAAATCAACACCATACCGGGCTGACTGCTGTTCAGGTCCAGCAATTCATCGACGACGGTTTCATCAGGATAGATCACGCTTTCAGTCCTGAGTTGGCGGCGCAATGCAGGGCGGAACTTTGGGCCGAGATCGGACTGTCGCCTGAGCGGCCGCAGGAATGGCGCCAGCCTGTCATCCGCGTTGCCGGAAAGTACACACCGCCGTTCGTGGAGGCTGCCAATACGCCGAGGCTGCGCGCCGCCTACGACGACCTCGTCGGAGTGGGTCGCTGGGTGCACCCCCGCGGACTTGGCTCTTTCCCCATTCGCTTTCAATCCGCAGAGCCGCCGGGTGACGATGGCTGGCACGTCGACATGAGCTTCGGCGATTCCGCCGATTTCATGGAATTGCGGGTCAATGTGAAGAGCCATGGTCGAGCCCTACTCATGCTTTTCCTGTTGTCCGATGTTGGCGAGAAAGATGCCCCCACTCGGATTCGAAAGGGTTCACACAAAATCATTGCGCGCGAGCTTCTACCCCATGGCGAAGCGGGACTGTCGCTGAGGCAACTGTCGCTCAATGGTTATGCGTCCTCTGCCAATTGCCCAGAGGAATTGGCAACTGGTCCGGCCGGTACCGTTTTCCTTTGCCATCCGTTCCTGGTCCATGCGGCACAACCTCACCGGGGCAGTCAGCCTCGCTTCCTAGCGCAGCCACCGTTGGTGCCGAAAGGGGAGTTCGACCCGGCTATCCCGCCGTCTCCGGTCCAGATCGCCATCCGACGAGGCTGCGATCTGACCTTCTGACCTCATCAACCTCAGGGACGCAGTTTGCGCTGCGTCCCAATTCTAGTCGCCGATGCGGGTCCGACGGGCGCAATCAGGAGGTGAGGTTCATGAACCCGTGGCGGCATTCCTTCTGGCCATGAGAGTCTTACGGCCGATCTCGAGAGTGTCTGAGCACAAGGCGCTGGCCGCAATTCTGTTCGCTTGGGACGAAGAGACGGGGCCGCCTTTTCATGAATGAAAAACGCCGTAGAATCTCGGTTGTGGCGGCAGCGCCGGCCCGTATGAAAATGTTCACCGCCAATCTTCGGTCTGGGCCCGGACCCGGGCCAGATTGTTGTTTTTCCCTTCTGGACTGAAATGAGGAGATGAAAATGATCACTACCCGCAAACTTGGCCGTAGCGACATGTCCGCGCCACCCATTGGTATGGGCTGCTGGGCGATCGGTGGCCATTTCACAATGGACGGCATGAACGACGGATGGGGCGACATCGACGATGCACAATCGATCCGGGCCATTCATGTCGGGCTGGAGCTGGGCGCGACGCTGTTCGACACATCGGATGCCTATCGCACTGGCCACAGCGAAGAGGTGATCGGCGAGGCTTTGAAGGGAAGGCGTGAGCAAGCCACCATCGCCACCAAGTTCGGTTATACATATGACCGTGATAAGAGGGCGCTCATCGGCAGTGATGTCAGTAAGGCCTACATCGAGTGGTGTCATTTTGCATTTAGCCGTGAGATTCCGCTTCTAATATTTTCAACCAGATAGCTTGGCACTAAATTTGAGACTTGGCACTTAATGTGAGATTCCTTCTTGGATTTTGGCACTTCATGTGAGATTCAATCGTCGACGCAATCGACGGTATTTCTGCATGATTGATCCATTCCCTGAGGAGGTTGACGAAGCGCTTTGGGATGAGGCGTGTCGACGAGCCGAGGCATCCGAGGATTTCTGTTGCGTCGCTCTGGCAAGGTAGCGGCCGGGGATATGGCGCTGCCGGCTGCCGAACTAGACGTCAGTCGGGCAACCGCATTCCGCCTTATCAAGCTATTTCGAGCTGGAGGAACGGTGATGTCGCTGGTGGAGCGCAAACCGGGCCGGCCTAACGGCCGCAGGATGCTCGACGACAGGCGAGAGGAAATCATCCGCACAAACTGAATGGCTATGGTCTCACCACTGCACACATCCTCTACCGCATCCCCGATTTCGAGTCCGTGCTGCAGACGTATGTCTGGTAGGACTATGATCTGGCTCCCGATTTTCCCGAGATGCACAGGTTCCTGGATTTCTGGCAAACCCGCCTGGACGGACCCCTGCACTCCGTCCGTTATTCCCATCAGCGCCTGATCGGGCCGAATGAATGGCGACGCGTCGAAGGCGAGTTCAAGCTTCACTGAGGGCTTGAATCTGAAATTTTTCCTTCCTAGCTCTTGTGTGACCGAGGCTTGATGAGCTCGGTTTTTTTCCGCACGTCTGTTCAGAGTGAGGCCAAGATGGAAGAAAGAATTAATACAATCAAAGATCTCGATATCGAAGAACGCGAGGAGGTTTTCGTGGACATCGCCCGCGCCCTCGAGCATACAGCGCGCGACGCTTTCATCGAAGGCGACAGGCACTATGCTGCGATGTCGACTAACATGGCCGAAGCGATACGTATCAATGCCGACGAGCTTGCTCGTGATGATTTGCGCAATGCCGAGCGTGTGCTGCAACAGGCAACGGCGATGATCGCCCAGTTCAAGGCTGTACATCCCTACCCGCTGGTGAGCATGGCTGTACATTGACCGCCTCGTCTGTTCCTTCCCAGCCGCCTGAACCATGATATTTCGCCTTATGCGGCTGCAATCCTTCGTTAGGTGTCCCTGTCAGCGGCAGGATTGTGAAGCCCATGGGATGAGGTGGGCTCCGGACACAGGTGGCACACCACAAGTTCTTGCGCATCTCGCTCGCCTATGAGAGCGCTTTCGTGCGCTCTACCGCATCGGGCAAGGGCTGAGCAACTCGCCGAATGCCATATCGAAGATGAAGAGCGATATGACGTATTGCGTGGATAGCGGTGGCGCGACGCCCACCTCTACTCGCAACTGGTGTAATCCGGGAGGAACGCATCGACGCTGAGAGAGACCAACGAGGTCAGAAAAACATAGAGGATAATGCGGCTGTCTCGAGGAGATGAAGGGCCTCGAGAATATGTGGCCCAATTGGGCCAGAGGACGAAGCTGGCGCCGTGCGAGCCTTGCATGAAGGCGCGTCACCGGTTTGTTAAAGACGGCGCAGCGCGCTGGCATATTGGCGACGGCGCGGCGCAGTGACAATCCTATCATGGCCAACAGCATATGGGTGTTTCCGTCGCGCTCTGATCATCGGATGTTGTTCGGCTCGGCCCCGGGCACAGCCGAAGCCCGTTGATCTTCCGCGGCGACAACTCGCGTATTGCCGGCCCATGGTCGAAAGAGTTCGCGACGAAGCTGAAATGGCTACACCATTGGGCCTTTTTGAGAGTGTGGGATAGATAAATGATGTCGAATGAGTTGCAAATCGTTCCTGTCGGTCCGGCCGACGACCCCGTTCTGGTGACGCACTACCTCGCTATATGGGATAGCTACGGCACGCGGCTGGAAGACTATGCTCCCGACGCCACCGAAGCCGTCGCTCGCTTCATCGGAGAAACGCGGAGTGATGGGAGCCACGGCGGATTCCTCGCAATCGTCAACGGCGAAATCGCTGGTTCGGCGATATGCTGTTTGTTGCGGTCACCTTATCCCGAAGTCATCAAACCGGCAGTTCGCCGGCGCGGTTACATTTGGTCGGTCTACACGGAGCCGCGCTACCGCGGCAAAGGTGTCGGCAAGAGCCTGACCGAGCGAGCCATCATTCACCTGAAAACGGCCGGCTGCACTGATGTCGTGCTCCACGCCTCTGACGCGGGCGCGTCGATGTACGAAAAGCTTGGATTCACTCGGGCAGGCGAAATGCGACTGGCTTTGTAGCTGGTGAAGAATCTAACCGTGCCCTAATCGAAATTCGTCCCAGAGTACGGCGGTTTTTCAGTCACAATTATATCCCGGCAGCCGAACGCATAAGAGCGTGGCGGAACGCCTCTGCGGCAGGTCCCAGCGGCTGGTCTATGCGATGCGCGAGGTAAGCCTCCGACGCAATCTCACTATTGCGCCCCAACGCCTTGCTTGCAATACGCACAAGGCGCCCATCGCGAAGATCACGTTCCACCTGCCAGAGCGGCAGCCGCCCCCAGCCCAATCCGGCAACAATCATCGCATGCTTAGCGTCTTGGCTGCTGACGCGGCAGGTCTGAGGCGATAGCACCCCGAAACTTCGTCCGTCTGACAGAGGTGACGGATCCGTCAAGACAATCTGCAGATGATCGGCAAGATCAGGCACCCCAATTTTTTCGTCCTTTGGCCATTGACCCAGCGGGTGGTTGGATGAAACCACAGCAACTTGCTTGACAGCACAGATAGCTTCTTGTGCAATGCGCGGATCTCGGAAGTTTTCGCCCACCAGAAGAGATAGCGTACTGCGCTTCTCGATTAGCGCGGTGGGTGGTCCGCCAAGCGGCTCAACCGCGAGTCGGATTGACACGTCTGGATAGGCCACTCGCATCTCAGAGAGCGCTTTGCCCACGACCGCGGCGGGGAACAAGGTGTCCACTGTAAGAGAAAGCTCAAGCTCAACGCCTTCGCCGAGACTGCGGGCGCGAGCGCGCATCACATCGATCCTGAGGAGGATGTCGCGAGCATTAGCTAGCAGCGCGTGCCCCTCGGCTGTCAGCACCGGACGATGCCCGCCGCGATCAAACAAGGCCACCCCAAGCTCAGCCTCTAGATTGGCGATTGCATGACTAATCGCTGACTGGACGCGGAATAGTCGCGCGGCGCCTGAGCGAAAGCTTCCGCTTTCCGCCACCGTCACGAAAACCCGCAATTGATCAAGCGTCAGAGCGTCCAGCATGATCTACCCAATCGATCAAACTCATCGATCTTATATCACTTCCTCTGACGCAAAACAGAGGTATCTTTTCAGCAACTAATGTGAAGCAGCTGAGGAAGTGCGATGACTAAAGTCCTGGTGCTATACTATTCATCTTACGGTCACATCGAGGCGATGGCGCAGGCGGTAGCTGAAGGGGCGAGGGATGCTGGCGCTGATGTCGCGATCAAACGTGTTCCAGAGCTCGTACCTGATCCTGTCGCTGAGAAAGCCGGATACAAACGTGATCAGTCCGCCGACATCGCCACTGTACCGGAACTCGCTGACTACGATGCCATAATATTCGGCACCCCCACGCGCTTTGGTAACATGGCCTCGCAAATGAAGAACTTCCTCGACCAGTGCGGCGGTCTTTGGTTCGAGGACAAGCTCGTGGGCAAAGTCGGCAGCGTCTTCACCTCGACCGGCAGCCAGCATGGCGGCCAAGAAAGCACGATCCTGTCCTTTCACACCGTTCTACTCCATCTCGGCATGGTGGTTGTCGGTTTGCCCTATACCTATAAGGGGCAAGGGCGGATGGACGAGATCACCGGGGGCTCTCCCTATGGCGCGTCCACGTTGGCCGATGACGGTAATGGAGGTGATCGTCAGCCAAGCAGCAACGAATTGGATGGAGCACGGTTTCAGGGTCGGCACGTGACCGAAATTGCTCGCGCTCTGGCTTCGGCGAGGTTGAGGGAGGCTGCGTGATGCCTCCGAGAGCGTACGCTTCGACTGTGCCCCAAACCTGGGGCGTAATCTGTGTCGTGGTGGCGTCCGGCGTGATCAGCGCACTTCAAGTCGGTAAGACTGCCATTGCGACACCCATGTTGCAGTCGGAGTGGGGTCTCGGCCTTGCGGCGATCGGGTGGCTGACGGGGATCTTTTCTGTCCTTGGACTTGTCGGCGGTATTCCTGCGGGCGCATGGGTCTCGAATGGTGGAGACCGCCGTATCATGATCATCGGGCTTGGATTGCTCAGCGCAGGCACCATCATGGGCGCAATGGCGCCAGGTTATGTCGTGCTCCTCGCGGCACGGTTCTTGGAGGGCACTGGATTTCTCCTGGTTACCGTTGCTGCCCCTGCCGTTCTGAACCGGGTGGTGCGAGGGGAGCACCGTGACTTTGCGCTCGCTCTGTGGAGTTGTTTCATGCCGGCCGGTATGGGGCTCGCCATGCTAATAGGTCCGTTGTTTAGTGGTTGGCGTTCGCTCTGGTGGGGGAACGCAGGTCTTTTAGTAGCAGCAATTGCAACCACGCTCGCTATTGTTCCGGCCGCATCGGGAGGGCCGACAGACTCTGCAAGAAGCATCGCGTCTGACGCGTTGCGAGTCCTCACAGGCAGGCAGCCCGTTCTACTAGCTGCCTGCTTTACATTCTATAGCCTTGTGTTCTTCGCCCTGTTCAGCTTCCTCCCTGTGCTTTTGATGCAGCAAATGGAAGTCGAGCATGGCATGGCCGGTTTTCTCAGTGCTCTGGCTAGCGGCGTGAACATCATTGGCAACCTTGGAGCGGGTTATCTTCTGGCACGTGGCGCAAGTCGTCGACTGCTTCTGGCAGGGTCATATCTGATCATGGGCCTCGCAGGCATCGGCATTTTCTCTGACGTACTTGGCCCTCTGCCGGTGTTCGTGCTCTGCGTCTTGTTCTCGGCGGTCGGCGGCTTGATTCCCGCTACACTAATATCGTCTGCCCCGCTGCTTGCGCCTTCCGCTGGACTTGCCCCAGTCGTGATCGGTCTGCTTATGCAGGGCAGCAATCTTGGCCAGATTATCGGTTCTGTGGCGGTGGGCGTCGCGATCGGCGCATATGGGTGGGTAGCCGCATCAGTCATTGTCCCGGCAACCGTTCTATTGGCTATCCTGTCAGCGCTGGCAATCAGTTTCGATGACAGGCGGGCCCAGTGAGACTTATCGGTAGGTGGTCCAATGGTTGGTGAAAGTGGAGAGTCAGGCAAAGCAAGTCGGCTCGCCAAAGTCGGAGAAAAAATTTGGGAGAAACTGCAGCAGTGCCTGTAACGCCGCAGCGAACAACCAGAGGCCGTAGATGTGGCCTCTGTCACCTCGAGTTGCCTGCCGCAAGCCAGTTCATAACCTCAAACTGAAGCCAGGCCCGCGGCGCTTCTTGGGTTTGGTGAGCATCAGGTTGCCCATACCAGTTCAACAATGGAACAGTTAAGAAGGGATACCTAACAGATGGAACTGCAACCCGATGAAATGATCCTGTTTCGCAACACGATGAAGATTACCGAAGGCCACATGGACGCCTTCAAGCAAGCCATTTGCGCGGCAGTAGATTTCGTGAGTGAACACGGTCCGCAATTGATGGTGCAGACGTTCATTGACGAAAAACAACTGACCGCCGTCAGCTATCAACTTTATCGAGATTCCGAAGCGATCCTAGAACACTGGCGACTTGCCGATCCCTACATCGCTGAAGTTATGCAGCATTGCACGGTGGCCGCGTTCGAGATTTGCGGAGAGCCTAATGCGGCGGTTATGGAACGGATGAACACCATGATTCAGGACGGTCGCGCTACCCAAATGGTCCGCCTCGCGGGTTTCGTTCGGCAATAGGCAGACGTCTAATCACGGGTGGCGCCCGTTTAGCAAGAGCTTCGCCCGCCTTGAAGCGATCGGAACCAAGGCCCCCGCAATTTGCTTCGCGCCCAGCGGCAGACAGTCGAGATACCGGACAGGCTCTGACGTAAGCTTTCTCTGATCGACGTCATCACACCTCTTGGCCGAGTTAATGGTCTTGACTATTCTAGAGTCTGCTATCCACCCAAAGCCTTAGAATAAAGTCGAAGCTCCGTACTTTGCCATCATCAATCTTACGCCCTCGACGCTGATGGAACAAACAGACGCTGTTCCGCAACATTGCCGATGCCAATCTACGCTCCATATTCCAAAGCTGAAACGGCCGACCGTCGACCTGTTCAAGCTACGCTGAAGCGCGGAGGTGGAATTGCTAAATGATCTCAGCGGTCCGCGACGCGTTTATTCGATTTCCAACTCTTCTCCGTCATCAAGCCTGCCTGCCTTTGTAAGCGTGCTTGCAGTTATCGCTATTCTCTATTTCGCCAAGGACGTGCTTCTTCCTCTGGCAATTGCAGTCCTGCTGACGTTCGCCCTCGCTCCGATTTCTTCACGTCTGCGGAAGTTGGGTCTCCCGCGCATTCTCGCCGTTATAATCACCGTCGTGCTCGCCTTCCTTTTTCTCGTGATTTTTGGGCTCGTCGTGGCTGGGCATGTCGCCGAGGTGGCTCAGAAGCTCCCGGAATACCAAGGCAATATCATAGCCAAGATCCGGGCGCTTCAAGATAGCGGAACGGACAACGGTTTCATCCGACGCCTTATGGCCGCCATTGAGAGCGTGGGCCGTGAACTCAACAATGATGGTCAGCCACATGCGGGCCCAGGTGCTGGACCGATACCCCGCGAACCGCTTCTCGTTGAGATATTTGCGCCTAGTCGTCCAATCGCCACGCTCACGAGCCTGATCGGCCCCCTGCTTGGCCCCATAGCCTCACTAGGCCTGGTCATAGTCGTGGTCATTTTCATGCTCTTGGAGCGAGAAACGCTTCGCGACCGCTTTATCCGCCTCGTCGGCTACGGAGATCTGCATCGAACAACAGAGGCAATCCAGGAGGCCGGCAGCCGGGTCGGGCGATATCTGCTCATGCAGTTGGTGGTCAATTGTACGTACGGCGTCCCGTTGGCGCTCGGTCTATGGGTGGTGGGGGTTCCGAACGCAGCGCTCTGGGGAATGCTCGCGATCGTCCTCCGTTTTGTCCCCTACATTGGGCCTGTCATAGCGATGGTTCTGCCCCTGTTCTTAGCGTTCGCGGTCGACTCAGGCTGGAGCCTCGTTTTGTGGGTTGCGGCCATATTTCTCATTTTGGAATTGACCAGCAACAATATCGTGGAACCGTGGCTTTATGGATCTCGCACTGGGCTGTCCCCCTTGGCAATCGTCGTCGCTGCGATTTTTTGGGCGTGGCTTTGGGGACCAGTCGGCCTGGTCCTATCGACACCACTGACCGTCTGCCTTGTAGTCCTGGGCCGATACGTCCCGCAGTTCGAGTTCCTGGAGGTTCTATTTGGAAGCGAGCCGGTGCTCGATCCTAAGGAGCGCCTCTATCAACGGCTACTCGCAGGAGACCCCGATGAGGCGACTGACTACGCGGAGGAGCTGCTTGAGGAGGACTATCTGGAGGACTACTACAGCCAAGTGGCTATTCCGGCCCTTTTGCTTGCTGAGAAGGACCGGCGTCGTGGTGTCTTGAGGGCGGAACAAATGGATCAGGTTTATGAAGCTGCCATTGCTCTGGTCTCCAATCTTGCCGACATCGCCCAGGAAGAAGAGCAGGAGGAGCAAGCTCCTAAAGATGAAACCAAGGTAGATCAGCGCCCTTTGACGCCGATCAAGGTTAGCGATGATGCAGCGGAACTACCGGACGGGAGTGGCAAAACAGTCTTCTGCATCGGCGGCAGGGGGCCGCTGGACGATGCGTCAGCAGCCATGCTCGCTCAAGTCCTCCAGGTCCAAGGAGCCGAGGTGGTGGTAGCAAGGCACTTAGATCTTTCCGATCGCCGTGGCACCAATTTGGTGCCGGAACGAACAAGCGCCATCGTCGTCTGCTTCCTAAATGAGGACTCGGGCAGGCACGCCCGCATGGTTGTCCGCAGGCTCAAGCGTCTTTACCCGGCGGCGCGGGTGGGCGCGGTTCTATGGACGGAAAGCCAGGACGACAAGCTAACGCTTGATCTCGAAGAGGCTGACTTCGTAGCTTTGAACCTGAGCTCGGCCGCTCGGGAAGCGCTCTCTGATACGCAGCCGCCACTGGTGGCCCCGCCGCGTAAAATCCGCATCAGGCGTCATCTGAACAAGCCAAGCAACACCGTCGGGCATTCCGAGCCCATCTGAAGCGGAACAAGCCGCACCGAGCAATTCCAGATCGAGCAGTCGCATCCGAGGAAATCAAGCAACTACCACTACGCTGCATGAAGGCGACTAGATCTACGAAGGCGGACGCATAGCGTGGTCCCGTTGACAGGTGAGTGACGCAAGCCATCTTGAACGCCCTAATATCTTCTAAACAAGGACGTCTCTGTGCACGCGATCAATGATCCAATTTGGTGGGGGGTACGTCCGCTGCCCCCTCCAAACGATATACTGCTGCTGTTATACCTTAGCGCGACTTCTTGTAGAGCTTTTGAGCAATCTCAAACATCTCTTCGGGCGCATAATCCGGCGTAAAGGCTGATGGCACACCGACCAATTGATGGATTTTACCGCCCTCGGGCATACCGTCTACGACTTCGAGTTCACCCGGCGGGTCGTCTGGAAGCGCAACTTCCCCGTTGCCCCATATGCCTGCCATTTCTTTGTAGTCGGCCGGGCTGAAGGTATAGAGCCTGCGGTGGGAGCCCTCGTCGAGGTACTTCTGAGATTCTGGTATCTTACTTAGCGGGATGTTCGGTGTCGGCAGGAACTTCTCAATCTCGACGCCGGTGATTTTCTTGAGGGCCAAGGCATAAGCGTGTGCGTGGACTGAACCCCGAACTAACAAATAGCCGCATACCTCTCTCCCAGTCGGGTCGCTCAGTGTTTCGTAGACACGGAGCTTATGAAGCCGGGCTCCACATTCAAGGTGGAAGTTGTGCAAGAGGTCAAGCACGACATTGCCCGTCGTGGTGATGAAGTCATTGTTCCAGGAAACGCCATTGCTGTTGATGGGCATTGCGCCGCCGCCGCCAGACAGAAAGCTCGCAGCCAGACGGATATCCTTCATGTCCTCAAATGGCGCGCCCGATATGTCGCCACCGTCTCCGGCGTCCCCGTCAGCGACGTCCGGTCCGTTGTTGAGCATGGCGACGCCGTTGCTTACAAGCTCAACATGGCCGAGTTCTTCCGCTGTGATAGCCGCGACGAGACTGTAGAACGGCCGAAGCTTTTCCTTCGATCGAAAGTTGAAGCTCTGGAACATATAGTTCCCGAGCGTCGACATCTCGCCGTACTTCCCGCCAAGCAACTCTTGAAGCGCGGCGGCGGCATTTGGGTCTGCACGTTTCGGCGCTGGCAGGTGGGCCTGCAGCTGATCGACTCTCATGAACATGAGTGATCCTTTCCATTGGAGGTCTGGGTCTAACAAGGGGCATCAGGGAATGTTCCAAAAGGCGCTCTACCCTCCAATGTACGAACGGTGCACTTGATCGCTCAACGCGCGGCCGTCGGCTATCCCGGATCCTGTGACCGTGACAGGGCGCGGCTCCGCGTGCTTGCGGCCTTGCAACACCTGTTAACGCGGCCGGGGGGTAGGGCCGCCCCTCACCCGGGCCATGAAGCGCCACAAGCCTCCTGCCGGCGCTTCACGGGAGGCTCTTGCCGACCCTCCCTGCTCTCCCGGTGTGGATCGCAAGCAGGCAATCGACCCAGGGGCATGCGGCTCGGTGACGGCCTCCCGGCCGTATCAGGGCTCGGTCGTCACGTCGGCGCAATTTGGTTTAGCGCATTCCGGCTCCGCCCCTCCGGCGCCAGCGGCGCATATGGAAACGCGTCGCCGAGGCGACACGTCTCATGTTAGTGCGATAAGGTCCTACACCTCTTCCAGATCCACATCATCGATCGGCACCCCAAGCTTGTCGGCGATAATTTTGCGCGCCGCCTTCAAACAGCGGAGGAACACGATCGTATATGCCCCCATCGAGCAGATTCATCTGACCACAATCGGCCGTCTATAGCACCCCCCACGCCCGAAACCTCCCCCTCCCCGTCATCTCCCGGAGGCCGAGTTCCAAAACGATCCGCGGCGCCGCCTGCGGCGTTACCTCGCCACCATGTTTGCCGACACGAGCGGTTTCGCCATCACCAGCTCGACCAGCTCCGGCAATTTCGACGACGTCCGCCGTCCTTCAAGTTTTCGGTCCATCATCGTTTTCGCCAGCGTCAGCCGGTCATGCTCTTTCATGCCGATCTCGGCCGCTGCCAAAAACCCGTGGGCCATGGCGAGAAGCCGCATCTCCCGATCACGATGCCGGCGCCGATCGACGGAAATGGTTTTCAGGCCGAGATTGATGGCGGCCAGGTGAGAGCCGGTGGTGATGCCGGCCTGGCGCAGGATCGAGGCGACCAGTAGCCGTCCGAGCCAGGGCGCGTGCTGAAGGACGGCAAGTTCGTTCCACGCATCGAGGGCAACGATCGCCTGCAGCACCGCCGGTAAGTGTTCGGCCTGGCGCAGCACACCACGCCATTCGTCGAGCCTAGAATCCTCGTCCCAGTCGAGATCATAGACCAGCGAATCCTTTTCGGCAGCACGGCTGCCCGCGACACGGCCGGGCCGTATTGCGTTCTCGATCGCCGCTACCGATCGGGCCAGGACCGCATCGATGGCGGCATAGTCGACACCGGGCAGA
Source organism: Neorhizobium sp. R1-B (assembly GCF_004368875.1). NCBI lineage: Bacteria > Pseudomonadati > Pseudomonadota > Alphaproteobacteria > Hyphomicrobiales > Rhizobiaceae > Neorhizobium > Neorhizobium sp. R1-B. The sequence goes on from NZ_SOEM01000012.1 coordinate 163,906, forward strand.
TTTTCCACGACTTCACCGTCGTCCCCCTCCCCTTCCAGGGGTGATCGCGACCCCCGCCCGAACAGTTCCGGCCGTCGACGCCTCGTCCCCGCCGCCCGACCCGATCTCCGAGGTTTTCCGCAGCGAACGGATGCCGTCCGCCGAAACTGCCCAGACGGGGGGTTGCCCGGCGATGCGCCGACGGGTGCGAAGCACGTCGCGGGCGATTGTCATGGGTGGGTGTGCGAATATCGCGTGTGGCATCGTGAAGCACGAGGTCCTCGAGATGCACGAGCTCGCCGTCGATCCACAGTGAAGGACAGGCGTCGGCAAAGTGGGTACGCTCAATCCAGCCGATTCCGACCGGTGAACGGGCGATACGCTCGTCCAGACGCGTTAGAGAAATACCGGCGCGAAACGCCGGTTCGAGAAGACTCGGAAAATTGCCAATTTTTCGAAGTCATAAGCCATTGAATTTATGGTAAACGAAGTCTTACGAGAACTCTATCGCTAGGTTAGGGCTCCTCACATGGTATGATTGTGGGTTAGTCCTCTAACCACCGATAAGTACTGCTTATCGGTGGTAGATCGACAAAGCCCGCGAATCCACCTAATCTGGGGCAAATCCCGCTCCGCAAAGGCTCCCACCATGGAAGATCGCGTCCGTTTCCCCTCGAAAAGCTGCTCAACGTCGCGCACGGCGATACCGGCCAAGGCCGCCGTGTCGCCAATTTTTTGCTCGCCTGGTGGAATGCGGATGTGCATCGGGGTTTCGACCTGACCGACCTCGATCCTGAAATCTGCGAGGACATGATCACCGTCTTCACCTTCATCGCCCGCGAGGAGACGCTGTCCTATCCCGACGCCTACAAGCCGGAGATTATCCAGATCATCCGGCGCTGGCGGCCGCACGTCGAGATCGACTGATGCCGAAGGCATCGAAGTCCGACGGACTGTCTGGGGTCGATCGCCGGGCGGTCGAGCTCGACACCATTGCGTCGGTGTTGCCGATCGACCGGCGTGATGAGCTCGCCGAGCTGTTGACCGACCAGGATGTGGAAACGCTTCGCCACCTCGTCAACGCGGGTATGGGCGCCAACACGCTGCGGGCACTGACCTCGGATCTGGCCTATCTGGAAGCCTGGGGATTGGCGGCAACCGGAAAGTCGCTGCCCTGGCCGGCGCCAGAGGCGCTGCTGCTCAAATTTGTCGCGCAGCATCTCTGGGATCCGGAGAAGCATGCAACCGATGCCGATCACGGCATGCCCGCCGACGTCGACGAAAAGCTTCGGCGCCAGGGGTTTTTGAAATCCGTCGGCCCACACGCTCCAGCGACGGTGCGCCGGCGGCTGGCGAACTGGTCGACGCTGACCAAATGGCGCGGACTGGATGGTGCCTTCACCTCCCCCGCCCTCAAATCAGCCATTCGGCTGGCGATCCGAGCCGCGCCAAGACAACGTCTTCGCAAGAGCGCCAAGGCGGTCACTGGCGACGTCCTGTCAAAACTGCTGGGGACCTGCACCACCGACAGCCTTCGCGATCTGCGCGACCGGGCGATCCTGATGGTCGCCTTCGCCTCCGGCGGCCGCCGGCGCAGCGAGATCGCCGGGCTGCGGTATGAGCAGCTGACCGTTGAGCCGCCCATCCTGGTGCCAGACGGCCCTCCCCTCCCCTCTCTTGCCATTCATCTCGGTCGCACCAAAACTGGCTCCGGCGAAAAGGACGAGATCGTTTATCTCACTGGTCGGCCGGTGGAAGCGCTTGGCGCCTGGCTGGCGGCGGCCAAAATCGACAAAGGCAGCGTGTTTCGGGGGATCGGGCGCTGGGGAACGGTGTCGAAGCGTGCGCTCGATCCGCAGTCGGTGAATGCCATTCTGAAGCAGCGGGCGGAGATGGCAGGGTTGGAGCCTGGGGAGTTCTCAGCGCATGGGCTACGATCGGGGTATCTGACAGAAGCGGCGAATCGTGGCATTCCACTTCCCGAGGCGATGGAGCAATCGCGGCACCGCTCCGTGCAGCAGGCTTCCAGCTACTACAACAACGTCACGCGGCGAACCGGGCGCGCTGCACGGATGCTGTGAGGGCCGATAGAGGCCGACACTGTAGTAAACCTTACTGGATGGGCCTCATCCACCTATTTATTTCCGGCGAATGGAAAAGTATGCCATGCTGGTCTCGCTTATCGTGGTGATCCATGTTCACTGCTGGCCAGCCGAATTATAGATGCTCGTCGGTCATCTGCTCGCTGGGCAGATCATCAGCATCGGAGTTCAGCATTTTGACGCGCGGAACAAAGGCCCTGCGAAACCGCTGCATTTTATCCAGCATCCATTCGTGAATGCTTGGATATTGGTTTTCCTCGGTTATATCGACGTTGTAACGGTATAAGGTGATCTTGCTCGCTTTTCTGCCAGGTAATTCCTGCCATTCTAAATGATCACCAATCTCTTGCTCAATCGCAGCTCGATCCCCCTCAAGGGCGCGTATGGCATTCTTCAGCGGGTCGCGATACATATACAGTTCTACGCCCACTCGTTTCTTCAAGATGTTTATTGTTACATTGATGACGAACCAAGAGCGCCCTGTTTTGAATTCCTGCCGATCTTCCCTATTATCCCTCCGAACGGAAAAACTCGTATCCCGCGTTTTCAGGAATTCCGCGAATGAATTCCAATATGCCATTCTCAGAATATGACGTTCTGCCAGATCTTGATCGGTAGCTACTTTGGCGTCGATGGCTCGTGACCAGTTGTTTGGCTGCGCCACTATCCGAAAGAATGGAGCAGGATCACTGTCACCAATCTTTAAGGCCTCTACCTCGACAGCAAAGAAGTCAAACCCATTCGCTGTGGTTGCGTTGAGCCAATCGATGGCAGCCCTATGATCCTCTCGGATTTTTTCGGCAATCCATATTGCCGTCGTATCCTTGCGCTGGCTTGCCATGTAGGTGATCAGCTGGCCAAGATGACCATGATCGGTCTTCCCAAATTGATTCTCGATCAAAACGGGATTGCCACTTCCATCTTCCGCAAGGATATCAAGCCGAAACTCACCGGCGGGAACCTCGGTGTTTTTCAGTTCGAGCTCCCCGATGCCGAGGGTTTCGCCCAGCAGATCGAGATTTTCGGCAAGCCACGGCGTAAAGGTTTGCGCCTCATACTGCCATACGCTCTTGGCACTTAGCGTCACAAGCCTGCCAAGCTTCGGAAAATTCATCTGCCCCCCAATTCTATGCGACCGTCATCCTGGCACTTAAAGTAGCTTTCAAACCTATAATTTGCCTAAACATCTTCGGTTAAGGCACAGCTTAACCGTGAACCCATGGACGACGCCATTGACCCCAGTTCACGACGATCCTGCGCTTCGCCAGCGTTTGCGCCGGGATATTGATCCCGTCCAAGGGAGCGCGGGCACATCGCGGGTCAGTCCCGCAGGCTTTGTTCCCACAACGTTCTTCGAGTTGGCCAAGAACGCAGCTTCGGGCCAACTGGGCCTGTTATGAGGGCCGCTCAGGGCCACTCTCCCCTCCCGAGCGAATGCGGATTTCTCTGTAATCATTCTCTCAGGCGATACCCTCCTACCCCTCCCCTCCTCCGAAGTCCCTAGTCTGGCATTTCCGCCGCACATGGCCGATAGAGCGCATTTCACGCTGGTCACGGTCCGCCTGCCCCAACCATGGTAAAACGGCCAGGCACAAATCCGTCATCGGCACCCCCACGGCTTATCGGCTATGCACGCGTCTTGACCGGCGACCAGGCCACGATGCGCAGATGGCGAATTGTGCGCTGCGGGCTGTGAGCGAATTTTTCAGGAGGTCGGTTCCGGCTGGAGGGGCGCTACCGGACGCTCGAGCGGTGCCTCGAAACTTTTTTCTTCGAAAGCAAAACGAGAGAAAGCTCCAGCCACTTCAAAAACAACATTCGAAGGGCTGCACGTCGCGGGGCGACTGCTCGCTGTGCACACAAATTGGTGCGCTAGCGATGATGCAGGACTTCCCAGGGGATTTGAACGTCAACGGAGTGCCGTGGCTTCAGCGGAGACGTGAGCGTTGACAAACCGGCCTCAAGACAAGCCGCGACAAAAGCCTCACGTGCAATCTCTGCTGGGATTATACCGCTCAAGACGCGACGGCATCGTTTCACGGCTTGCTCATGATGTTGCCCGTGGCGTATCGGCCACTCGTTCTCCAGGAAATCGAGCGCATCGTAGATGCTGGTGAAGGTGTGCTCCAGTCCACACTGAAGCCGGACCTTTACAGGACGGGTCCATCGAACATCGGTCAGAGGCATTTTGCATCTCCTTCCTCGCCACCTGAACTTCCCAATACCCTAGTATTGCGCCTCTGCCGCAGCGATTCAAGGTTTCGATGCCGGGCCATAAGCGGTCTGAACAGACCACCGGCTTCGGCGCCACGAGCGATTAACTATCGGGGTTATTGGGTTTGTCGCGAGCGACATATGTATCCTTCGCAGGAGGCGTTGGAACGCCATCACATCGGGGCAGGTTCATCTTTTCACGGCCGAATCTCTTAACCGCTTTTGCCTTCACTGGCCGTGCACGATGCCACTGGCTTGATGGCGCTAGACCGGCATCCGGAACAGGAAGGCGGTCTGGTTGTCGTCGGAGTGGACCTCAAGCCTACCGCCATGGCTTCGAGCGATCTCACTGCAGATAAAAAGGCCGAGGCCAAGCCCCTGCTTCTCCGCGGAGCTTGTGGCGCGGAAGAAGGGCTCGAACAGGTGGTCCTTCACATGTCCGGGAATTGGGTCGCCCTCGTTCGCAACCGTTATCACTAGTTCGTTCACGCCTGGAGCCGCGACGACCTTCACCGGTCTGTCAGGGGCCCCATGCGCCAAAGCATTGCCCAGCAGGTTCGATACCAACTGAGCAACCCGGTCGCCGTCACAACGTATCTCGCCCCCGATATCAAGCGAACTCAGGATGTCTCGCCCGGGATGTGCGGTCTGTAATTCCTGGACAACCTGCTCAAGCACGGACCGCAAGTCCGTGGGCCTCGGGTCGATAGCAATGCCTTGGCCAGCTCGACAGCGCGCGAGATCAAGCATGTCCTGTATCAGGCTGGACATGCGCTCGGTGCTTTGGCTCATCATAGCCAGAACGCGCCGGGCCTTGTCGGACTGCGGTTCCCGGGTCAGGATGTTGAGCCCACCAGCGATCGACGCCAGCGGATTGCGCAGGTCATGGCCGAGGATTGCAACGAACTGCTCCCTCAAGCGAGCCACCTCCTTTTCCGCAAGCAGCCCTTGCTCAAGCTGGAGCCGCTCGGCAATGCCGGCATCGATACGCTCTTCCAGGGTTCTGTTCAGTTCCTCGAGTTCTCGGCGGGCCCGATCGGCGGCGTTCTTCGCATCCACCAGGTCGCGCTCGTATCGGCGCCGATCCGCCGCCTGGAACAGGGTTATGCGGGTAAATTGAACTCCTCCGTCGTTCGAGCGGCGCTCGGCTGCATTTGCCAAAACGGGGAGCTTTCTTCCATCCGACCCAACAAGATCCAAGGCGACTTCATTGAAGTGCCCCTGCATTCGCAACAAGGGCGCAAAATGGGTCTCGTAAAAAATCTTCCCCGGAACATTGAGCAGATCGTAGAACCGCTTACCAAGGAGGTCGAAGCTCTGCATGCCAAGCCATCCGGCAAGCGTGCGATTGGCTTTGACAATCACGCCATCAGCGGCCAGAGAGAGGTATCCACATGGGGCATTCTCGTAGAGGTCGTCCAGATCCTCCATGATGCCCTCCAGTCCTGTTTGAGCCTCCGCATTACACAAAGGCTTTGATCGCGGAGATGACCTGGGCAGGCGCGCTCAGGTTCGGGCAATGTCCTGTTGCATCGATGACGACCATCTCTCCCCGTGGCAAGTGATCCCGTACATATTCTCCGACGCCCTGCTGGGCGATGACATCCTGCTTGCATTGGATCACAAGCGCACGTGCCTGGCAACGCGGAAGATCCGCCCGGTTGTCCGACAGAAAGGTGACGCGCGCGAACGCTTTGGCAATATCCGGGTCGGTACGGCAAAAACTGTTCACAAGCTCCTCGCTGAGCTCGGGGCGATCCGGGTTGCCCATGATCACCGGGCCCATCGCGGAGGACCACCCCATGTGATTATCATCCAGGAATTCCAGCAGTTCCTCGATCTGTTCTCGCGTAAACCCACCCTCGTAACCTTCGTCGTTGATATAGCGGGGCGATGGACCGATCAGGACAAGCTCGCTAAACAGATCAGGTGCTTCGATTGAGGCAAGAATGCCGATCATTGCGCTGACGGAGTGGGCGACAAACACGCCCCCGGTGATGTCCAGGACTTGACCTATCTCGACGACATCAGCCGCATAACCGGCAAGGATGGAGTACTTGGCATGGTCATAGGCGGTGAGGTCGGACTTGCCGCAGCCGACATGGTCGAAGAGGACTACCTTATAGTCCTGTTCAAAGGCCGGCGTGACATGCCGCCACATGTTCTGGTCGCAGCCGAAGCCGTGCGCAAAGACCATGGCGCGCCGTCCTTCGCCCCGTACGGTGACATTGTTTCTTGCGATAACCGACATGATCCCTCCGACTTTGGTGCGAGAAGCCGCTGCTCCCCGTGGTTTCCGCCCCAGGCTGGGGTGAACATAGGAACATTGTGGGCGGCCGTCGAGTACCTCGTCTCCTTGGCCGAACCTGGACGGTCTGGGGCCGCACCCCCGGGGTATAATGGTGCGAAGTACCGGAATAAATACGCTGTCCCTGTTCTTGGCGGGTGGAACCGATTCTGAATTGTTGCGTTTGTTGTGGTTACGCTTAGTGAAGCGTGCAAGGGCGGGGTGCGGGTCCGGGTTCAGCTTTGGCTGGCGCCAGGTTTCCGGCCTCAGGGCCCGAGGGGATAAGTTGCATGTCCAATATCGAAGAGTTTCCTGCCGCCGCGCGACGGCTGACCGAGTTCGAGGCGCTCACCGCAGCTGCCCCAAGTGTTCTCGACGCGATCCCTGGCGCAGTCTATCTCTGCGACCAGGACGGCTGGCTCGTGCGCTATAATTCCGAGGCCGCAGAGCTGTGGGGACAAACTCCCCCCGTCGGCGACAAACGTCCCCGGTTCTGCGGGTCCCATGCCCTCTTCCTCCCCGATGGCACGCCGCTTGCGCATGACGTATGCCCCATGGCGACGGCAATCTTCGCCGGCACGTCGACGCGCAATGCCGAGGTCGTCATGGAACGGCCCGATGGGTCACGCTTTACAGCCCTCGTCAATATTCGGGCCCTGAAGGACCAGGAAGGCAGTATCCAGGGCGCGATCAACTGCTTCCAGGATATCTCCGGACATAAAGAGCTGGAAGAAGCGATCCAGCAGAAGAACGCCGATCTCGAGGATTTCTTTGAGAACAGCGCGATCGGCCTGCATATCGTCGGCGGCGACGGCATCATCCAGCGTGCGAACAAGGCCGAGCTTGCGCTTCTCGGCTATACAGCTGAGGAATATGTGGGTCGCCATATTGTCGAGTTTCATATGGACGCACCCGTCATCGGCGACATCCTCCACAAGCTTTCCTGCGGCGAAAAGCTCGACCGGTATCCCGCACGTCTGCGTGCCAAGGACGGGTCCATCAAGCAGGTGCTGATCACGTCCAACAGCCGGTTTGAGGATGGCAAGTTCATCAGCACGCGCTGTTTTACGACTGATGTAACCGATCTTCGTGAGGCCGAGACTGCTCGCCATGAAAGCGACGAGCGGCTGGCCGCAACCTATGACGCCGCCACGATCGGGATTGCGGAAGCTGACAAAGGCGGCCGGTTGCTGCGCGTCAACGACACTCTCTGCCGGATGTTGGGACGCTCCCGCGAGGAGCTCCTCAACATGACCTTCTTCGATTACACACAAGAAGAGGACCGACACGAGGATGGTGCTCTTTATGCGCGCCAGACCGCCGGCGAAATCGATAACTACGTCCTACGCAAACGGGCAATGAGGCCCGATGGCACCACGGTCTACCTGGATGTTTACAGCTCGTCCGTTCTGGATACAGCCGGGGGCTTCCGCTACGGGGTACGGGTGCTCCAGGATGTGACGGTCGCCAAGCAGATGGAGGACCGGATACGCGAGAGCGAACAGCACCTTCGCGATCTGCTGGAGGCACTGCCGGCGGCGGTTTATACAACGGATGCGACCGGTCGTATCACCTTCTTCAATAACGCTGCCGTGGAGATGTCAGGCCGTACACCCCAGATCGGCGAGATGTGGTGCGTCACCTGGCGTCTTTATAATACCGACGGCACGCTGCTTCCCCACGACCAATGCCCTATGGCTGTGGCGTTGAAGGAAAATCGTGCCGTTCGCGGCGCCGAGGCAATCGCCGAACGGCCGGACGGCAGACGCATTCCGTTCACTCCCTACCCTACACCTCTTCATGACGCCGACGGCAAGCTGATAGGTGCAATCAACATGCTGGTGGATATCACCGAGCGCAAGCAGGCGGAGAACCGGCAGAGGCTGCTGATCGACGAACTCAACCATCGTGTGAAGAACACGCTGGCGACGGTGCAGTCACTGGCGGCTCAGACGGCGCGGCATGCTGACAGCCTGGAAGATTTTTCCCATCGGTTCGAGGCAAGACTACTCGCTCTGTCGCGCGCTCATGATTTGCTGACGAGACGCAATTGGGAGGGTGCTTCCCTGGACGCACTCACCCGGGAAGTATTGACGGCATTGGCCGGTAATGCAGGACGGCAGGTCGAGATCGATGGACCCTTTGTTGATCTGGACCCTCGCACGGCGTTGAACATCACGATGGTGCTCAACGAACTCGCCACCAATGCTATGAAATATGGAGCTCTGTCCTCAGGGGCGGGCAGGCTTTCGATCTCCTGGCGACTGGAAGAGGGTACTGACCTGAAACCGAGGATGATCCTCGAATGGCGCGAGCATGGTGGGCCACCGGTCGTGCCGCCCACACGTCGCGGCACGGGCAGCAAGTTGATGGAACGGTGTATCGAGCGGGATCTCGGTGGTGAACTCGACCTCACCTTCGAACCTTCGGGAGTTGTGTGCCGCATGTCGATTGCGCCCGGGCTCGTTGCTGCATGAGTGAATTTAGCGGCATCAAGGTTCTCGTCGTTGAGGACGAGGGTTTCGTTGCTCTTCTGATCGAAGATATGCTTTCGGATCTCGGCTGCGAAATCGTTGCGTCCGTAGCTGAATTACAGGAAGCCTGCGCAGTCGCGGCCGCCGAAGAGATTGATCTGGCTGTGCTCGATGTGAATCTTGGCGGAGAGCGCAGTTTTCCTGTTGCGGAGGTGCTGCGTGAGCGCGGCGTGCCATTTATCTTCAGCACCGGATATGGGACCGCGGGATTGCCTCCCGAGTTCATTAAATGGCCCGTGTTAGCGAAACCCTTTTCTGCTAAAGCCCTCGAGGCAACGCTAGCAGTTGCGCTTGGCGTACCTCAATCACAGTGAACGTTGTATGTTGGTACCATTCCAGTGAGAGCGTTATACGATGCTGGTTGTACCACTGGATGTAAGAATCCAGCTGCTGCATGAAGTGGCGGGATTAGCCCAGCCGAATACCGCCGGAACCTTGGAATTGCAGCATAAGCAGTCCAAGAATCTGTCCGCACCTCCAAGGGGTGAATTTTGGGCTCTGACGCACATTTGGTGCTCATGTCGCACCGATCAGGCGGGCTTGAAGCAGATCAAGCTTTCCGCGGCCGTACATCTGGCGCTTCACCAGC